>JASGLP010000080.1 GCA_030156895.1 Eubacteriaceae bacterium | reverse complement strand
TTTCTAAATTGTTGGCAAATATATTGGGCGATACTTTGACACGAGTAAGTTCGGAAAAAGAAATTAATCAGATGGCATATTATGATCAGGTAACCGGTCTGCCAAATCGCACGCTTTTCGAAGACTACCTTTATTTTGAAATGATCAGACTTGAAATGCTCGATTCAGGTCTTGCCGTTTTTTTTCTCGATTTAGATTCATTCAAAACGGTAAATGATACAGTAGGACACACCATTGGCGATGAACTCTTAAAATCGGTGGGGAAAAAGCTGACTTCAGTATTATCCAAAAACGATGTGGTTTCGCGATTTAGCGGTGACGAATTTGTAATGATGGTAAAAGGCATCTCTAACGAGGCTGATGCGACTCCGATTGCCAGGAAACTCATGCAGGTTTTTTATGAGCCCTTTGTGCTGAAAGGACAGTCTTTTTATGTAACAGCCTGTACTGGGATAGCTATTTATCCAGGTGATGGTAAAGAACCAGGTACCTTAATCATGAATGCTGATATTGCGCGTTTTAAAGCAAAAGAATTGGGGAGGAATCAATATTATTTGTGTTCCGACTTGATTAAAAACGAGGCGATGAAAAAAAATCAGATCACCAATTTGTTATATCGTTCTCTTGAGCGGGAAGAGCTGTTCCTTCAATATCAACCCCAGGTTTCACTAAAAAATGAATGTATTGTTGGTGTTGAAGCACTTCTTAGATGGGATAATCTGGAGATGGGGCGAATTTCGCCAGAAGTTCTGATCCCGCTAGCAGAGCGTACTGGACTAATAAATCCCATTGGAGATTGGATTTTAAAAACCGCCTGTCAACAGGCAAAAGATTGGCAGAATAAGGGCTTGCCAGAAATTATTATGGCAGTGAATATCTCCGCCAGTCAGTTTAAGAATCCGAATTTTGTAGAAAGTGTTAAAGCTGTTTTATTAGAGACAAAACTTGATCCTAAAACGCTCGAACTGGAAATTACGGAGTCTACTGCCATTCAGGAATTTAATGATATTGTCTCAAAACTGAGAGAATTAGAGGAATTTGGCCTTTCAATTTCAATCGACGATTTCGGCTCGGAGTATTCGTCATTAGGGCGACTGAAGAATCTGCCGATAACACGCCTCAAAATGGATAAACAGTTTATTGACGATGTGGGGTATAACAAAAAGGATCAGGAAATTGCAAAAGCGATTATCAATCTGGGAAAAAGTCTGGATTTGAAAATTATTGCCGAAGGGGTCGAAGACGAAAATCAAAAGATTTTCTTGGAAGATACGCTGTGTGATGAGATCCAGGGCTATTATTATTATAGACCACTAGATCCACAAATATTAGAAAAAATACTTGGTGGTGAAAAAGATCCGGAATCGTGGTAAAAGTGTGATAAAGCGTAGAATAAGGGTATATGAATATTAACTTTAGGCATTTCTGAAATTTGATAAAAGGAGGAAATTCTATGAAAGTTAAAACGAAACCTTATGTTACCTCCCAAAGTCAGGTTTTTTTCGAAAAGGCGATTGAGTGCTATAACAACGGCTCATTTGAAGAGGCAATTATTTTTTTTAAAGAAGCAGCCTTTCTATTTCATGCAAAAGCACAGTTGTTCTTGGGTTTTTGCTACGAGCAGGGAATTGGGACGCCGATCATCAACAAAGAAGCATTTTTCTGGTATAAAATGGGTGCAGAGGCTGGTGATCCAGAGGCACAGTGCAACCTGGCAAGCTGCTATTTTAATGGGAAAGGGGTCTCGCGAGATCTCTCAAAAGCTGTTAAATGGTATTCTAGCGCAGCAGAATCTGATGTTGTTGAAGCGCAATATGTGCTTTGCGCCTGCTATTTTTACGGAGCGGGGGTCGACAAAGAAATTAAAACAGCCATTTATTGGTGTGAAAAGGCAGCTGAACTCGGTTATTTACCGGCTCAGTTGATTCTCGGCAATTATTACTATGATGGATATTACTGTCCTCCAGATTATAAAAAGGCCATTTACTGGTATGAAAAGGTGGTCGAAAAAGGGAATCTTGATGCTCAAGTGATGCTTGGAAGTTGTCTGATTCACCAAATGACCGAGATTTCTGACCAGAAAAGAGGTTTTGAGCTTATAAAAGATGCAGCCCAGAAGTGGCATTCAGAGGCTCAGTATGAATTGGCCTTCTGCTATTATGAGGGTAAGGGTACTAAAAAAGACCAAAAAAAGATGATCCATTGCCTAGAACAGGCGGCAGAACAGAATCATGATCGAGCCTTGTGTGAACTGGGCATAATTTACAGAAAAGGGCGATCTGTTCTTAGAAATGCACAACGAGCCAAGGACTATTTTCAAAAATCAGTAGAACTTGAAAATTCTGATGCCATGGTTCATTTAGGCAGCATGTATTTTAACGGTGAACTTGAAGCAAATGATCAGTTAGCTTTTGAATTATTTAATAAGGCAGCCAGTCAATATAATGTGTATGCATTTCACAAACTGGGAAACTGTTATTTACTTGGAAAGGGAATCGACAAAAATATTTCAAGTGCAGAATATTGGTTTAAGAAAGCTGTTGATGCAGGCTTTACAGCTGCGATGGATAGTCTTGGGAAACTTTATGAGCTGGAATTACAAGATATTCAAAGAGCAGTATTATGGTATAAAAAAGGGGCAGAACAGGGAAATAGCAGTGCCCAAAACCGTCTAGGCCTTTGTTATGTTCAGGGTTTGGGCGTTTCTCAGAGTTATCAATTGGCTTTATACTGGTTTAAGAGGGCGGCTGAAAATGATGGCAATAAGGTGGCTCTTTTGAATATTGGGGATCTTTATTATCATGGTTTTGGTTTGGAACAAAACTACGAAAAAGCTTTTGAATACATGGAAATGTCTGCCAGTTCCGGTTGCATTCAGGCGATGTTTAATCTGGGTGAGATGTTTTATGCTGGAAAAGGTGTTAAACAGGATTTGAAAAAGGCGCGCTACTGGCTGGAAAAAGCGGCTTATAAGGGAGATGAAAAGGCAAAAGAACGAATCAGACAGCTGAAATTAAGTGCTTCTGATTACTAGGTCTGAATGATTGATGCTATTAAATTTTGAAATGAAGTTCATATTTTTGAAATTTTATACGTCGATTTTGATTGAAAAAAATTCTAATCCACTTTATAATCAGATTAATAAACAAATGAGGTGGAAACATGATTGTCAGAACAACTTCTATGCTGCTAGCAGATTATGAAAAGATCACAAAGTTAGCCAGAACATCGGGTGAACCGGTATATATAACAAAAGATGGTGATAAAGATATGGTTTTAATGAGCATTGAGGCTTTTGAAAAGCGTGAAGATGTCATTAAAGAGTTATACAAAATGAAAAACAGAAAATAAAATGCAGGCTCTTTTCATTGCTTCCTATGAAGTTAAAGTTTTCAATATTGCAGAGTAAAGAGCTTGTGTTTTTTCTTTCCAGCGGTTACATATTTCGAGGGCTAATTTTTGCGTTGGAGCATCTAAGGATATTTCCATCAGCATGAGATTATTTTCGTAGAATTTTAATTCTACAATGTATTCTGTATCACTTTTTTTATGATAGTTTGCTGCTACGCGAATTTCCTTAAAAATTTTCTCATGATTTTCTTTTAGGTAGCGGTCAATCATGTCACGAATGTATACAGGGATTTTCTCGTAGAAAATTTCGAGACTAGCTTTTCCGACATCAGATAATTTCAAGATGAGTTTTTCTTCAAGTTGAATTGTATGAATAAAATCATCTTTGATTAAATCATCAATATAGAACTGAATGTCAAAATAGGTAATCTGAATATTTTCGATGACGATGAGAGCCACTTGCTCACGGGTTAGGGCAGATTTCATCTGATCAAGTACATATAGAATAATCAATTTATTTTCAGCTTGTTGTTCGGAAGTAAAGAGCATTATGAACCACCACTTTCATTTTATGCTTCTATTGTATCATATTAATTGGTTTAGATGATATCTCAATGTGAAAAAGGAGAAAAATTTGAAAAATAATCAGATGATTACACATTTAAACGAGTTGGCAATTCCATTGGGAGCGACTGAACTGGGATATTCTGATTTAAGTATGATTGCTGCTGAAAAACGCTATGGTTTTAAAAATGCTATTACAATTGTCGTGAAACTTGCTAATGGTGTAATGGATCAATTAGTTGATGAACCGACACACACATATTTCAGTCATTATCGCGCGGTTAACAGATTGATTGATCAAATTTCCTTAAGGCTATGTCTCTACCTTGAATCGCAAGGCTATAAATCGATGCCGATACCGGCCTCGCAGTCGATAAACGGTCCTAATCAGGAGCCTTATTGCAGTGCTTTTTCACGTAAAACTGGGGCGGTACTTGCTGGATTAGGTTGGATAGGAAAAAGTGCTTTGTTTGTTCATAGGCAATATGGTCCAAGGGTAAGGTTGGGGACAATTCTGACGAATGCTCCTTTTTTGACTGGAACACCATTTGAAAAAAGCGAATGTCAATCATGCAAAGCGTGCGTGATGGCTTGTCCTGCATTGGCAATTGAAGGAATAAACTGGGAAATTGGAATTGCACGTAATAAGCTGTATGACGCACATGCGTGTAGTACATATATGAAAGAGCACTTTAATCATATTGGCAGGGGAGCAGTTTGTGGTTTGTGTGTAGCTGTTTGTCCGGTGGGCAAAAGTGACTAAATGATAGCCAGGCTAAATTGTTAATTAATCTTAAGCATCTTTTCAAATTATAAAGTTTGTTATATAATTAAAGATGAAACTGTCGGCGGGTTGATTGACAGTTTTTTAAATTTCTGGGAAAAGTGAGTACATGAAAAAATTTTTGATTAGATCAATTGAGAAAGATAGTATTGCAGAAGAAATGGCGCTTGAAACAGGGGACCTTCTTCTATCGATAAATGGTAACAGCATTAATGATATTCTTGATTACCGATATTTAATTTCTGACGAAACACTGTTAGTTGAAATCGAAAAGGCTAATGGAGAAATCTGGGAATTAGAGATAGAAAAAGAGTTTGAAGAAGATCTTGGCCTTCATTTTGAAGAAGATCAAATTCATACGAAAACCTGTAAAAATAATTGTGTCTTTTGTTTTATTGATCAACTACCAAAAGGCTTAAGAGATACTTTGTATGTTAAGGATGATGACGAACGCCTTTCATTTTTAACGGGTAATTATATTACGCTAACCAATCTCACCGATGCTGAGTTAAAACGGATTATATCGTTTCGGATCATGCCAATTAATATTTCAATTCATACAACTAATCCGGTGTTACGATGCAAAATGCTAAATAATCGTTTTGCTGGGAGTGTATTATCATATCTAAATGAGTTTAAAGAAAATGGCATTCAAATGAATGGGCAAATCGTTTTAGTTCCAGGTTATAATGATGAAAATGAACTAGTTAAAACCCTTGACGACCTAAAGGCGTATTTTCCTGTTCTTCAATCGATTTCGGTAGTACCGGTTGGAATCTCCAAATTCAGAGAAGGATTGCCGGATTTGAAAGCATTCGACCAGGAACAAGCTAAAAAGACATTGGAAATTATCAATAATGTTCAGATGCAGATGCGTAAAAATTATGGGCTTGGATTTGTTTATCCTTCAGACGAATTTTTTAAATTAGCGAAAATTCCTCTTCCGGGAATTGATTATTATGACGACTTTCTTCAGATCGAAAACGGAGTTGGAATGGTTGCTGATTTTAAGCATGAATTTCTGGAGAAATTGGAGACACAATCTTTCTCACAACACAATAAAAGGATTGGTCTTTTAACAGGTTATGCGGCTCTTGATGAGATGCAAGATTTGATTTTTCAACTTAAACAAAAATACACCAGCATTGAGATTGAAGTTTTACCAATAAAAAATAATTTTTTTGGTGAAAAAATCACCGTATCTGGGCTTATGACTGGCAAAGATATAATTGAACAAGTTAAGCCGATTCTTGAACAAAGTAAATTTGACTATCTGTTAATCCCTGAAAATGCCCTAAAGAAGGATACTGAACTGATGCTCGATGACCTTGACTTAAAAGCACTGGGAAAAATACTTGATTTACCGGTTATTAAAACAAAAGTAAATGGTGGAGAATTGCTGGAAACAATTTTTCAACAGTAAAGAAGATTACTTAATTGAATAAAATTGATTTTTGAAAATAGCTGATTTTGTAAGCTATTAAATATTGAATTGAAGTGAGGAAAAAAATGCCAAAACCAATAGTCGCCGTTGTAGGTCGGCCAAATGTAGGAAAGTCAACACTTTTTAATAAACTTGTGGGAGAACGGATAGCCATTGTAGAAGATACCCCAGGGGTAACAAGAGATCGGATTATTGCTGATGCCGAATGGCAAAATCACCATTTTACCTTAATTGATACGGGTGGAATTGAGCCGAATACCAAGGATGATATCCTGATGCAAATGCGAATTCAAGCTGAATTAGCAATTGATATGGCTGATTTAATCGTACTGATAGTTGATGGACGGGAAGGTTTGACCGCTTCGGATTATGAAGTAGCAAATATGATCAGAAAACATGATAAAGATGTATTGCTGGCGGTTAATAAACTCGATCATATTAATATGGAAGCAGGTCTTTATGAGTTCTATAATCTGGGGATTGGCGAGCCAATGTCGATTTCGGCTGAGCAGGGTTTGGGACTCGGAGATTTTTTGGATGAAATAATTGATCGTATGAAGCGTTATTATGTGGAGGAAGAACAAGAGGAAGACAGACTCAATATTGCCGTCATCGGTAAACCAAATGTTGGAAAATCTACTTTGATCAATAAACTTTTAGGTGAAGACCGCTTAATTGTCAGTAACGTTCCTGGAACGACAAGAGATGCGATTGACACCGCTGTAAAAGTTGATGGAAAAGATTATGTTCTGATCGATACAGCTGGACTTAGAAAGAAAAAAAAGATATATGAAGATATTGAACGCTATAGCATTGTTAGAGCTGTGGCGGCAGTTGAACGAAGTCATATCGTGTTAGTGCTTATAGACGCCACTCAGGGTGTAACAGAGCAGGATGCAAAAATTGCTGGGATTGCCCACAACAGAGGAATTCCTTCAATTGTGATTGTAAATAAGTGGGATGCAGTTGAAAAAGATCATAAAACGATGAAAAAAATGGAAGCTGAAATTAGAGACCAGTTATCTTTCATGGACTATGCACCTATTCTTTTCATCTCAGCACATACTGGTCAGCGCTTGGGAAAGATTTTTGAATTAGTGGAATTTGTAAAAGCGCAATCGGAGAAACGAATCACGACTGGAAAATTAAATGAAGCTATTGCAGAATTTGTAATGTTGAAACAACCACCCGCAAAGCATGGAAGACGCCTTAAGATATTCTATGCCTCTCAGGTTACCATTAATCCCCCGACCTTTATTATATTTGTGAATGATCAGGCACTGGTACATTTTTCATATCAGCGATATTTGGAAAACAAGATAAGAGAGACCTTTGACTTTTTTGGAACACCAATTAGAATAATCATGCGTGAACGCAGTGAAAAAGATTGAGCATTAGAGTCATATGCTAATCTTTGAAGCGAAGGTATGAAGACGTATTTGTTATTTCGATCACAAGAGTTGTTTTCATAGTAATATTAATGCCTTTACAACAAGATGGAATAAATTATTGTTTAATTCCATAAAAAAGATATCGTTTCCATGATGTATTTATGATTTGATTATGTTATAATCTCAGTAGATGAATTGTTAAATATATAACAAACAATTCTTGGCCATTTGTGGCTGAAAAGATCAACTTCGGAGGTTAAAATGAATAGTCATCTGGAGACCAGGAAAAAAATTAATAAAGGTGCCAACAAATCGATTTATGAGAAAAAGTTGACCTGCAGGAATTGTTATCGAAATTGTCAAATGACACTTTTAATGGAAGATTGTTCTATTTTGTGTGTTGAGGGAGATAGCTGTAGAAAAGGTCAAATATTTGCCTATAAAGAAGTGCGAAAAAATAAAGCCTGTTAGACTTTGGCTAATGAATGATTGATCTCTGGAGAAATAATGACAATGCAGCTTTTCTTGATAGGAGAAGCATGAAAATAAATCATTTTTTTAATGAGAAGTCATAATTTGTCAATACTTCTATTAGTTTAAGATGAAAAGTTGACAGAAAAAATTTATCGTGTTAATCTAAGGAAAATTCTTAGAAAACAGGTGAAAATATGGACACTTATGCTTTGATAATCATGAAACCGGATGCCCTCGAAAGAGAATTGGTGGAAAAGATTCTTTCACGTTTTATTGAGAAAGGTTTCAAAATAGAATTAGTTGGCTATAAAAAAGTAACGGAAGGATTAATACTGGCGCACTATTCAGAGGTGATCGAAAAACTGGGTGACTGGTTTAGAGAGCTAATAATTAAAGACTTTGTTGGAAAGGATATGATTCCGGTAATTTTATCTCAGGATGGTATCAATGCGGTTGAAAATGCACGGTTTTTAACTGGTGCAACAGATCCTATCAAGGCCGATAAAGGAACGATTAGAGGCGATTTTGGAATCGATTCTATGGAAGCCGCAAATCATGAAAATCGGTCTTGTTTTAATTTAATACATTGTTCAGATTCTATAGAGACATTTGTCAGCGAATGCAAGTTATGGTTTGATGATCAGACAATTAAAGGATTTGTCGTAGGCAAGTAAAAATCAGTAAAAGTTTTACCATATTTAAAAGATAATAGGAGCGTTACTTGAACGAACGAATCATTTTTTTAGGAACAGGAAATGCCGCAGTAACCGAATGCTATAATACATGTTTTGCAATTCAGCGAGATAAAGGTTATTTTTTAGTCGACACAGGTGGTGGAAATGGCATATTAACTCAGTTAAAGCGGGTCGAAATACCATTAAGTGCTGTTCATGATATATTTATCAGTCACGGTCACACTGATCATTTATTGGGCGTTATTTGGTTAATCCGAATGATAGGCTCACAGATAGAACGGGGAAGTTACAAGGGAAAATTAAAAATATATGCGACAGCTGAACTTCTTCAAACAATACAAAAGATTGCTGAGTTGACGATTCAGAAAAAAATCTTGAAACTTTTTGGTCAGCGGATTTGTTTAAAAAAAATAAAAGATGGTCAGACCAAAAAAATCATGGATTATCAGGTGACGTTTTTCGATATCCGTTCTACAAAAGAGCCTCAATTGGCTTTTACAATCAAGTTATTTAATGGTAAAAAACTTGCGTTTTTAGGCGATGAACCCTATTACAGGCATGAAAAGAGATATGTTTATAAAGCTGATTGGCTACTTCATGAGGCTTTTTGTCTTTATGATGAACGGGAGAAATTCTTGCCCTATGAAAAATCACATGTTACGGTAAAAGAAGCATGTGAAAATGCGACCGCCTTGAATGTTTCAAATCTGGTTCTTTATCATACGGAAGATAAAAATATAAAAAAGAGAAAAGCATTATATGGACATGAAGCGAAGGAATATTATGATGGGAATGTTTTTATACCCGATGACCTTGAGGTGCTAAACTTATAAAGAAAAGCCTGCAAATTTGATTGCAGGCTTTTCTTTATTATACCAGGGTAGATAATCCCCAAATCGCTAGTCCGCCAATAAGGACGACAAAGACAATACTAATGATTTCCAGAATAATGATCACGAGACCGATGATTTTCCCGGTTTTTGCCTTTTTATTTTCCGGGTCAGCAGCAAGCTCTTTTTTGCCATTGACAAAAGCTAAAATACCAAAAACCAGTACAGCAATTCCCAATCCAAAGGAGAGGATACTTGAAAAAGCGCCAAGATCGATGCTTGAGGTAATAAAACCCAGGACTATATTTACAGCCCAGCAAATGATTGCAATTAATCCGAAAGAATAACCTTTCATACCAAATTCAAAACTCATAGGACACCTTCCTTTCAATGTGTTATTTAAGAATAGAAAATTAATGAATGAATTTAAATCCCGATATTTGTAGTGTTTTTTGCAAGTACTTTTTGCAGAAAGTTGCAAGTAAAAAATACAGAGTGTTGCATTCTGGAAAATCCATAGTTTTGCAAGCTGAAATGCAAAGCAA
>JASGLP010000027.1 GCA_030156895.1 Eubacteriaceae bacterium | reverse complement strand
GAAAACAGGGGGTCATTGTTTTTTTATTTGAAAAAACTTCGAAAACCCTGTAAATATAGGTTTTATAAAAAAATAGGGGTGTTTTACTTGACACTACCACGACGATCCTGGGGGAGGAAAAATGAATTTTTCGGAGTTAGTAGCAATTGTAAACGATTTTGTGTGGGGGCCGATTATGCTGGCCTTACTGATGGGAACGGGAATATTTTTAACGATCCGGTTAAAGTTTTTGCCCTGGCGTAACTTGGGCTATGCGATTAAATCCGTATTTAAAAAGGACAAAAGCGAAAAATCAGCCGGCGATATTACACCATTTCAATCTTTGATGACGGCATTGGCTGCAACCATTGGAACTGGGAATATTGTTGGAGTTGCGACGGCCATGGTGCTTGGTGGTCCCGGTGCCCTGGTTTGGATGTGGATTAGTGCATTGTTTGGTTTATCGACAAAATATGCTGAGAGTGTGTTGGCAGTTAAATATCGCCAGGTAAACGAAGATGGTGAAATGTCTGGTGGACCCATGTATGCCATGAAGTATGGGTTTAAAAACAAAGGTTTGGGTACTGTCCTGGCCTATGCTTTTTCTTTTTTTGCCGTTATGGCATCCTTTGGAATTGGCAATATGACCCAGGCAAATTCGATCGCAGGCGCGGTTAATTCAACTTTTGGCATTGCGCCCTGGATTGTGGGTGCAATCATTACAGTGCTGGCTCTAATCGTTTTGCTGGGTGGCATTAAAAGTATTGGTCGGGTTTGCGGTGTCATTGTTCCTTTTATGGCGGTTTTTTATTTCGCGGCAGGTATTATTGTAATTTTACTTAATATCAGAAACCTGCCAACGGGTTTAGCTCAGATTTTTAGCATGGCTTTTTCCATAAAAGCGGTCAGCGGTGGTATTGGCGGTACGATTATTGCCAGTATGTTATCAGCAATGCGTTGGGGCGTTGCGCGTGGTGTTTTTTCAAATGAAGCGGGCTTAGGATCGGCTCCTATTGCAGCTGCTGCAGCAAAAACAGACCATCCTTCACGACAAGGTTATATCAATATGACTGGAACCTTTTTCGATACTTTGGTGGTTTGCAGTGTAACAGGTTTGGTAATTGCCACATCCGGTGTTTTAGGATCTGTTGATGCGACCGGTCAAGTGGTAAAAGGGGCAAATCTGACCATTCAGGCTTTCTCCGCAACCCTGGGGCCTGTGGGCGGTTGGCTGGTGACCATCGGGATTATGTTATTTGCCTTTTCCACCATTCTCGGCTGGGAATATTATGGCGAGAAATCACTGGAGTTTATTGTAAAAAATCACAAAGTGATTCGTGCATATCGTTTTATTTTCTGTATTATGGCTTTTGTTGGAGCAACGACAACACTGGATATTGTCTGGAATATTTCTGATACCATGAATGGATTAATGGCCATTCCAAACCTGATTTCACTGATTGTTCTGAATAAGGTGATTGCTGAATCATGTTTTGATTTTCAGGATAATGTTTTGCCACTGGAAAAGTCAGGAATGCAGGATTCAACTGTATCAGTTAACGAAAACTAAACAAAGAAAAATGCCCTTAAAAGTGACTAGTGGATTAAAGATAAAGTAAATTTCAAACACTTGAGCACCGACAATTGGCTTTTCAGCTGTCTGCCTCGGGACGAACAGTTGCAAGGAAACGCTTATAATTTATGTTTTCAACTTGGGCAACTGTACGAATCCGCGTGCAGACTGCGAAATCCAATTGGTCGGAGCGGGGTTTGCGCCGATTTTGGCTAATTCACTCGCCTGGCCTGGACAACAAAACGGGCATCATCAAATGTGTAAATGCAGGTTGAGAGAGTTAGAATTGTGTCAGTCGGGGTTGGTTCTACGTTTATCGGATATACGGAATTTGCTTTTAAGCGACTGACATATTGAAAAAAGTCGTTATCATCCACAAATTCCGCTTGTCGGTATTCATAATCGGCGGGAACGGTATAGACCGAAAAAATTTCCCAGTCACCGTTGTTGCCGGGCATATCAAATTGAATTGTTGGATGTTCTTCAAGATAGGCTTGATCCTGATAATTCCAAAGCGAGCCAAACATTGATTCATCCGACATGTAATGGCCGTATAAGACATAATTTCTTGTGTTAACAGAATCACACAGATAATCGAGAAATATAGAAGCCGGAACGCTGGCTTCTTTATAAAAATTGTGGTGAAGATAGAAATCGTTGTCGCTAGATTGCATCACGGGATAATTGACAGGTGTCCCCTCAATTAATATCCAACCGACAGTATCGGAGTTTTGAGCTTTGAGAGATTCGAAATTTATACGATCACTGCCATCATCAGATTGCGACACAGAAGCAACTGCAATCAGTGCGCTTTTTTCTTGCTTTGCTTGATAACTGGGATAAAAATTATAGATTCCCAGCCCGATAATTGTTAAAACAATAATCAGGCCAAAGATCATTGGAATTCTTTTTTTTCGAGACATTGAAAAGCACCTCCAAACCTTTGTTTTCATTTTTTGATACTATGATTATTATACCAACAATTAAGTAAATCATTCAAACAATTATGTTAATATGAAATAATTATTGACAAGAGCAAATGAACGTGGTAACATTCTAATGTTATGTACCGCACATAGAAGGTTTTAAGACGAAAGCACCTTTTGTGGCGAGTCTGGTAAGAGGAGGTGGATTATGTACGCAATTATTAAAACAGGTGGTAAACAGTATCGTGTTCAGAAAGATGATGTTATTCAGATTGAAAAGATCAATTTCGAAGAAGATGATGTTAAAGAAATTACCTTTACTGATGTTTTAGCTGTCAATAAAGACGGCGAGATGGTTGTTGGTGCGCCAGTTGTCGAAAATGCTGTTGTTAAAGCTGAGATTCTGGAAGTAGCTAAAGGTCCTAAAGTGATTATTTTTAAGTATAAATCAAAAAAAGATTATCGCAAAAAACAAGGACACCGTCAACCATATATGAAAGTAAAAATCACTGGCATTGAAGCTTAATGACACGAATTCAAATCATTAAAGAGAATCACCGTGTTTCCCAAATATCTGTACTGGGTCATGCTGGTTATGCAGATGCTGGAGAAGATATCGTTTGTGCTGCTATTTCTGTTTTAACGATCAGCATTCTAAATGGTCTTACGGAACTAGTAGGTCGCCAAGATCTTAATGAGAAGATCCAAGAGGGAGCGGTTACTTTTTTCATTCCCGAAACGGCTAATGATTCGATATCAAAGGAAACACAGTTGCTTCTTGATACCTATATTTTAGGAATTAAAGGTGTTGAAGAAGCTTACGGAAACTATATAAAAATTGAAGAAGTTGAAAATTAGGAGGTGAAAATATGATTAAAATGAACCTTCAACTATTTGCTCATAAAAAAGGGGTAGGTAGTTCAAGAAATGGTCGTGACAGTGAGTCAAAACGACTTGGCGTTAAAAGAGGAGATGGTCAGTTCGTACTGGCTGGTAATATTCTGGTCAGACAGCGTGGGACTAAAATCCATCCAGGTTTAAATGTTGGAAAAGGCGGAGACGATACTTTATTTGCCTTGGAAGACGGAATTGTTCGCTTTGAACGAAAAGGCCGGGATAAAAAGCAGGTCAGTATTTACCCAAGAGAAGCTATTTAGTTTCGAACTATTAATAAAATTATGATAAAACCTCTTATGATCGTATAGCTGATAAGGGGTTTTATTTTTTACGGGACGATCATTAATTGATTAGTCATATTGAAGACTTTTATATTAATGTGAGATCCTGTATAAGCGAGGAAAAAATGTTTATAGATCAAGCAGAAATTTTTGTAAAAGCTGGGGATGGCGGGCATGGTGGTATGAGTTTCCGGCGCGAGAAATATGTACCTAATGGCGGGCCGGATGGTGGAAATGGGGGACGCGGCGGGAATATTATTTTTGTCGCCGATAATGGTCATCGAACACTGGTCGAATTCAAATACAAAAGAAAACAAAAAGCGGAAAATGGCAGCAATGGAACTGGTGGCCGAAGTTCGGGCAAAGATGGTCAGGATTTAATCATCAAAGTACCAGTAGGAACAATTGTCAAAAATAAAGAGACTGGCAGAGTGATTTGCGATCTTTCAGAGGATGGTGAAAAAGCGGTTGTGGCTGAAGGCGGAAGAGGTGGTCGCGGAAATATGAATTACGCAACGGCTACACGTCAGGCGCCTCGTTTTGCCCAAGGGGGAATAAAAGGCCAGGAAAAGACTTTAATTCTGGAATTGAAGTTATTAGCCGATGTGGGCTTGCTTGGTTTTCCAAATGTGGGTAAATCGACACTTTTATCAGTGGTTACCAAAGCCAAGCCTAAAATTGCAAACTATCATTTTACAACCCTGGTTCCTAATCTGGGGGTTGTTGAGTGGAAAAATGCTGAACCTTTTGTTATTGCCGATATTCCTGGCCTGATTGAGGGTGCCCATGATGGGACTGGCTTAGGTGATCAATTTTTACGGCACGTTGAGCGAACAAAGCTGCTCTTACATGTTTTGGATATTTCCGGGTCAGAAGGTCGAGAGCCAATTGCAGATTTTGATATTATCAATCAGGAATTGGAGAAATATAATAAAAAACTGGCAAAGCGATGTCAGATAGTCGCTTTAAATAAAACGGATATTGCGGCCGATTCTGCGATCATTGAAGAAACAAAGGAAGTCCTGACTAAACGCGGATATGAGGTTTTTGAAATTTCGGCTGCTACCCGGACAGGCCTTGATGTTTTGTTGGATCGCATGGTCGTATTACTTGAAGAAATTGGTGAAGTAGAGCCGATTTTCGAGATTGAAGCGGAAACTGAAAAGCTTTATCGGGCAGAATTTGATCAAAAATCTTTCCGTATCGAGAAGGACGGCGACGTTTACGTAGTGGTTGCTGACTTCCTGGAAAGACTCATCAACTCAGTTAACTTTGACGATCTTGACTCAGTGGGATATTTTCAGCGTGTTTTAAAAGAAAAAGGTGTCTTTACTGAACTGGAAAAGATGGGTATTAAGGATGAAGATCTTGTCCGCTTAAATGAGATCGAGTTTGAGTACTATCTGTAGAATTTTGGCGTGCATGCGAGAAGTATGTTATAATAAACGGAAAGTTGAAAAATATGTTAACAAGCAAACAAAGAAATTATTTAAGAAAATTGGCTGCTGATCAGCCTGATATTATTTACGTCGGCAAAGAAGGAATCACCGATACACTCATAGCTCAGACCAAAGAGGCTGTTATTGCCAGAGAACTGATCAAAGGAAAAGTTCAGAAAAATGCCCTGGTTGATGCCGATCAAGCCGGTCGCGAGTTGGCGGAAGCAATCAAAGCTGAGCTTGTTTGTACAATCGGAAGTAAATTTGTTCTTTACAAGAAAAACCTTTTGAAAACACGAATTGAGGTACCTTCCAAAAACACTAAACCCATTAAACGGATCAAGAAGAAGTCGTCCGGGAGATTGAACAAACGATAGTAAATCGATTGATAGGAAATTGATATGGATAACAAAAGGAAAATTGGATTATTAGGTGGAAGTTTTAATCCGATTCATATGGGGCATTTATTATTGGCTGAATCAGCTCGTGATCAGTTTCAACTGGATCAGGTTTTGTTCATTCCCACCGGAAACAATCCCTTTAAGCTCACGGATGATGAAATATCAAGAGAGCACCGTCTCAAGATGGTAGAGCTGGCCATTCAAGACAATGAAAGTTTTGAAGTGATAACCCATGAGATCAATCAAAGTGGGATTACCTATACAATTGATACAATTAATGCCTTAAAAAGTGACTTTACAGATTGTATTTTCTATTTTATCACTGGCGCTGATTTGATGTTTGAGATTACCAGGTGGAAAGGTGCTGATGAACTCTTAAAATCAGTTGCTTTTATCACGACCTTCAGACCCGGTTATTCTCAAAGTAAATTAGACGAGCGAATAGATGAATTATGCGAGATTTATGATGCGTCTATCTACAAACTGTATACAACACAAATGGATATCGCTTCGTCGGATATTCGGTCAAGAATTAAAAGCGGTTATTCTATTCGCTATTTATTACCGGAAAATGTCCGACAATATATCATAAAAGAACACTTATATTTGCCTGATATCGAAAATGAGAATGAAGATGAATGAGTTAATAATAAAGGAAAAAATTCAACCCCACTTGAGCCCAAAACGATTTGGGCATACTCTTGGCGTTGTGGAAGTTGCTAAAAAATTGGCGATTAGATACCACGAACCTATCGAACCGGTTGTTGAGGCAGCTCTTTTGCACGATTGCGCCAGAAATTTCTCAAATGCCGATTTGCTGAAATTAGCCCAAGAAAATGCTATAAAAATTGATCGGGTATCCAAGAATGATCCCAGCCTTTTGCATGGCCCCGTTGGGGTGGTCATTGCCCAGAAAGACTATGGTGTTTATGACGAGGCGGTTCTTAATGCGATTAGATATCATACGACAGGTCGAAAAAAAATGACGCAACTGGATAAAATCATTTATCTGGCTGATTGCATAGAACCTGGGCGGAATTATAAAGGTCTTACCGAATTAAGAGATTTAGCAGTTTTTGATCTGGATATGGCTGTCCTGGAAGCCCTAACCAATACTTTGAAATTTTTGCTGGATAAAGGTCAACTGATCCATAAACAGACAGTATCAGCTAGAAATGATCTGATCCTGCGAATAAAAAAAGGATAAGAATTCACTAATGTGTACAAGTGTAAAAATTTATATTGAAAGGAGTGGTTTTTATAACTGCAGAAGAATTTGCAAAAAAAATCGGAGAATGGATCGAGGCTAAGAATGGCTTTGATATTGATATTTTAAATGTATCAGAAAAAACAAGTATTGCCAACTATTTTGTGATTGCCAGCGGTAGTTCCGAACGTCAGGTTAAGGCGATCGCGGATCATATTGAATTTGAAACAAAAGAAATGGAAATTTTCCCAAAAGGCATTGAAGGTATGCGAGAGTCTCGATGGATTTTAATGGATTATTATGATGTGATTGTTCACATTTTTCATCAGAATGAAAGAGAGACTTACGACCTTGACCGTTTATGGAAAGATGAACTTGTTGCTCGATAACAATATGATACGGGAGGCTAAAAGGGATGTTTATCCATATTGAAGATTTAAAAAAAGATTTTATCTTGGGTAAAAAGCCGATTCATATTTTAAAAGGAATCAACCTCGATATTGAGCAGGGTGAAATGGTGGCGCTTCTGGGTCCTTCGGGATCTGGAAAATCCACCTTTTTGAATGTTCTGGGTGGTTTGGTTCCACCAACTTCTGGGCTTGTTAAGATTAAGGATTTTGAAATCAGTAAAATGAATGAAAATGAATTATGTTTATTCCGAAGAGAACATCTTGGCTTTATCTTTCAATCATATAATTTGATTCCTACGATGAAGGCTATTGAAAACGTGGCATTGGCGCTTACTTTTGCGGGTGTTAAAAAAGATAAGCGTTTAAGTCGGGCAAAAGAAGCGCTTTCTATTGTGGGGCTGGCAGACCGGATTGATCACAAACCCAATGAACTGTCGGGAGGTCAACAACAGCGGGTGAGTATCGCCAGGGCTTTGGTTAATTCACCGGAGATTATTTTGGCAGACGAACCGACAGGAAACCTTGATTCCAAAACAAGCGAAGATATTATGGAGATGATTACAAAGCTTAATCGCGAATCTAATCAAACTTTTGTTATTGTCACCCATGATCCGGAAGCTGCACAATACTGCACGAAAGTCATTCATATGAAAGATGGTGTGATTGAACGTACAATTAATCAATGAATGTAGAAGAGGAGAAGGTATGAAACAAAAGGTATTTTTATGTTTGATGGTTTTATTATTGTTAATAAGTCCGGTGAGCGTACTGGCAGGGCCTGAGCAGCCACTTTTACAAGTAAGTGCAGTTTCTTTTTCACCAGAAACTGTTGCACCCGGGAAAGAATTTGTCATGTCGGTGACCATATCAAATCACGGTGAGTATAATGCTTATAATATTACCCTTGATGTCGCTTCATTAGCAGGTTCCGAAGATTTAGGGATCTTTTCGATGGTTGGCAATGGCAACCAGTTTTTCGTCGAAGAAATAGATTCTGGGGAGACGACCACAATTGATATTCCAATGGTTTCGGATCCTTCGGCGGAGGCAAAAAATTATAACATCAACCTGAATATCAAGTATGAATCATGGGGTGAGACTGAATATACCTCAGCTGCAACGGTTGGTGTATTTCTAAATGAAGCTGATTCAATGTCGATTATTTCTTCAGAACAATTTACCGTCGATAATGAAGCTGATGAGATTTCACTAGAAATTGCAAATTATGGATCAAATCCTGTTAAAGGAGTGCAACTTTCAATTGCTGGTGATAATCTTACATTTGGAACCGGATTTCAATACTTTGGTACTTTTGAAAAGGATGATTATGATGATTTTTCAACAAGCGTTACGGCTGATGCGGCTGGCTCATACCCGGCTAAAATTACGTTGAAATATATGGATAGTTTTAATAATGAGCGTGTCATCGAACGTGATATTACGATCAACATCCCTGACAGCGCGACTTCATCTGAAGCGAATGAAGACGATGAAAACCCCTTCACCCGCTTTTTCAAGGCTTTGTTTGGTATTAGTGCATAAAGGAGGGGTCTTGTGAATAAACAGGAGCTTTTACTATTGGCATGGGAAAACCTGTGGCGCATGAAGTTCAGAACAATTTTGACAATCATTGGGGTTGTTATTGGAACAGCTTCGATTATCGTAATGGTTTCAATTGGCAGCGGCGCTCAAAAAAGTATTGTTGGCGAATTATCTAATATTGGCTCGATTACAACACTTCAGGTGTATCCTGATTTGTCGTCGATGGGCGTATCTGGTATTTCAGGTGGCAAAAAGGATGCTGATAAAATAATTCTGAACGACGATGCGATCGATGATCTCAAAAGAATCGATGGGGTCATGGCAGCGACACCCGTAATCAGTTTGAGTGATGTGACAATGGAAACAGGCCGTGATGAATACTCAGTATCTTTAATGGGCTTGGATTATAAAGCTCTGGATGATATGCGTTATGGGACAACCGATGGAAAAAAACCAAATGCTAACGAAGAATCATCAGTGATATTAGGTCAGGAGGTTTTATCGACATTCAGTTATTCATCAGGAGCAGCTTCAGTCGAAACCACTGAGATATTACCAGCTGATCTGATTGGCAAGCGAATAAATCTGGTGGTCAGTCGGACCAATGAAGCCGGTGAGGAAGAATACCGGACTGAAAAGGTTAAAGTAACAGGTGTTTTAGAGGCGACAGGTGGATCGGAGGATTATTCGATTATCGCCAGTGACCAACTGGTAAATGACCTGAATGAGTGGAAAACTGGTATAAAAATAAATTTTGATAAAAATGGTTACTCTGAAGTTTTGGTCACTGTCGAAGATTCCAGTGTCGTAACAACAGTTACAGCAGAGATTGAAGCGATGGATTTCACTGTTTTTTCGATGCAGCAGATTCTTGATTCCATGGGCAGTGTATTTGGTATGCTGCAAATCTTGTTAGGGGGAATCGGTGGGGTTGCTTTGCTGGTTGCTTGTATCGGGATCGTCAATACCATGACTATGTCTATTTATGAACGGACACGTGAAATCGGTATTATGAAAGTTATTGGTGCATCCATCAACGACATAAGAGACATGTTTATTGCTGAATCAACTATGATTGGATTTATTGGCGGCGGGATCGGTGTTATAATCAGTGTATTGATATCTCTACTGATTAATCTGATTGCCGGCCTTGCTTTGGGTGGAGAATCGGTAACGATTTCCTATATAACCCCAGGACTGGTTATCTTTGCACTGATTTTTTCAGCCCTGGTAGGGATGCTGTCAGGTGTCCGTCCAGCGATCAAAGCAGCAAACTTAAGTTCATTGGACGCAATACGAAGTGAGTGAGAGGGGTAAGTATGAACTATATAAATTTATTAATCCATCCGGTGCGTTTCTTTAGAAACCAGCTTGAAAAAGAAAAATTGACTTATTGGATACCAATTATGATCATTATTTTGGTCAGTATCCTGACCGGAATCATTGCTGGGAATACTGCGACACAATTAGATCTCCCAGAGGATCAGGTGGCAATGGTAAAAATCATTTCGATTATTTCAGGAATAATTGGTTCTGTTATTTCCATGACGGCGGGATGGTTGATTAAGAGTGGTATTCTCAATTTTATCTTAAAAAAGATGAATGGCGAGGGAGACTTTAAAAAAGCGACTTACGCGATCGGGGTCGCCAGTTTTCCAATGGTCTTGCATGCGATTTTTAATCTGTTTTTTTCTGGTCCGGTGAGCCTGGAAATGTCATACGAGTTTGATTGGATAAATTTTCTAAGCGGCATTTTTAACGTTTTTTCAATCTGGGAATTGGTTCTGACAATTATCGGACTGAGTGTGTTTTATGGTTTATCATATAAAAAGACGGCCATCCCTGTTATTGGTTTAAAATTATTAACCGCAGCAGTAAGTTTAGTAATTTCTTTGGCGTCATTAAGTTCATTATCGGGTTTAAGTAACCTGGAACAGTAATAAATTTCAAATATATTAATCAAGAGGTATAGAATGAAAATAGGTATTGTTGGATTACCCAACGTTGGCAAGTCTACAATTTTTAACGCCCTAACAAAAGCCGGGGCTGAATCGGCAAATTATCCATTTTGCACCATTGATCCAAATGTTGGTGTGGTTTCCGTTCCTGATAAGCGATTAGCGGTTTTAGAGAAAATGTATAACTCAAAAAAAGTTATCCCAACTACTATTGAATTTGTAGATATAGCCGGATTGGTTCGCGGTGCGAGCAAAGGTGAAGGGTTAGGGAATAAGTTTTTATCGCATATTCGTGAAGTTGATGCCATCGCCCATGTGGTAAGATGCTTTGAAGATGATAATGTTGTACATGTTGATGGAAAGATTGACCCCATTGATGATCTTGAAACCATTAATCTTGAACTAATTCTGGCAGATATGGAAATGCTGGATCGACGAATGGAAAAAACTAAAAAACTGGCTAAATCAAGTGCTGTCGAAAAAGCCAATATGGCACTTATGGAAAAATTGCATGAGGTTCTGGAAGCAGGTAAAATGCCAAACGAATCAGACTTTTCGGCAGACGACTGGCTTTATATTGACAGTCTTCAGCTGATTTCGACCAAACCGGTTTTATATATTGCTAATGTTTCGGAAGATGATTTACTTGAAGACAACGAAATGGTCAAACGTTTAAGAACGACAGTGCTGGATAATCATTCGGGGGAACATAAAGAGATTATTAAAATATCCGCAAAAATTGAAGAGGAAATTGCCCAATTTGATGAAGCGGAAAAAAAGGAATTTCTGGCTGATATGGGACTCGAAGCTTCAGGCCTGGATCAGGTTATTTCGGCTGGATACAAGTTGTTGGGTCTGATTACTTTTTTAACCGCTGGTCCGCAGGAGATTAGAGCCTGGACTGTTACAGAAGGAACAAAAGCGCCCCAAGCTGCTGGAAAAATTCATACCGATATTGAGCGTGGTTTTATTAGAGCAGAAATCACTGCTTTTGATCAGCTGGTAGAAGCTGGTTCAGATGTGAAAGCAAAGGAATTAGGAATCACACGAATAGAAGGAAAAGAGTACATTATGAAAGATGGGGATGTCACTTATTTCCGTTTCAATGTTTAAGAATACTAAAAGTCAGTATTTTGAAAATGCCAAGAAAAAACTAAATTAATTTAGTATTATGATATAAAGATTGGATTTTTTGCTGTACTAAAGGGCAGATTTTATAAATTGAACGAACACTTCCAGAGAGTCTGCCCTCTTAGTTTTTGCAAAACATGGTTACAGATGCAGTGTTTGTCTGAATTCTGAGTCGATTTACTCAGAAATTTTATTTGATGAAATATAGTTTGTGTCCTTGCGATAATTGCCTAAAGAAATAATATAAGCCTTAAGCCAGAAAAGCATTATTTCTGGTGATTTCTTTTTTTGGAGGAGAAATGAATGATCTAACACTTGTTGCAGTAAATGCAAAATATCCACATACAAATCTGGCTGTTCGCTATTTAAGAGAAGCAGTACTAGATTTTCGGGTAGAAATATTTGAAGGATCAGTTAATGATTCGATACATGGTATGATCGACCGGTTACTTGAAATGAAAGCGAATATCTACGGTTTTTCCTGCTATATCTGGAATATTGAAATTGTTGTCAAACTAGCTGAGATACTAAAAAAGGCGAGACCGGAGGCGATTATTTTATTTGGTGGTCCTGAGGTTAGCTATGATGCAGAATCTCTTGTAAATAATTACTCATATGTAGATGCTGTTATTACTGGAGAAGGAGAAGCAGCACTAAAAGACTTCATGCTTACGTTGAGTTCGGGATATAAATTTGCTTCTGATAAAATAATTCTTGCAGAATCTTTTGATCATTATGAAAAAAATATTTTACAAGGTAAAATGGAACTAGAAAAACGATTAGAGCAAGATTTTAATCAAATCAGTTTTCCTTACTCCGTTGATGAGTTAAAATCATTAAATAATCGTATCATCTATTATGAAACGATGCGTGGATGTCCTTACAATTGTTCATATTGCTTATCTTCAGTCGAGAAAAAATTGCGGGTTAGAAATCTAGAGTCGGTTTTGTTTGAGATTGACCTTTTTTTTGAAGCGAATATCAAACAAGTGAAATTGGTGGATCGTACTTTTAATTGTCTGCCAGACCGAGCAATGATAATTTTCGATTATATAATCGAAAAAGGTAAACGGAATCTTGCTGATAAAAAGCCATACCCTAATTTTCATTTTGAATTAACAGGCGATCAGATTCCTGACCAAATGATTAATAGCTTAAAGACCGCACCCACAGGGTTGATACAATTTGAGATAGGTGTTCAATCCACCAGTGAGAAAACATTAAAAGCTATTGGTCGTGCTATCGATTTTTCAGAGATCAGCGGCAATGTGAAAAAACTTTTAGAAGCTAAAAACATTCATATTCATCTTGACTTGATCGCGGGACTGCCATATGAAAGCTTTGAGCGCTTCAAAAAGTCCTTTAATGATGTTTATATGCTTCAAGCGGATATGCTGCAGCTTGGCTTTCTTAAAGGATTAAAAGGAACCAGAATAAGGGCAGAAGCAGATTTTCACGGATATGCTTTTGCTGATTTTTCACCTTACGAAATTATTAGAAACAATTATATTGAGGCGCCAGCGCTGTATATTCTGAGAAATATGGAAAGTCTTTTAGATCGTTACCATAATTCCGGTTACTTTAAAACAGCCTTGAATTATCTCTTAATAGAACAGAAAATATTAAATCCTTTTGAATTTTTCTTCAGATTTTCGACCTGGTGGAAAAAGAAAGGCTTCTTTCAAATTGGTGTTTCAAAAGAAAATCTTTACGCCTTGCTATATGAATTTATAAATTGTGAAAAGATTATAAAATCACAAATTTTTGACGATGCCTTGGCTTTTGATTTTATCATTCATAATCAGCACAAGATACCAAATTTTTCAAGTGTCCAACAAGTTGAGAAACAGATAGTATTTGAATTGATCGAGAATGAAAATTATCAATTTTATTTTTCTGAGTTTGAGGGTTTGGCAACAAAAAAAATATTTAACAGAATTAAGGTTGTAGAATTTGGGTCTTCTTTCTGCGACTATCTATTCGAAAAAAATCAGGATCATGATGCCTCTAATGATGACAAAGCCTGGCTTTTGTTTACTCCCAAAAGCTACTACTATTTAAAAAAATAAAAAGGGCTTAAAGCTATTGATTCTTTTTAAATTATCGACTATAATAAATCTGAAATAAATGCGATGATCGGGACAAGTAGATCAAAAAAGGCAGAGACAGGTAACATGGGCTGAAATTACCTGATTAAGTGATTAAAAACCACCCGTGAGCAGAAACCTGAACTCCTTTAGGAAATAAGGTTTTCCGGCACTGTCCGTTATCCAGACTATAAGTGGAATTAGATGAAAATTTAATTCAAGTTGGGTGGAACCGCGTTAAATCGTCCCTTTGCATATTTGCAAAGGGTTTTTTGTTTTTATACGTCCCAATAATTATGATTGTAAGGAGCGTAAAATGATTAATGTAACACTAAAAGATGGCACTGTAAAATCCTTTGAAGCAGGGATTACGGTTTATGATGTCGCAATGGCAATTAGTCCGGGACTGGCTAAAAACACGATGGCTGGTGAATTAAACGGCGAATTGGTGGATATCAGACATGAAATTATGGATGACTCGGAATTAAATCTGTTAAAATTCGAGGATGAGGGTGGAAAACACGCATTTTGGCATACTGGGTCTCATCTCTTGGCTCAAGCGGTAAAAAGACTTTATCCTGAGGCAAAGCTGGCAATTGGACCAGCGATTGATAATGGTTTTTACTATGATATTGATGTTGATGTGATTATCACACCGGAGATCATGGAGAAAATCGAAAATAAAATGCGGGAGATTGTCAAGGAAGGCTTTGAGATCACGCGATTTGAATTGCCTCGTGATGAAGCCTTAAAAATGGTTAGCGATGAAGGTGAAATTTATAAAGAAGAATTAATTGAAAATTTACCCGAAGATGCAATTATTAGTTTCTATAAACAGGGTGAATTTACTGACCTTTGTGCTGGCCCGCACCTTAAAGATTTAAAAGGGATTAAAGCAATCAAGCTATTAAGTCTGGCTGGTGCATACTGGCGCGGCGATGAAAAAAATAAAATGCTACAGCGAATTTACGGAATTTCTTTCCCCAAAAAAGCAGAACTTGATGATTATTTGACAAAATTAGAAGAAGCAAAAAAACGCGATCACCGAAGACTGGGAAAGGAATTAGACCTGTTTTCGCTACAGGATGAAGGGCCAGGATTCCCATTTTTCCATCCTAAAGGCATGATTATTAGAAATGAGCTGGAAAGCTTTTGGCGTCAGGAACATCAGAAGCGTGGCTATCAGGAGATCAGAACACCAATTATTTTGAATGCTGAATTATGGAAGCGATCAGGTCATTGGGATCATTATCGGGAAAACATGTATTTTACTGAAATTGACGAAAGCTCTTATGCCGTAAAACCGATGAACTGTCCCGGAGCAATGCTGGTTTATAAACGAACAGGGCATTCATATCGAGAATTGCCAATCAAAATGGCGGAACTTGGTCTGGTCCACCGTCATGAACTGTCAGGAGCACTCCATGGACTCATGCGTGTACGTAACTTCACTCAGGATGATGCCCACATTTACATGATGCCCGATCAGATAGAGGCAGAAGTCATTAAAGTAATTGAATTAGCAGATGATATTTACAATGTTTTCGGCTTTAGTTATAAAGTTGAGCTTTCAACAAAGCCGGAAAAAGCCATTGGTTCTGACGAAGTTTGGGACAAAGCGACAAATGCTCTCCGCAATGCCCTGGAGAAAAAAGGTATCGAATATCGAATCAACCCTGGTGATGGAGCTTTTTATGGTCCTAAAATTGATTTTCACTTGGAAGACAGCATTGGCCGGACCTGGCAATGCGGAACGATTCAGCTTGATTTTCAGATGCCAGAACGATTCGATCTGACTTATATTGGCTCAGATGGAGAAAAGCATCGACCGGTTATTGTACACAGAACGATTCTGGGAAGTATCGAGCGATTCTTTGGTATTTTAGTCGAGCATTTTGCTGGAAAATTTCCTGTTTGGCTGTCCCCAGTGCAGATTATGATTATACCAGTTGCCGATGCGCACAATGAATTTGCCCAAAATATAGCCGATCAGTTGATTGATTTGGGGATTAGAGCGGCAATTGATAGCCGTGGTGAGAAATTAGGCTATCGTATTCGTGAAGCGCAAATGCAAAAGACCCCTTATATGCTGGTAGTTGGCGATAAAGAAATGGAAGGAGGTGACCTCGCGCTTAGAATTAGAGATTCAGGCGATGTTGCTCAAATTAGTCTTCCTGATTTAAAAGAAAAATTATTAAACAAAATTAAAACAAAAGAAATTGGATTAGATTGATTGCAAAACAAAAAAAATGCTTGACATGAGTACTTTGATGTATTAAAATTAATTAGTAATAAAGTAGAAGCAGCACTTCTCACCTCATTTCTCAGGGAAATAGGTTAATATCTGATTGGAAACAATTTTCAATTGCAGATGGAGTGCGCCATCTGCAATTTTTTTATGGAGGTATATTACTATTAGCAAAGAAATTCAACATGAAATCAATAACGAAATCCGCGACCGGGAAGTTCGTGTTATCGATGAGAACGGTGAAATGCTGGGTGTGATGGCTACAAAAGAAGCTTTGCGCATCTCTGACGAAAAAAATTTGGATTTAGTTAAAGTTTCCCCGAATGCCAAGCCTCCGGTTTGCAAGATTCTTGATTATGGAAAATTCCGTTATGAAGAAATCCAGCGGGTAAAAGAGGCGAAAAAGAATCAAAAAGCGGTTGTTATCAAAGAGATCAGAATGTCGGTACGTGTGGAAGAACACGACATTAATGTTAAAGTTAAAAATTGCTTGAAGTTTTTAGAACAGGGCAATCGTGTAAAAGTGTCCATTCGCTTTAGAGGACGTGAGATGGCATATACTGATCGAGGGAAAGATGTGTTATTAGACTTTGCAGAACGCGCCTCGGAATTGGGCGTTATCGAAAAGACCCCGAAAATGGAAGGCCGGAGCATGGCTATGTTCCTAGCACCTAAAAAAGACAAATAGGTAATTGACTGTCCGGAATATCGGATACTTTCTTGAATTTTGGATGAAGTTTATTATAATTAAGCGAGCGAGAGGAGGAATTATTATGCCAAAAATGAAAACACACCGCGGAGCGGCAAAGCGTTTTAAAATAAAGAAATCAGGTGTTATTAAACGCTCTAAAGCTTTTAAACGTCATATTCTAAATAAGAAATCACGTAAAACAAAACGAAACCTGAGAAAAGCAGCATATTTAACTAAAGGCGATGCAAAAGTCGTAAAATTAATGATTAAACGATAAATTAGAAGATAGGAGGAATTGAATAATGTCTAGAATTAAAAAAGGCGTTAACGCCAAGAAAAAACATAAGAAAATACTTAAACTTGCAAAAGGATATTATGGTGCTAAAAGCAAGCTTTACAGACCTGCTAACGAAGCAGTTATGCGAGCTCTCCGATCTTCGTATGTCGGACGTAAAGAAAAGAAACGTAATTTCCGAAGACTATGGATCACCCGTATCAATGCTGGTGCCAGAATGTATGGACTTAGCTACAGCAAATTCATGTTTGGCCTGAAAGAATCCGGTGTTGAGATCGATCGAAAAATTCTTGCTGATCTGGCAATGAATGATATGGACGGATTTAAATCATTGGTTGATGTTTCTAAAAAAGGTCTAAATATCAATTAGTGTTCCCATAACTTCTCGTAGAAGCAAACTTTTATGAGAAGTTTTTTTCTTGGAATAGTTTATTTTAAAAGGCGAACTAAATCAGATTAATTTAGCGTATAGGCTCAATAAATTTTGATGAGACATTTTACAGCCTCCCTAACTTTGTGCCAAATCAATTGCATGGGGAGTTGAATGCTATTGAATTAGTCATGTAATTGATTCTGATTAATGGTTGTCGATTTTGACTAACATTGAAATCACCATTATGGATTAAGAATTCCTGTTGCATTTTTCTTTATGCATGTTAAAATATGAATGATATTTAAATCTTGAGTACGGAGACTATTGTGAATAATAAAAAGATCTTTCGATTAAAGCATTATGTGACACACCGCTCTCCTGCTGAAATTCTTATTTTTGGGTTTGCAGCGGTTATATTGATAGGAGCACTTTTATTGACGCTCCCCATCTCTAGCGCCAGTGGTAATAGTCCTGGTTTTCTAAATGCTTTTTTTACAGCAACTTCAGCTGTCTGCGTAACTGGCCTGGTAGTCGTTGACACGGGAACGTTTTGGTCATTATTTGGCAAATTGGTCATTATAACCCTGATTCAGATTGGTGGTCTGGGTTTCATGTCATTGACTACCATGTTTTTCGTATTGGCGGGCAAACGTATAACCATAAAGGATCGGCTACTAATTCAATCATCAGTGAACACTGACTCAATTTCTGGAATTGTTAAATTTATCAAGTATATTTTTTTCTCATCCCTGGTTATTGAATTGGTAGGTGCATTATTTTTGAGCATGGTTTTCATACCGGAATTTGGCTTTGGAAAAGGTCTTGCTTATAGTGTTTTTCATGCCATCTCGGCATTTTGTAATGCAGGATTTGACTTGATGGGGAATTTTTCCAGCTTAACTCGATATGTTGATAATTTTTTAGTTAATTTTGTCATTGGGGGATTGATAATCTTTGGTGGGCTCGGCTTTGCTGTGACGAGTGATATTTTGTATATCCGTAAATTCAACAAGATGACCATGCAGGCTAAACTCGTCTTGGTAATTACTGGAGCACTTCTCTTATTCGGCTTTGTTTTGTTCTTTATTTTTGAATTTAACAATCCGAGAACCATGGGAAATCTTTCCTTAAATGGAAAAATTCTTGCTTCTTTTTTTCAATCTGTTTCCCCGCGAACGGCTGGATTTAACACGATTGATATGGCTGCGTTAACAAAACCGTCATTGTTTCTGACAATGCTCTTAATGTTTGTTGGAGCTTCGCCGGGTTCAACAGGAGGCGGGGTAAAAACAACGACCATTGGGATTATTATTTTAACTGTGGCATCCGTCCTAAATGGGAAAAAAGATGTTATTGCTCATAAAAGAACCATAACTGGGCCAGCTATTAGACGTGCGGTATCAGTAGTTGTTATCGCAATGGCAATTATAATTGTGATGATCTTTGTGTTGTTATGTAGTGAACCGGATCTTTCTTTTGAAAGTATTCTTTTTGAAGTCTTGTCGGCATCAGGTACAGTTGGTTTGTCGATGGGAATTACACCGCATCTCTCAATCAGTGGCAAATTGGCACTGATTGTTACAATGTTTGTGGGCAGACTTGGACCACTTACGGTTGCCTATGCAATTTCGAGAAACGAGAAACGTTTGAAAGAAAATATTGGATCATTTAAATTACCGGATGGAAACATCATGATTGGCTAGAGGAGGAGTAGTTAATTGAAAGAAAAGCAGTTTGCGGTTCTTGGATTAGGCCGCTTTGGTGAAGCATTAGCAATAACACTCAGCGAACTTGGTTGTAATGTTGTTGTCGTTGACAATGACGAAGAGAAAATTCAAAATATCGCAAATTCTGTGACTTATGCGGTCACTGCAGATGTTACAGATATTAACGCATTAAAAGCTATTGGACTGAAAAATGTCGATGCTGTGGTGGTTTCGATCACCTCAGATATTAACAGCTCGATCATGGGGATTGTCAATGCTCAGGAATTAGGCATTCAGGAAATCTATGGGAAAGCAAACAATGCCCAGCATGAAAAGGTGCTGTTGAAACTTGGGGTTAAAAAAGTTTTTTCACCTGAGCGGGATATGGGAGAGCGAGTAGCACATACCCTCGTAACGGGTGGCTTTATTGATATCCTGGAACTTGATACTGATCATATGATCGTTGAAGTTGATGTTTTACACATCTGGGAGGGGAAAACGCTGGAGCAATTGGATCTTCGCGCTGTTTATGGCATTAATGTCATTGCAATACGTTCATTTGACATCTTAAATGCCAGTCCTTTAGCATCTGACATGATTAAACCTGGTGACAAAATTATTGTTATGGGCGAAAGCAAATCAATCAACGAACTTAACAAACTATCTAAGAAAGATAACCAAAATTGACAGAGCATGATATAATTAGTTCCAGACAAAACGACCAGATAAAATTGATCGCTAAACTCAGACAAAAAAAATTTCGCGATGAGACAGGACTTTTTATCATCGAGGGGAAAAAAATCCTTGATGAAGCCATAAAAAGTCAAGCTATAATTGAAAAAGTTTTTTTATCAGATCATCTCAAAGGCTCTGAGTTGATGATGAGATATGTAGAAGCAAATTATCAGGTCTTTTGGGTTAAAAAGGCAATTTTTGAAGGATTGTCTGCTATGAAAAATCCTGAGGGTGTACTTGCACTGGTAAAAAGATGCCGCATTGATCTTAAAAAGGCAAAGCGATATATTATTCTTGAGGATGTTCAGGATCCCAATAATGTGGGGACCATTATTCGAACGGCAGATGCAGCCGGATTTGATACTGTAATTGCTACTTTAAGGACAGTTGATTTTTACAACGAAAAAGTAATTAGGGGATCGATGGGATCGATCTTCCACCTGAATCTAAGGACAACAGAGGATTGCTTGTCGCTTGTTGATAGCTTGCGTCATGAACAGGTTAAAATTATTGGCACTGCCCTAGATGGAATTGATATTTTTAAAGAGGCAAGTTCTGTCGACACTTTTGCGATAATTCTTGGAAATGAATCACGCGGAATGAGTGATGCGTTAAAAAAAGAATGCGACCTCCTTTATCAAATCCCGATCTTTGGCCAGGCAGAATCGTTAAATGTTTCGGTGGCAGCTGGGATTGTCATGTACCAGCTGGTAAAATAATATAATAAAAAATCGATGATTGAGAAAGTAAGTCGGCAAACTGCAGCACAGAGAAAAAATCCTTGGCTGAAAGATTTTGTGCAGATACTGACTGAAATTCCCTCATGAGTTTAAAAGTGAACACATTATGTCAGTAGTTTTTAACGTTTATCACGTTACGATATTAAGAGAATACTAATGTATTAAATAAGGTGGTACCGCGGAATAATTTCGTCCTTGATAGGGCGTTTTTTTATTGGTTTAAAAAAATGTAATAAAATTATTCAAATTATATTTAGTAAAACAAATTATAGGGAGAGTTTATGAAGGATCAATTAAAAGAAATTCAGGAACGTTTTTTAAAAGATGTGCAGAGTGTTAAGGATCTAAAAGACCTGGATACTATCAGAGTTCAGTTTCTGGGGAAAAAAGGCGAATTGACCGCAGCTTTAAAAGGAATGGGCAAATTAACAGCTGAAGAAAGACCGAAAATAGGAAAAATTGCCAATGATGTTCGCGAGTCCATAGAAAGTAATCTGACAGCGCAAAAAGAAAAGTTTGAAAGAATTAAGATTGAAGCCCAATTATCGATGGAAACCCTCGATGTTTCCTTGCCGGGCAGTAAAAAAGATTTGGGAAAACTGCATCCATTAACAAAAACGATTAATGAGCTTGAAGATATTTTCCTGGGCATGGGTTTTTCAATTGCGGAGGGTCCTGATATTGAATGGGCAAAATATAACTTTGATTTTTTAAATGTCCCCAAAGAACATTCGGCTAGAGACTTGCAGGATACTTTTTATGTCGCAGACGAAATTGTTTTGAGAACCCAAACTTCCCCCGTACAGGTGCGGGTTATGGAACAAAAAAAACCACCACTGCGAATTATTTCTCCGGGACGGGTTTATCGCTGCGATGAAATTGATGCGACGCACTCTCCGGTTTTCCATCAGATGGAGGGTTTGGTTATTGATAAGGGCATTACCATGAGCGATCTAAAAGGCACACTAGATTTATTTGCAAAAAAACTATTCGGCGAACAGACTAAAACAAAATTTCGCCCTCATCAGTTTTATTTTACTGAACCAAGTGCGGAAATGGATGTAACCTGTTTCAAATGTGGCGGCGAAGGATGTCGCGTTTGCAGCAATACCGGTTGGATTGAAATCCTAGGTTGTGGCATGGTCCATCCAAATGTTCTGCGCGATTGTGGCATTGATCCGGAAGTATATAGTGGGTTTGCCTTTGGTATGGGTCTGGATCGTATTGCCCTGACAAAATATGGGATTAATGACTTGCGTTTGTTGTTTGAAAATGACCTGAGATTTCTGGGACAGTTTTAGTAGGAGGAGACAATGTTAATTTCATTAAATTGGTTAAAAGAATATGTGAATATTGAGTGTGAAGTAGATGATCTAGGAGAAGCTTTGACAATGTCAGGCACAAAAGTCGAAACATTAGTTGAGCTTTCACCTAAAATTGAAAACATCTTGACTGGGAAAATCGAGAGAATTGATAGACATCCCAATGCTGATAAATTGGTTGTTTGTCAGGTGAATTTTGGGGATTTTGAAAAAGTAATTGTGACTGCAGCAAAAAATGTTTTTGAGGGTGCTATTGTTCCAGTTGCGCTTGACGGAGCAGTGCTTGCAAACGGCCAGACGATAAATGACAGCGATTTTAGAGGCGTTTTATCCCAGGGAATGTTTTGCTCAATTGAAGAATTGGGGATGAATCAGGATTTATTTTCCAAAGAAATGATGGATGGCATATATATTCTGCCTGCCAATACAAGCTTAGGTCAATCAGTAAAATCACTTTTGTGGTTGGATGATGTGATCATTGATGTGGAATTAACCGCCAATCGGCCCGATTGCCAGTCGGTACTAGGAATTGCCAGAGAAACATCTGCAACACTGGATCAGCCTTTAGGGTCATTTGAAACATATAATGCGCCAGAATCGTTAGACACGATTGCTGAGTATTTGTCCATTCAGGTTGAAAGTGATCTGTGCAAGCGCTATATCGGTAAAATGATGCGGGTTAAAAAAATCGAGCCTTCACCCTTATGGATGCAGGTTAAGCTCTTAAATAGCGGTGTTCGACCAATCAACAATATCGTGGACGTCACAAATTATGTTATGCTCGAGCTGGGTCAGCCCTTGCATGCTTTTGACTATAAAAGCTTGGGATCAGAAGAAATCATCGTTAAAACAACAGATGACAAAAAAATTATTACCCTTGATGATCAGGAAAGAGCCATTGATCAAAGTATGCTGATGATTACGAATGGCAAGATTCCGGTAGCAATCGCCGGGGTTATGGGAGGACAGAATTCGGAAATCAATGAGACTACAGAACTGATTGTTTTAGAATCAGCATGTTTTGATAAAAGCAGTGTACGTTTAACTTCTAAAAAACTGGGACTTAGAACAGAAGCATCTGCCCGCTATGAAAAAGGTGTGGATCCAGACTTGGCCATAACAGCAGCTCTGCGAGCAACTTATTTACTCGAAAAAATTGGTGCAGTTGAAGTCATTGAAGGAATCATTGACATTTATCCTAATCCGCAAACACAGGCAGAAATCGAATTAGATCCGCAATGGGTCAACCGTTTTGTTGGAATAAATCTGTCAGCGGACACTATGATCAGTTATTTGAAACGTCTTTTTTTCCAAGTCCGTGAAAAGAACCAATTACTTTTAGTTACCCCTCCTTACTATCGGACCGATATTCTGATCAAAGAAGATTTGGCCGAGGAAATTGCTCGTATTTATGGATACAATAATATACCAGGGACCATCATGGGTGGAGAAACCCAGGTTGGAGAAAAAACTGAAGTACAAAAAACTGAAAACCAGATCAAATCGCTTCTGGTTGGACAGGGCTATTTCGAAACAATGACCAGCTCTTTTACCAGCGAAAATAAGATTAGCGGTCTAAATGAAGGACTCCCTGATGATATGGTAAAACTGATTAATCCATTAGGTGAGGAAAACAGCTTGATGAGAAGATCATTGATCGGACATCAATTAGAAGTGATTGCGTTAAACAGCCATCGTAAAAATCCTCAGGGTCGCTTTTTTGAGTTGGCTAATACCTATAGTAAAGCAGAAAAAAGCGATTGCTTACCATTACAGCAAAAAAAGCTTGTTTTAAGCAGCTATGGCAATACAGATTTCTTCGATTTAAAAGGCACAATAGAATTAATGCTTGCTGAACTAGGTATTGAAAATGTGCTATTTGTTGCTGGTGGGAGTGATATGCTTCATCCGGGTCGAAAAGCAGAAATTTTTGTAGGTGAAACTATACTTGGTGAAATTGGCGAAATCCATCCCCTTGTTGTTAAAAACTTTAATTTGCCAAAACGATGCTATATCTGCGAAATTTCATTTGGGTCCTTAATGGAAGCTAAAAAATATAATGTCCGTTTCAAAGAATTACCAAAATTTCCTGGCACCTCCCGTGACTTAGCGATCGTTGTTGAAGAAAACATTCCGGCTTCCAGCGTATTAGCAATTATCAAAGACAATGCAGGAGATTTGCTTGAATCTGTTGAACTATTTGATGTTTACACTGGAGAACAAGTTCCTCAACATCATAAAAGTCTGGCATATGCACTTAGCTTTAGACATTTGGAAAAAACGCTGAGCGACGATGATATTAATCCGGTGATCGAGAAAATTCTTGTGGAGCTTGAAGGTCAGTTGAATGGACGACTGCGCGATTAATAGCCTGTTAACCATGATGGAAATTCCGGGTTTAGGCCGGAAACGCTTAAAAAAAGTATTAAATAGTGGTCAAGAAAATGCTGAATCAATTAATAATCTGCTTGATCGGGCGTGTGAAATGGGGATAATCAAGGCCATGCCTTCAGAACAGACCGTAAAAAAGGCTGAAGATTTAGCGTCAACGATTGCCAGTCAGAATGCAAGATATGGCATAAAAATGATGTCTTGCCTGAATCACAATTTCCCCAAATGTCTTTTGTATGAAGATGGACCGGTTTTGATTTACTATTTGGGAGATATTTCCTGTTTAGATTTAAAAAAATGTGTCGCTGTTATTGGAAGCCGTGATCCCGATCAGTTGGGGAGTCGTTTTGCTTATAATGCAGCTAAAGAAATTGCGCTTAATGGTGGCGTAACTGTTAGTGGTTTGGCAATAGGTTGTGATACTGCTGGGCATCGTGGCGCACTATCAGTAAAAGGAAAAACGGTTGCCTTTTTACCTTCTGGGTTATTAAATATCTATCCAAGTGTCAACCAAACACTGGCACATGAGATTCTGGATTCGGGTGGTTGTCTGATTTCTGAGTATTCACCAAAGACTGAAGCACATGCCTATCGGTTTGTGGAGCGGGATCGACTTCAGGCGGCAGCCAGTCAGATGATTGTGACCTCTTCTTTTGCTCATAATAGTGGAACCTTGCATACACTCAAGTTTGCAGATGCCTTAAGCCGCCCGATTTATACCATCGAAGAAATTGTTAGAGGTAATCCAACGGGATTTAGGACACTCAATTCATTAGGAATAGCTTACTCAGTTAAAAAATTTCAAGAAATCGTAGACCTTTTAACCCATTTATAAATAAATCATTTGTTTTTTTGTAAATTTTTACATATAATAGTGGTAAAGAGTTTTCTAATTACAGGAGGAATGAAATGCCTGAAAAATCAATTATTGAATTAAAAATTTTAGATACAGAATTTAATTTAAAAGCGACTGAAAATGAAGATCATATTCTTGATGTTGCTAACTATGTTAAAACCGAATTAGAGCGTGTTAAAACGGCTAATCCTTTTACAAATCATATACGGATTGCAATCCTCGGCTGTATGAACATCACTGAAAAACTTTTAAAAGCTGAGGCCGAGCTGGAAAATGCCGAAGAGCAAAAAATTCAGGAGATTGGCGAAATCAATTCAGTCAAAGAGGAACTGAAAGATGCCCATGATCTGATTGAAGCTGAAAAAGTAAAATATGCTACTTTGGAAGAGGAAAAGCAGGCTCTTGATAAAGAAATGGCCGAAAAAGAAGAGCTCTTGACTCAATATCGGGAACATCTGCGACAAAGCAAGGCTGATAGTGAGGCGAGTCGAAAAACGATCCTGGACTTACAGAATCAACTGTTTGAAAGTCAGATTGAATTGGTAAAAGTCAATAAAAATAGCATTGAAAAAGACGCATTTAAAAATATTGAAGAAAAAATAAAATTTGATTAATGATAATCACGTAAGTTGAAGTGAAGCCGTCACCGAGGTGGCGGCTTCTGAATTTTGCAAACAGAATTTTTTCAAATAATTTTATTGTTTTGAAGAGCACTTTAATTCACAAATTCAAAAATTTCTAGGAACTAGAGGGAATATAAATGAAAACTATATTAATCGATGGGAATAGTCTTATTTACCGGACTTTCTACGCTATTCGGGAAATGTTTAATACAAAAGGTATGCCGACAAACGCAATTTATGGATTCGTGAATATACTAGTCAAAATTCAGGATGAATTCAAACCGGATTGTCTTGCAGTGGCTTTTGATTTAAAAGGTGAAACATTTAGACATGAAATTTTTAGTGATTATAAGGGCGGTCGCCAAAGGATGCCGGAAGATCTTGAGACACAGTTTCCCGTTTTAAAAGAGCTATTAACAAAAATGGATATTACCATTCTTGAAAAAGAGGGCTATGAAGCGGATGATATTATTGGTACATTAGCTAAGATGGGAAAGCTCAAAGGCTTTCAAACCGAAATAATTACTGGCGATCGGGACGCTTTTCAATTGGTTGATGATGATATAACAATATTGTACACAAAAAAAGGGATCACTGATCTTGAGATTGTAAATAAAGCTTGGATCGAGGAAAAATATGGCTTGAAGCCTGCTGATCTCATCGAATTAAAAGCGCTAATGGGTGATTCTTCAGATAATATTCCTGGTATTGCTGGTATTGGAGAAAAAACGGGGATTAAGCTGGTTAAAGAATTTGGCAGTCTTGAAAGCTTATATTCTCGAATCGATGAATTAAAGGGGAAACAGAAGGAAAAATTAGCAAATGGAAAAGATATGGCTTTTCTAAGCCGGGAGTTGGGGATAATCGACACGCAGGTTCCTTTGGAAATTGAATATGAAACATTGAACTTCAAGTCTCTTTTTAATGAACAGAGCATAGAATTGTTAAAAGAACTGGAGTTTAAGACACTTTTAAATCGTTTTAATCATCTGCCGCTGGAACAGGAGGCAGAAACGTCGGTTGCTTATGAAAAAATCGATTCTGAAGCATCAATGACTGGGCTGATGGAGGATCTGAAAAATTGCAGCAGTCTGTCAGTCTTTTTCCATCAGGAAGAGGAAACTGTTTTTCTGGGATTGGCTTATGACAGTAAACTTGCTTATTTAGATGATCATGCGATAAAAAAATTAGGCTTTTTTGAACAGTTAAAAGCGCTTCCTAACTTGAAAAATTTAGGCTTAATCAGTCATGATCTTAAAAATTTGTTGCATATTTTACATTATGCCGGAATTGAAGCGGTTAAAGATAGCTTTGATATTCTAATTGCCGCCTATCTTTTAAGTCCGGGAGATCAACGTTACAATTTAAAATCAGCAGCATTTCGCTATCTGAATGAGAGTATTCCTGATGAAGAAGAATTTTTTGGCAAAGGAAAAAAACGTCTGGCTGTTAAAGAACTTTCACCTGAAAAATTCGCTGATTTTATTATGAAAAATTGTGAAATTATCATGCGTGTCAAGCCGGTTATCGAAAAAGAACTGATCGAAACAGAAATGATCGAGCTGTTTCAGGCCATAGAAATGCCGCTTCTAGCTGTTATGGCATCAATGGAAGAACTTGGTGTGTCAATTGATAAAGACGCTCTAAAAAAGCTAGCTGATGAGTTTGAACAGTCTCTGGAAGTTTTAACGAAAGAAATCTATCAACTTGCAGATGTTGGCGAATTTAATATAAATTCACCAAAACAATTGGGTGAAATACTCTTTGATAAAATGAAACTGCCAGTCATAAAAAAAACAAAGACTGGCTATTCCACAAATATTGAGGTTTTAGAACAGCTGGTTAATTTTCACCCAATGATCCAAAAAATTATTGACTATCGGATGCTTTCCAAACTGGATTCAACCTATGGTCGGGGACTAATCGGCTTTGTTGACGAAAAATCAGGTAAGATTTTTTCAACTTTTAATCAGACGGCTGCCGCCACTGGTCGACTCAGCAGCTCGAATCCAAATCTTCAGAATATTCCTGTTAAAACAGAAATGGGGCGAAACATTCGGAAGGTCTTTATTCCCTCAGCGACAAATAGAATTTTGGTAGATGCTGATTATTCGCAAATTGAATTAAGAGTCTTAGCTCATTTATCAGGTGACGAAAATCTGATTGATGCTTTTATTAAGGAACAGGATATTCATACTCGAACAGCTTCAGAAATCTTTGATGTTGCTCTAGATGAAGTCACTAGAATTCAACGTGGACAGGCTAAGGCCATCAATTTCGGCCTGATCTATGGTAAGCAGGCTTTTAGCCTGGGAAAAGATCTGGGAATTTCCAGAAACGAAGCACAAGACTACATAGATCGATATTTTGCACGTTATCCGAAAGTACAGGACTATATGGAGAATATTAAAAGGCAAGCAAAAGAAGAAGGATATGTTACTACAATATGGGGTAGACGTCGATATATTCCGGAGATGAATTCGAAAAATGGAATTTTAGTCCAAGCCGGTGAAAGAATGGCTTTAAATACGCCTATTCAGGGAAGTGCTGCGGATATCATTAAAATCGCCATGATTCGTGTTTTCAATCGCCTGCGAGAAGAAAAGTTGGAGGCTCAGCTAATTCTGCAGGTACATGACGAATTAATGATTGATACGCCTGAGCCTGAAGAAGAGCTCGTGAAAACAATTTTAAAAGAAGAAATGGAACATGCAGCAAAATTAGATGTGCCATTAACTGTGGATGTGAATTCTGGAAAATCCTGGTATGAGATCAAATAGCAGAAATTGTGTGAGTTTTAAAATTTAAAAAATAATGTTTCGATTATAGTTAAAAGTGTCTAATCAACGATTTGAGAGGAAATGATGAAAATTATTGGTATAACTGGGGGAATTGCTTCGGGTAAATCAACTGTCGTAAAATTATTGAAAAAAAGATATCATTACGTGATTATCGACGCTGACCAGTTGTCCAGAGAAGCTGTCATAAAAGGGTCTTCAGGGCTAGAAAAAATAGTTGACGTTTTTGGCCAAGGCATCCTGACAAATGATGGTCAATTAAATCGACTAAAGATGGGAGAAATGATTGCCAGTGACCAAGGTATCAGAGAAAAACTGAATGGGATTGTTCATCCTGAAGTCAAAAAGCTTTATGATCAAAAAATTGAAAGATGTAAGAAAACAAACTTCCCCTATATATTTTACGATTGTCCGCTTCTGTGTGAGGTTGGTTTGTCAAAAACAGTCGACGAGATATTCTTAATCGAAGCAGATGAAGCAATTCGGCTAAAAAGAATAATAGAAAGAGATCATGTTTCTATTGATCTTGCACAGAAGAAGATTGATATGCAAATGAAAGATGCTGAAAAAGAAAAAATCGCAGATGTCATTATTGAAAACAACGGTTCATTGCAAGACTTAATGATCACCTTAGACTGTTATTTATCCAGGCGAAAATTATGGATAAAAAAGTAAAAAAAACTTGAAAAATCTGCTGACATCAATTATAATTAAAAAACAGGTTAAAAACTGTCAGCGAGGATGGTGGAACGGCAGACACGCAGGTTTGAGGGATCTGTTGCAGCAATGCAGTGAGGGTTCAAATCCCTTTCCTCGCACCATATGAGAGAATTAAGATCGGCTTTAAACAGCCGGTTTTTTTATGTTTAAAATCACAAATTACTCTTTTGACATAGAAATTGACATTTAAAATCTGGTTATATTGTTCAGTATTATTGTAAGAAATAGTCATTTCAATGATTGCCAGTCAGCAATGTAATAAAAGATCGAATTTACTTGGAAAGTTTAAGAAAAGAATACAACATCTATATTTTACAAATATAATCTTGACATTCCGATTTGGATCGTTTATGATTAATAAAACAATTTAATAAACCAAACCGTTGACGTGGAGATAACGGTGTATCGTGCAGTTACAGAGAGCGGGGAATGCTGAGATCCCGTACAACGCAGCGCATCAAATGGACCACCGAGGGCGTAGTGAAAGGAGAAATCTGATTATTCTACGACGTGACGCATACGTAAGTTGCGAGGAATATGATAGTATTCTGCAGAGTGTACAGAAATTTTTCAATTTCTGTAAATTAAGGTGGTACCGCGGCTAGTTCGTCCTTTTTTGAGGGCGATTTTTTATTTTTTTGAATAATTCATGCTATAAAATAAGAATCAGATAAAATTGATAAAAGTGGCTGAAGGATCAGTCAGAAAGGAAAAAGAATGATAAAACCTGCCATTGATGAAGCGAGAGTATACGCCAGAGATTTTAAAACAATTCCTATAGGAATGGAATTGCTGTCAGATATCAAAACAACTGTCGAAGTGTTGAGAACACTCAAGTCAAGCGGTAAAAAAACATTTTTGCTTGAAAGTGTTGAGGGGGGCGAAAAATGGGGACGTTATTCTTTTCTTGGTTTTGATCCCAAGTTGACCATCAAGGGGATTGATGGGATTGTAGAGATAGCGGATAAAACTGGCGTTCAGACTTCTAATGAAAATCCCATTAAAGTTATTAAAAGTATTATTAAGGAAAATAGAAGTCCTCTGCTTCCTGAATTTCCAGTTTTTACCGGCGGACTTGTTGGCTGTATTGCCTATGATTTCGTAAAATATTTTGAACCCAACCTGAGCTTTGACAATGAGAATCTAGAAAAATTTGAAGATTTTCATTTAATGCTGTTTGATAAGATTATTGCTTATGATCATTTAAAACAAAAGATGGTGTTAATCGTAAATATCAAAACTGATGATATTGAGAAGAATTATATTGATGGTGTGATTCAGTTGAAAGAAATTGAAGCCTTGATAAAAGGCAGCCAACTTCCCAAATCTTTTGCGGGTAAACTAAAATCTGACTTTAATACAATTTTTTCAAAGGATTATTACTGTCAAATGGTGGAAAAAACAAAAGACCATATTGTGCAAGGGGATATTTTCCAGGCTGTTATTTCCAATCGGGCGGAGGCTTCCTTTGAGGGCGATTTGTTACCAACTTATCGAATCCTGCGAACGATCAATCCTTCACCCTATATGTTTTATCTTGATTTTTCAACGATGCAGATAGCAGGAGCGTCACCGGAGACCTTGGTCTCACTTAAAAATGGAAAACTGTCAACTTTTCCTATAGCTGGTTCATGTCCCCGGGGTGAAAGGCCAGAAGAGGATGAAGAAAATATCAAAGCACTTTTAAAAGATGAAAAGGAATTATCAGAACATGATATGCTGGTTGATCTGGGTAGAAATGATTTAGGTAAAATCAGCGAATTCGGCTCGGTAAAAGTTGAAAATTACAAACAAGTCTTGAAATTTTCTCATATATCCCATATATGTTCAACGGTCACGGGAAAGATGCGAGAAGGTTTAGATCAATTAGATGCAATTACAGCGGTCTTACCGGCTGGAACATTATCAGGTGCACCTAAACATCGAGCGATTGAAATTATTAATGAACTTGAGGGTCAAAAAAGAGGCGTTTATGGTGGGGCAGTAGGGTATATCGATTTTTCCGGGAATCTGGATATGTGTATTGCCATTAGAATGGCCGTTAAAAAAAATGACAAGGTTTATATATCGGCTGGAGCTGGAATTGTTGCTGACAGTATGCCTGAAAAAGAATTTGTGGAGTCCAACAATAAGGCGAGAGCAATGTTTGTAGCAATTGAAAAAGGACAGGAGTTAGAATCATGATTTTACTAATAGATAATTATGATAGTTTTTCTTATAACCTATACCAATATGTTGGCATGTTGAATCCTGACATTCAGGTGATTAGAAATAATGAATATACGGTTGAGGAAATAAAAATGCTAAAACCTGAAGCGATTATTATTTCGCCCGGTCCGGGTAAACCCTCTGATGCCGGTGTTTGTGAAGAAGTAATCGAGAAATTTAAAGGTGACTGTCCAATTCTGGGTGTTTGTTTAGGCCATCAGGCGATTTGCGAAGTGTTTGGCGGTGAGGTTTCGCTGGCAAAAACCTTAATGCACGGCAAAAAGAGTAATGTCCATATATCTAATAGCAGTCCGATATTTAGTGGCTTAGCACCGATTATTCAGGGCGCTAGGTATCACTCCCTCTCAGCAGTTCGCTCAAAGCTTCCTGAAGAATTATTGATTATAGCAGAAGATGATGATGGTGAAGTGATGGCGGTTAAACATCGTGAGTTTGATATTTATGGGATTCAATTTCATCCAGAATCAATCCTGACAGAAAATGGCGAGCGCATTATTAAAAATTTTCTAGATTTAAGGAGTCAAAAATGATTAAAGAAGCAATTTGCAAGGTGGTAAATGGTGTTAGTCTAAGCATTGAAGAAGCTTATGATGCAATGGATCAAATCATGAGTGGAAATGCGACGCCAGCTCAAATCGGCGCATATCTTACTGGCTTACGCCTAAAGGGAGAAACGATTGATGAAATTACTGGTTCTGCAATGGTCATGCGGGAAAAAAGCGCAAAAATAAAGCCTGAACAGGATGTTTTGGATATAGTTGGGACTGGGGGCGATGAAGTTGCAACATTTAATATTTCTACGATATCCTCATTAGTGATAGCGGCAGCAGGTGTCCCTGTTGCCAAACATGGCAATCGCAGTGTTTCCAGTAAATGTGGTAGCGCAGATCTTTTAGAAGCGCTAGGTGTTAATATAATGCTGAGTGCCGAGGAAAGTCAGAAAATTTTAAAACAAATCGGAATCTGTTTTATGTTTGCCCCTACTTATCATGCATCGATGAAATATGCGGCGCCAGTGCGAAAAGAGATGGGAATACGGACTATTTTTAATATTCTCGGCCCGCTGGCAAATCCGGCTGGAGCTAATATGACTCTGCTTGGGGTTTATGATGAAAATCTCGTTGAAGCAATGGCGAAAGTTTTGCTTAAATTAAAGGTTAAAAGGGGAATGGTTGTACACGGGCATGATGGCTTGGATGAAATAACCCTGACTGATACGACTTCTGTATGCGAAATAAATGGCGACCAACTAAACAGCTTTTTGATCACACCAGAACAATTGGGATTGGAAAGATGCGAGTTAAAGGATTTGATCGGTGGCAATGTTCAGGAAAATGCGGCAATAGCCCGTGCTATCCTTGAAGGTGAAAAGGGACCAAAGCGCGATATCGTAATAATGAATTCAGCATTTGCACTATATTTAGCCCAAAAAGGACATACGCTTAGAGAATGCGTAAAAGTTGCAGAATCAGCTATCGATTCAAAGGCTGCCATTGAAAAGCTTAAGGAACTGATCAGTTTAAGCGAAGGATTTAAAAATGAGGGAATCGCATGATTCTGGATAAAATTGTTAAATCCACTAAACTACGACTTGAAAAGCTCAAGTCGGAAAAGTCTTTGCAGGAAATAAAAGACCAGATTAAACAAAAGGAAGATCCGTTTTCCTTTGAAAAAGCACTCAGGAAAAATGATTTGGCATTTATTTGTGAGATAAAAAAAGCTTCACCATCTAAAGGTATCATTGATGATGACTTTCCCTTTCTAGAAATTGCCAGGGATTATGAAAAAGCTGGAGCAGATGCAATTTCCGTTTTAACAGAGCCAGAGTATTTTAAAGGCTCGGATGATATTCTAAGAGCGGTTAAACAGGCGGTTTCAATACCTCTTATTCGAAAAGATTTCACAATTGACCCTTATCAGATTTATGAAGCTGCCTTAATAGGGGCAGACGCCATTCTTTTAATCTGTGCAATTTTATCGGAAGAGTCACTAAAAGAGTACTTGGAAATTGCTGATCACTTGGGTTTGTCGGCATTAGTTGAAACCCATGACGAAACAGAAGTAAGGATGGCCTTACGGGCAGGCGCAAGAATTATTGGCGTAAATAATCGTGATTTAAAAACTTTTGAAGTTGATATAAATAATAGTATCAGCTTGCGACAATTTGTTCCAGAAGATATATTGTTCGTTTCTGAAAGCGGGATTAAAACAGCTGAAGATATCAGTATGCTAAAAGAAAACAAGACCAATGCAGTTTTGATTGGCGAGACATTAATGCGATGTAAAAATAAAAAGCAGATGCTTGAACAGCTAAAGGGTTAAAATGAAGCAAACAAAAATTAAAATCTGTGGTTTGAGCAGAAGGCAGGATATAGAAGCGGTTAACCACTATTTACCTGATTATATTGGCTTTGTATTTGCTAAAAGCAAACGTCAAATTGATCTTAAATCAGCTATTAATTTAAAAAAGTTACTTAATTCTAAAATTCAGTCAGTTGGTGTTTTTGTTAATCATCCCATAGATGAAATTAGTGATATCGTAGAATCAGGTGTCATCGATTTGATTCAGCTCCATGGCGATGAAGACGCAAAGTATATTAAAAACTTGAGAGAGAAGCTATCATCAAGGGAAACAATGATCATTAAGGCAGTAAGAGTAAAAAGTAAATTTGATTTTGAAGAAAATGAAATGGTTGACTATCATTTATATGATAGTTTCGATAAAAATATTTATGGTGGCGGCGGCCAAACCTTTGATTGGAATCTTTTAAAAGAAATAAAAGGGCCATTTTTTTTAGCAGGCGGTATTCAGTTATCAAATGTTGAATTGGCCATTAATCAACTTAATCCATATTGTATCGACTTAAGTAGTGGTGTCGAGAGTAATGGTTTTAAAGATCCAGAAAAAATAAAAAAAATTATTGAAAAAGTCAGGAGAATTAAATGAGAAAAGGAAAATATGGGGTTCATGGTGGTCAATTTATACCTGAAACTCTGATGAATGCAATTATCGAACTCGAAAATGCCTATCAGCGTTATAAAGATGATGAGCAGTTTAATTTAGAATTAAAAAGTTTACTTGATGAATATGCCGGTCGTCCATCCCGATTATATTTTGCTAAGAAAATGACCGAAGATTTAAATGGTGCAAAAATTTATTTAAAAAGGGAAGATTTAAATCACACTGGTTCACATAAAATCAATAATGTTTTGGGTCAGGCGCTACTTGCAAAAAAAATGGGTAAAACGCGTCTGATTGCAGAAACAGGCGCGGGACAGCATGGCGTGGCAACAGCCACGGCGGCTGCCTTGTTTGGAATGGAATGCGAAATATTCATGGGAAAAGAAGATACTGATCGCCAGGCATTAAACGTCTATCGCATGCGGCTTTTAGGTTCGAAAGTCAATGTGGTTACTTCAGGGACAATGACTTTAAAGGATGCTGTGAATGAGACCTTTAGAGAATGGACTAAACGTGTTGATGACACCCATTATGTACTTGGTTCGGTCATGGGCCCGCACCCCTTTCCGGAAATGGTTAGAGATTTTCAAAGTGTTATCAGTAAAGAGATAAAAGAACAGATCCTTTTAAAAGAAGGCAAGCTGCCTGATGTCGTATTGGCTTGTGTGGGTGGCGGCAGTAATGCGATGGGAGCCTTTTATAATTTTATTGACGATCATTCAGTCAGGCTCATCGGCTGCGAAGCCGCTGGTCGTGGCATTGATACAGAGCAGCATGCAGCAACCTTGTCAAAAGGGACTTTGGGGATTTTTCATGGTATGAAGTCCTACTTTTGTCAGGACGAGTATGGTCAGATTGCACCTGTTTATTCCATTTCTGCTGGATTGGACTATCCTGGCATCGGACCTGAGCATGCACATCTTTTTGACACTAAACGAGCTGAGTACGTGCCGGTTACAGATGATGAAGCGGTTGAAGCTTTTGAATATCTGTCGCGAACCGAAGGCATTATTCCAGCCATTGAGTCGTCACATGCAGTTGCCCATGCATTAAAATTGGTACCTCAGATGAAAGAAGATCAAATTGTTGTAATCAACATTTCGGGAAGAGGAGACAAAGATGTGGCAGCAATTGCCAGATATAAAGGGGAGAATATTTATGAGTAGAATAGATCAGGCATTTAATCAAAAGAAAGCTTTAATAGGTTTTTTAACTGGTGGTGATCCGTCTATTGAAAAAACAATTGATTACATTCTTGAGATGGAAAAAGCTGGCGTTGATTTGGTTGAGATTGGCATTCCTTTTTCTGATCCGGTGGCTGAAGGTCTTGTGATTGAAAAAGCCAATAAGCGGGCTCTTGAGGCGGGGACGACGACCGATTCTCTTTTTGGTATGGTAAAAAAAATAAGAGAAAAAACACAAATTCCACTAGTTTTTTTAACTTATATGAATCCGGTTTTTGTCTATGGGGCTGAGCGTTTTTTCAAAAACTGTCAGGAAAGTGGAATTGACGGCGTCATTATTCCAGACCTGCCTTTCGAAGAAAAAGAAGAGGTTATGGAGCTGTCAAAAAAATATGGTATAGATCGGATAACTTTGATTGCACCGACATCACAAGATCGTATTGTCAAATTAGCAAAGCCAGCGACTGGCTTTATTTATCTGGTTTCTTCTATGGGGGTAACGGGTGTTAGAAATGAAATTAATACCGATCTTGAGGCAATTATTAAGCAAATAAAAAAAGTCAGTAGTGTTCCTGTTGCAGTAGGTTTTGGGATTTCTACGCCTGATCAGGTAAAAACAATAGGAGCCGTGTCAGATGGGGTCATTGTCGGAAGTGCTATCGTGCGAATTATTGAAGAACATGGGGAAAAGGCCGATGCATATCTTTATGACTATATAAAATCTTTAAAGGATAGTTTGAAAGAGACAATCGCATTAGAATTATCTTGAAAATCGGGCGAAAAAGCACAACAAAATTGAATTTTGCCAAAATATTTTCTTTTCAAGAAAAGTTATGATGTTTAATGTGCAAAAAAATACTGGTTATTGTCAGAAAATTTACCTTCTAATTGGGTATAAAAGTGATATAGTATGAATAATGCTACTAATAATGATTCTAGGAGGAAGTCTTATGAAAAAATTTATTAATGATGTTGAAAACGTTGAAAATGAAATGCTGGAAGGTATCGTTCTGGCGCATCCAGAGTATGTCACCCGTTTGGAAGGTTTTGATGTACTAGTACGATCAGATAAAAAAGCTGGAAAAGTCGCATTGGTTAGTGGCGGCGGAAGTGGTCATGAACCATCACATGGTGGTTTTGTGGGAAAAGGAATGCTCGATGGTGCAGTTGCCGGATCAGTGTTTACTTCTCCTACGCCGGATCAGGTTTTTGAAGCAATTAAAGCAGTCGATGCTGGCCAAGGTGTGCTTTTAGTTATTAAAAACTATACAGGCGATATTATGAATTTCGAAATGGCAGCAGAACTTGCTGAAGCTGAAGGTATTAAGGTTGTCAATGTTGTAACAAACGATGATGTAGCCGTGGAAGACAGCTTATATACCACAGGTAGACGTGGTGTAGCTGGAACGGTTTTTGTGCATAAAATTGCCGGTGCAAAAGCTGAAACGGGTGCATCTCTTGATGATGTCAAAAATACTGCAGAAAAAGTTATTGCAAATGTCAGAACGATGGGTGTAGCCTTAAAACCTTGTACGGTACCGGCAGCAGGAAAACCTGGCTTTGAATTAACCGAAGAAGAAATGGAACTGGGCATCGGCATTCATGGTGAACCGGGTACAGAAAGAAAGCCAATTCAAACTGCTGATGAAATTGTCGATTATCTAATGGAAAGAATTTTAAAAGACATGTCTCCAGAAACAGGTGATGAAGTAGCTGTTATGGTAAATGGCGCTGGGGCGACACCGCCGATGGAATTATATATTTTAAATCGACGGGTGCAGCAGATTCTTGCTGAAAAAGGTATTAAGGTGTTTAAAACTTTTGTTGGTGATTACATGACGTCCATTGATATGGCAGGAGCCTCAATCACACTGTTAAAACTAGATGATGAATTAAAAGAATTACTGATGGCTGAAGCTGACACCATTGGCTTTAAAATGTAGAAACGAGGGATACTATGGCAACAAAGGTAGAAGTGCTGGATTTTATCAGGCTTTTCGCTGATAAAATGACAGAACACCGACAGGAATTAACAGATCTTGATCAGGCTATTGGTGATGGCGACCACGGTATTAATATGAGTCGCGGAATGAAAGCAGTTATAGAAAAACTGCCAACTTTCGAAGAAAAAGGAACTGATGAAATACTGAAGTCCGTTGGTATGACTTTAGTTTCCACCGTTGGTGGAGCTTCAGGCCCATTATATGGAACAGCTTTTATGAAAGCAGGCATGGTTGTAAAAGGCAAGGATGAGCTTTCTGAACAGGATATTATCAATATGTTCCAGGAGGCGATTGTTGGTATTCAATCTCGCGGTAAAGCTGTTAAAGGCGAAAAAACTATGCTTGACAGTATTATGCCGGCTCTGGATCAAATCAAAGCTTCCATTGAAGCTGGTGACTCCATAGAAGATGCAATTGTAAAAGGTGAACAAGCTGCTTGGGATGGCGTCGAATTTACAAAGACAATTATCGCCACAAAAGGACGAGCCAGTTATTTAGGTGAGCGAAGTATCGGTCATCAGGATCCTGGTGCAACATCAATGGCATATTTATTTCAGGCCGCTAAAGAAATTGCAAAAAAGTAGTTTCTAGAGTAAGATATAACCAATAACTATTTTCAGGGTAAGTGCAAAACACACGTGTTATAAGCATTAGTTTTGCACTTGCCTCGATTTATTTTTGATTGGAAAGGAAAATTATGGTAGGTATTGTAATTGTTTCACACAGCCAAAAAATTGCTGAAGGCGCGGTAGACCTCGCCTCACAAATGGCACCAGATGCAAAATTAGTTGCAGCCGGTGGAATGGAAGACGGTGGTATTGGTACGGATATTAACAAAATTATGGCTGCAATTGAGTCAGTTTACTCAAAAGATGGCGTAGTAATTCTTGTTGATTTAGGAAGTGCCGTTATGAGTTCCGAAATGGCCATTGAAATGCTGCCGGAAAACGAAAATATTAAGATTATTGATGCGCCAATCATTGAATCAAGCATCTTTGGTGCAGTTGAATCCGCAATTGGTGCTTCGATGGAGAGAATGCTTGAAGTTTTTGAAGAAGTAAAAGCATACAAAAAGTTTTAATAGATTAAAATTGGTTAGGCCATTAAAGCTAACAGTGAAGATTGTTAGCTTTAATTTTAATAGTAATTAAAAAAAAGTACCAATTTGTTAATATTATTGATTATTTCTTAATTAACTGCTATAATTCATTTGTCAACGATTAAATCTTGAATCGAGGTTGTAAATGGTTAAAAATTATATGGAAGAAGTTGTTGAAGATCTGTTGCCAAAATTATTGGAAACATACAAGGATATTTGCACCTGTGAAAAATGCTTAGATGATATACGCGCGATAGCGCTTAATAAACTTCATCCCGCATACTTCGTTACGCGAAAAGGTTTTTTGTTTACAAAAATGGAAGAAACTTTGGTTCAGTCTAAAGCGGATGTTATTCACGAGCTGACCAGTGCAATCGAGATTGTCACAAAAAATCCTATGCATAATTAAAAGCTTATTGAAAAATATGGCTTTAAAAAGTGTTGTTAAAATTGCATAAAAGTATAATGGGTCAAAAAGCTTAATTTGATAGTTTGACTGATTTTTTAAGCCTGCTATAACTGCTTTATAGGTTTCGTTAAAAATTCCTGGAAGCTTGTCGATAGAGGCTTTTTGCATTTCTGCATCAAATGCTAAAGTTAATTCTCCCTCATCCTTTTCAAGAGGACTAATTAATTTTTCTAAAGTGCCTGAGGTTGATCTAATAAAGAAAGAAGCATTCTTTGTTATAAAATCTATTATTGACTGATTTGATAGGATAATCGTAAATATTAGGATGAATATTGTAAGTTCAGTTAATTATATAATCACAGTATGTTTTTTTATGCTATAATATTGATTAAATTAGTGAATTTGTACATAAATGAGGTGAAAGATGTTTAACGGGTCAGATGTACTGGCAATAATTTTTTTTCTGACTTCAGTTTTATATGTGTTTTTGGGCTTGTTTGTGCTGTATTTTAACCCCAAAACATTTTGGAACCATCTTTTCGTGGTTTTATTACTTTTAGCTACAATCTGGTCAATGGGAGCGGCATTCAGTATTCATTCGGGTTCTGCGGAATCATCATTAATGTGGCACCAGGTATCAAAATTAGCAGGAAGTTTATTTTTTATTGTATTTCTTGATCTTACTTTGCAGCATATAAATAGTAGCCGAAAAATTAAAATCAATCGATTTGTATTATATCTTCCAGGTATGATTGCTTTCTTGTATATCATATTCCAATCTCCGGAAATAAATTTCGCCCTGTCTCAATGGGGATTCATCGATACCAACCAGGTAGTTTTATTAAATGCAGGGATTAAATTTTATAGTATGGTTTACTTTTTTGCCGGAATCGCATTGTTGTGGGGCTATGTGTTTAGACAACAAAACCCGGTAACTAAAAAAAAAGTCGGCTATTGTTGTTCTCTCACTAATCCTGTTTTTTCTTATGAATGTAACAATTCAAGCAACATTGCGGTTGAAATACGGGGTCAGCATGACGCAGTTAACACCAGTGTTGTTCTTTTTTCCATTGCTGATAATTTGTTTACTCTTGGGTAAACTGAATCCTCTTAATTCTCGGCAAAGAAATTTACAGGAAATTATTGTTGGTGGTCTATCAAGAAAAGCGATCGCAAATTTGATTAGTCTGGCCTTCTTCATAGGTGGGATTTTAAATATTTTCATTTTCTATTTTCTCTATAAAATAAATAGTTATCAAACGCTATTAATCAGAAGTTTGTTATTTATGGTTGCAGCTTTTTCAATTCAAGTGGTAAATAAGCTTAAAATTGAAGAGCAATACAAGGATGTTCTCACAAGTTTGATAACTGGAATTTTAATCCCCTTAATAACCATCAGTTTTGCACGTTATGGCGCTGTGAGTGTCTGGGCATTTTCTTTTATATTATTGTTGCCCTTATTGATTTTCAGAGAAAAACTTTTGTTGATCATTATTTCTGTTTCAACGATGTTAACACAGCTGATTGTCTGGTTTTTAGCGCCTGATGTTATTGTAAATATCAATGCGGGTGATTATCTTGCACGAATAATGATTTATATATTGTTTATCAGCATGGCTGTTCTTTTGAATAAATTGTTCGTCAATCGAATTGATGAGAGTAGGAATAAAATTCGTATGCAGGAACTGGTCGCACAAGTTTCGACTGATTGTATTGGCGCTAGTTCAAATAATTTTAATGAGCGTATCACTACGTTACTTCATAAAGTGGGTGAGTATTTTTTAGTTGATCATGCCTATATTTGTGTTTTTGACGAGAAAAATAAAACATATTCAGTGATTAGTGAATATATCAATAAAAATATTAATATTAAAATCACTAAAGAACAAATCCAAAGTGTTCCTATAAATGATAAACACTGGCGTATGGAAAAGATTTTAAATAATGAAGTGTTTGTATCATCTGATCTTTCTTTGCTCCCTGATTTTGTCAATCAGGAAATAAATGAAGGCGAATTATCAGATATTAAATCGCAGATCATTATTCCAATTTCTGATAAAGATCAGGTGATTGGCTTTTGTGGTATGAACACACGTAATCGACTTTTTTATT
>JASGLP010000003.1 GCA_030156895.1 Eubacteriaceae bacterium | reverse complement strand
TAATCGTAAATTCAACTTCATTTTTTGTTTTTGACATGAGAGAAAATGACGGATGCACTTAGTTTATAGATATTCTAATTTGATTGAAAAGGATAGTGCTATTTTCACTTATTACAAGGGCCGCTCAGTTTATCCGATTTGATCATTCAAATTTTGTAAAGCTGCAATAAAGTCATCAGGATGTTCATAATGATAATGCAACAAAAACATTTCTGTAAGTCAGGTGAAACTTAATTGTTTTCAGCAAATTTCAAGCTAAAAGATAAATTTAATAATAAAGGGAAAAAACAACTTGTAATAAGAACTAATTAAAACTCGATTAAAATTTGTGACCATTTGAAACCTTAATCCATATCCGCTTTGGCAACCTTCTGCCCGTAAGACTTGTTAAAAATTTGAATCATTTTTGTCATTTCAGTTTCATCTAAAATTACTGGCGTTCCAATGGAACGGGCCTTGACGTAAACTTCCGCACAGTATTCAATTTCTTCGGCAATATTAAAGGCATTGAGAATATCCTTGCTGCCGGTTAAAAGACCATGGTTAGCCATCAATACAGCATAGCGGTCAATCATCGCGGCAAATGTAAGCTCGGCAAGTTCTGTGGTACCAAAGGTCGCATAATCAGCACAGCGCACATCGAGACCGGCAAGGGCGATCAGGTAGCTGCTGGCCGGCAGACCCTCTCTAAGGGTGGCAAGAACGGTTGCATAAACGGAGTGGGTATGAACGACGGCGTTAATGTCATCCTGTTTGACATAGAAGATTCGGTGCAGTTCACGTTCGCTTGAAGGTTTTCTTTTGCCATCGACGATACCGCCATCCTTTACATCCAACACAACGACATCTTCGGCTTCGGTTTCAAAGTAATCCATACCGCTGGGACTTATTGCCATTAGGCCTTTTTGACGATTTAAAATAGAAATATTGCCACCAGTTCCCTTGGTCAATCCAGTTTCTACCAGTTTGCGGCAATAGTGAACCACATCTTCTCTTTCCTTGCGTAAAATCATTCCCGGGCCTCCCCTTTTAGAGTCTAGTTTATTTCAAAATAAGGTAAAAACTGAAAATCAATCTGGCTGATAATTTTTTTGCTCATTGCAATTAGTTCGGAAATTCTAGCTTCATCAATGCGCATAAAGCGAAAGATCATCTCGACGATATAGTCAAGACATTCGTTCATGGTGCAGTCGATATTGCCGTTGATAAAATCAGTGATCACTGCTTGAGATGCTCCGCTGGCGCCCCTGGCCAGGAGGCTAATCTCATCGATATCGGGGTTGATATTTAGGTGATACTGCCGGTCATGGATGATATAGAACTGTTTGTAATGGCTGATATAGGCGTCCTCATAGTTTCCGTTTAAGGTCTCTATGATGTAGCGGGCGGCATTGGGATCGCGAAAAAACAGTTCGGTAGACAATCTTATTTCGACTGCAGAACTAAGTTGCAAGTCGTAACGGTGTTTAGAGAAATATTGTTGATACAGCTTAAAAGCGATCGCATTTTTATTATTGACCGAGTAGCGTTCGGTAACTGCTTTGGCCAGCAGTGACTTCGATTTAAAATGATAGGAAATTAAAGATTTAGTGATATCCAAAAGATCAGCCAGTTCTTGAAAAGAGGTTTTGTCATAACCCTGTTCATAAAAAAGCTGGGTTGCAGTGGTTAGAATATTTTCTCTTTGAGTCGCCATCTTATCTGATTAATGCCTCCTGATAGTATTTTTTTCATTATAACAGAATTTTTGTCAATTCGAAACAGACCTTCAATTTATTTAAGTTTTCGAAATGTTCCGGCTATGAAATAATTTCAATTAAAAGCGTTGGAATAATGATGCTTTTGAAAATCGTGATCTGAAAATTGCGAATTGAAGAAAAGAAACAGATTGGTATTGTTGCCGATTTTTGTTGTGATAAGAAATAGAACATGATGGATAAGTGGAAAAAATTAAAAAATAAGTGATTGCCAATCAGAATCGATAGTGCTAAACTGTTCACGCATTGATAAATATACAATAGCGATTCTAATTGCATCGAAATGAGAGGTGCAAATCAATTTAATAAAGTGGGGTGTAAGCTGCAGATTGTGAAAGACGATGGCGCTGATTTAAGTGCTTATACAACACTCTTGTCACAGATTGATGGTTTAAAGGCATCTGACTACACAGAAACTTCCTGGACTAATTTACAGACGGCGCTTTCAGACAACAAAATAAGCGATGAAAATAGTCAGGAAGAAATTAATGCAGCCGTTTCATCAATACAGGATGTCCTTGATTTGCTTGAAAGTCTGGTGACCTCAACCGTTTACGATGCCGCTGGTACTTACGGACCGGAATCTGGCAGTCAAACCATCGATTCAGATGTCATTATTACAGCCAGCGGGGTTGTTCTCCAGAACCTGGAGATTTCTGGCAACCTGATTATCGATAAAGGCGTTGGTGACGGGGATGTAACCCTCAACAATGTGACGGTATCTGGTGAATTGCGCATTCGCGGTGGTGGTGAAAATTCGATCCACATTAATGGCGGACAATATCCCAACATCAGCGTTGAAATGACCCCCACCGGAAAAATACGAATCGTGACCACGGATCTTTCTGGTGCCGTGGTGGTGATTGGTGAGGTTGCTGCAGGTGAAGAAGTCATTTTAGAAGGCGCTTTTGATCAGGTGACGGTATCAGCTCCAGGCGCAATTGTGACGACCCGGGGCAACACCAAAATCAATTCGCTTGACTTAAGGCAAGCAGCCGCCAACGCGACCGTTAACCTGGGATCGAATTCGACGATTGCTAAACTAACCGTTGGTGGGAACAATGCCAATATTAATGGATCTGGAACGGTTCAAAATGCTGATGTTGAGTCGGACAGTGCTGTTTTTGAAAAAGCGCCTGTCAGCTATACTGTGGCTGATAGCGTTAATATTCCTCCGGTTATGCCATCTCCTGACAATGGTGGCGGCGGTGGTGGCGGCGGTGGCGTCAGTAAGATCAGCCTTGCTGTGACAACCCCGCCGACAGTAACGCCTACAAAAAATTATAATGGCAATAAAGCTACTGATGTAACAGCAGCGGCAGTGGATGCGGCAAATGTTACTGGTATTGTAGCCGGTGATGACGTGACGGTGCTGGCTACAGCCACCTATGATAACAAAAACGCCGGTGATAATAAAACCATCACCGTCAGCTACACCTTATCGGGAGCCAATGCATCAAAATATTCTGCTCCGGCTTCGGCAACGATATCGACCAACGGGTCAATTACCCCAAAACAGCTGACTGCACCGGTTGCGCCAAGTGTTAGCAAGGAATATGATGGAACCGTGACAGCAGCAGATAAAACTATTTCCGATGATCTGGGACAATTTGCCGGAGATACAGTGGTGATTACCCAATCGGCGACATACCAGAATAGCCCGGGAAACTCTGACGCTGAAGATGCAGGAACCGGAAAAACAGTTACCTTTTCCTATAGTTTAAGCGGAAGCGATGCCGGAAACTACCAGGCACCGGCTGATCAGACCGGTACCGGGACAATTACAAAAAAGACCCTGGATTTAACTTGGGACAACACCTTTAAAAGCAATTTTGGTGTGGTTCAGACGACTAAAACTTATGACGGCAGCAGCAGTGTTTCCTATAACGGTGCCGGAAGCGTATCAGGTGATGTTATTAGCTCCATAACAAACAGAAACTTTAACACCGGAATAGAGACCATTTTGGTTACCGCTAGCGCTGCTTATAGTGATGTCAACGCCGGTGACAATAAAACCATTACAATTTCATATACAATTGGCTCTGATTCGGCTAAGAATTATCAGATTGCTGACGAAAACATTCCTGGGGCAACAATTGAAAAGCGTCAGCTGACCATTGCGGATGCTAATGTACCTGTGCCAGTAGCCAAAGCCTATGATGGTACAACCGATGTTTTCACAGCAACAAATAATAGTGGCAAGATTTATAATCTCAGTGTTTCTCCGGCTAATGTAATCACGGCTGATGCGAGTAATGTCAGTGTGAAAGCCAGCGCTTCTTATCCCAATAAAAATGCGGGAACAAACAAGATAATTACCATTACTTATACTTTATCCGGGTCGGCTGCCGGCAATTATGAGAAGCCGGCAGATATCAGTAAAACTGCTGATATCACCCCCTTGCCGCTGGCTCTTGGTAGTATAAACTCAGTATCGAGAACAAAGGACTATGACGGCAGCAGTAGTGGACAGCTCAGTATCGGCATAAGCTGCCCAGCAAACAGCTTGCTTTTTAGTAGTGATGTAAATACAGAGCACACACTGGTCATATCAACGGCCTCCAAGTATTACACTGATTCAAACTGTACAAGTGAAACCAGCCAACCGGGAACGAACCTGGGGCTTAATTATACTATTTCTCTGAGTGGGGCAGCTGCTGGAAATTATGTATTTGATAATAATACGCAAAGCATTTCGGGCAAAACGGGTTACGGCACTATCAATGCCATGCCCTTAACCATCAACACCGATTTTATCCAGACCGAAAAGACATACGACGGGACGCCAAGGGTATATTCTAATGATGCGACTCCGGTCGAAATTAGCGATTACTCTGTTGATAGCAGTAAAATTACCGGCCTGGTCAATGGGGAATCGGTTGATGTAAAAGTGACAGCATCATATGCGGATATGAATGCCGCTGAAAATAAAACCATCAATTTGACTTATGTTCTTGGCGGTAATGATGCGAGTCACTACACTCTGACGACTAACGATTCCATTAATACCGGCAAAATCAATCCCATTCAGCTTTTATATACCGCAACACCCTTTGCAGATAATGCTGGATCAAAAGTTTACGATGGGACGACCATTGTTCGATATAATGGAGATGATTATAATCAGTATAACAAAAACAGTGCTGGTACTGAGTTGAAAAATTGCGTAACAGGTCTCTTGGATGCGGATAAAGCAAACATCTCGGTATTGACTACAGCCACCTTTGCAGATAAAAATGCCGGTAATGATAAACTGGTTACCTTTACCTATACCCTTACGGGCACTGCGGCCGGCAATTATCTGGCTCCGGTCCCCAATGAAAGCTCCGGGATAAGGGCTACAATCACTCGAAGAATGTTATATTACAGCAATCCGAATATAGAAACCCTAAAAAAATATGATGGCAGCAGTGCAGCGCTAGTGAAGACCATCAGCTTAGATTCAACCAAATCGCATGGTGTTGATACCGGGGTTGTTAATAAAACGCCCTCAACACTTGAGGATGTCGCCTTAAGCTGTACGGCCGCCTATTATACAGGGGGCCAGGAAGCTACGGCTGTGGGAACTAATTACGAGATTCGTTTAAATCCGACCCTGACGGGTACGGATGCGGCCAATTACCAAATGACTTCCTATACTACCATTGGTTCGATCCTGGCGGAAAATGCTCTGATTACCGCTCGTTACGCAAATGGCAGTTGGAGTGACTGGGGTCAGATTTATGGTTCTTATCAAACCCTAAGCCCCCCGAATAACGATAGTGGCTTCAAACTCTTTATGTATAATGGCACTTCCACTTTTTACGGACTCAGCTCAGATGGAAGAGTCTATCAGGCGACTGCGTCACCTACTACTACTGAGATAGGCGGCTTTAGCCTGTATAATGGTGGAAGCTATACAGGCCAGAACCTGCCTTTGTCAGAAAATGGCATGACCTACCAGGTCTTTGGTGTTGATACAACTGGGCAGGTTCTGGCGGTCGCCCTTAATCCCAATGATTATAATAATTATTATCTTTATTATTGGAATGGCTCAGCCTGGGCTGACGGGGGCCAAATCAGCCTGTCTGACCCCATCAACCCGACTTATTATGAGGATGGCACTTATGACTACATCATCTATCAGGACACGGGGGGAACTATCTATAAAAAGAACATCTCTACAAATGATAGTGCAGTTTCAATCGGCTCATCAGTAAGCCCGCCATCAGCTTTTTCCCGGCAGATGATTTATTATGATGGCTCCAATCCAGTTCTCTTTGCCTACTAGAAACATCCTTCTTGCCTTAGAATCAGACAGAATTTTTGCCTTAAAATGAAGATGCTAATTTTAAAACATCCGCAGCACTTAAGTAGCTGCGGATGTTTTTTATAAAAGTTCTTATATTTGTGATAAAATTGCCGAAAATATAATTAGAATAATGCTTTTGATAGCAAATTTTAAGGAGATGATTTAAATGCAGATAAATGCTGCAAATTACGTTAGTCAGTTAAAGCAATTAAGCACCAGGGAAAAGATTGCTGGTGTGCAATTGCCGGATTTTTCGAATACTCGTATTTATACGAAAACGGAAAGCGGGATCAGCGATGGCGAATATGAAAAAGCAATTATTGAGCAGGCGATCAAGGATCAGGCGGCGGGAAAATTTCAGAATGAGTCAGCAGGCTTTAATCTACTGGCTAAAAAATATGTATCGGAGGTCTCGCCGGATCGAAAAGGCCTGATTACTGACGGGTTAACAAAGGTCAGTAAAGAGTTACCGGACTATCTGAAATCGATTGACTGGATTGCTCTAATTTTTGACGGTGAGATGAAGTATCAAAAGGATGCAGGGAATATCGAGTATGCCGAGTTTTATGATGGGAATGGCGAAATGGTTGCCACTTTTTCCAATCATGGCTGGACGATGTTTGGTACAAAAGCTGAAACACAACGCCAGATGGCCATGTGTTCCATTTACAACAAAGCTTGGGGACAAGCAGCCAAACAGGCGGAAAGTGGTAGTCAGGCGGTTGAACAGCAGGGTCTTGATCAGCTGGTATGAAAGAATTGTGAGAACGTTGGTGCAGACAAAAAAGTGTCAGTCCTCTTTGATTTAGCTGATTGCCAAGGTCATTAACTTGTGCTATGATGACTTTGACAAACATTATACTTTGGAGGGCATCATGCTTGTGATTGGTGTGTGTGAAGATCAGCCGGCGGAGCGTAAAAAGATCAGCGAGCTGATTTGTGAATATGGAATAACCCATCATTTGGAGATGGAATTATATGAATACGACTCGGGATACACGTTTTGGGAGTCTTATCAGCCAGGCAAGCTTAGTATTCTTTTTTTGGATATCTACCTCAAAGACGGCAATGGCATTGAGATAGCACGAAAACTGCGGGGAGAGGGCGAAAAATGCGATCTGATTTTTCTGACTTCCAGTCCGGATCATGCCATTGAAGGTTTTGAACTAAGTGCCCGCCATTATCTGATTAAACCGGCAACAGCGGAAAAAATCGTCCAGGCCTTGAGCCGCTGTGAAACAAAACTTAATAACCGCTTTCTGGAAGTCGAAAGTGATCGGCTTACGCATCGGATTTATTTGGATCAGATTCGTTATATTGAAGTATTTGATAAGGTTTCCATTATTCATACAGTCCAGCAAGATATCAAGACTTATCTGGCCTTGTCAAAGCTGGAAAAAGAGCTGGGCGGCCAGCCCTTTTTGCGTTGCCACCGCTGCGCCATTGTCAACATGGATTATATAAAGGATTATACCGCCACCGATTTCATTATGGACGATTTGAGCCTTGTGGCGATTCATAAGAAAGGCAGCACCGAGACCAGACAGATTTACCTTGACTATCTGTTCTCGCAGATGCGGGGAAAAAGCCTTGAACAGTAATCAGCTTAATATTATTCTGGGGATCAGTCTTTCGCTGATTCCTTATTTTATACTGGCTTATATTCCAGTCTGGGATCAGCTTAGATATTCTAAACGGACTGCCGTTTTAAGCGGCCTGGCCTGTATCGCTGCCAATATTTTGTCGGTCAGTCTGATCATTGCTATTTTTCCCGACTGGGACAAAGTGCGGGTGGTCCATAGTCTGTTTTTTCTGCTCGTTTATATTGTGGTTTTTCTTATTAATGTAAAAGCAGAGGCCCCAAAGCTTTTGTTTATTGCCCTCCTGGTTAAAAGTTACGCCGATTTTGTGGTCTCCATGGCCAAGTATCTGGAAGTGAATTTCACCGTCAATTGGCTCAATCAGGTTTATATAAAAACCTCCTATTCTTTTTACTTTAACCTTTTTCAGCTTTTGATGCTGACCTGCACCTATTTTTTAATCTGGGCATTTTTTAGAAAAAAAATTACCAAGGTTGTTCAGACCAATAATAAAGCATGGAATTATATTTGGGTGGTACCGCTGATCTATTTTATAATCTATGTCGCTTTTTCCGCGATGGATACCGATCTCATTCAAACCTGGCAGTTTCTGCTCTTTAATCTGGTCGCTTTTTTAGGGTTTTATCTGATTTATTTTATTGTCATTGAAATGTTGGAGCAGTCGGAAAAAAATGCTATCCTTTCGGAAAATAACCGGATGATGAACCAGCAGCTGGTTTTGCAGAAGAACTATTACCAGATGTTTGGCGAAAGCATCGATAATATCAGAAAAAGCGAGCATGACTTACGCCACCATCTCAACCATGTCAAAAGTCTGGTTGAGAACGATAAACGTGACAAGGCTCAGGATTATATTGGTAAAATAATTGATACCCAGCCAAGCCTAAATAAAGTTGTTTTTTGCCATAACGACACGATTAATGCCTTGGTTGGCTATTACGCAGATCTATGTCAGCGGGAAGAGATTGAATTGGAGCTGGCATTATCGGTTCCGGAACGTTTAACGATTGATGATGTAGACCTTTGTGTAATTTTTGGCAATCTTCTGGAAAATGCAGTGGAAGCCAGTCGCAAGATCACAAAGGGCAAGAAACATATTTTTGTGGCTTCGCAGACCAGCGGCAATAAGCTTTTGATCACTGCTGACAACACCTATGAAGAAGCACTGCGCGTCAAAAACGGCACCTATCTCTCCTCAAAGCGAAAGAACGCGGCCGGCATCGGCTTGGCTTCGATTACTGCGGTAGCCAAAAAGTACGGTGGCCAGGCTTTTTTTAAAGCCGAAAATCAGAAATTTCAGGCTTCTATTATTTTAAAAACGGAAGCATAAAAAGTTCGAATTAATCGAACTTTTTTGTGTAATGGCAGAGAATAACTTACAGAGTCACCTGATGGGATTCGCCAGACATTGAACAAAAATCAGCGGTGGCGTTTTCAATTGCCAGGATTTCAAATACACCATCGCCAACTGAGTACATATTTGAAAGCATTGGCATCACCTCAAGTGCTTTTGTCTGGGAAGCATCGCTGGTTACAGGGACAGCCTTGCCATAGAGACGAACCCAGTCAGGGCCTTTACAGCCACAGATTTCAATGGCGGAATTAGCTTTCAACTGAGCAAAGACCGGTTTCTGATTACTGGTGCAGATGCAAAGCTTGCCATCATGCTCCATTACAAAACCAAAAGGTCGAACCTTTGGCTGATCACCATCGACGGTGCTGACAAAAAAGGTGCCGCATTCGTTTAAGAATTCAATTACTTCGTTCATTTTTACCTCCTGATAGACATTGATTTATTACTTTATATCTAGTATGATGATAACAGTAAGTGAAAGATTAACAAGTAGGCAGAATTATGTGACTAAGTCAGATCTAACTGACATGGAGATAAAATGGAAGAAAATTATTGTTTAAATGGTGAGCCCTGTCCGATTTTAAAAAATGAAAAGGAAGAAAATTCCTGCCAGAACCGAATCGACTGCACGATTATGGAAGCTCTAAAACTGATTAATGGCAAATGGAAATTGCCGATTATCTGTACGTTAACGGATAAAACAATGCGTTATAATGAACTGAAGCGGGAAATAGTGGGCATCACCGGGATGATGCTGTCAAGTTCATTAAAGGAACTGGAAGAATCTGGAATTATTCATCGGGAAGCGTATGAAGAGGTGCCGCCTCGGGTAGAGTATTCTCTGACTGGCATTGGACAGGAACTGGCTCCGATATTGTTTGATCTTGGGTCGTGGAGTATCAAGCTGAAAGGCCAGATAAAATAGATAATCAGCGGAAGAAAAAGTCATTGCCGATTAAGACTGAATCGTGAAATGATTAAGTTGAAAATGATAAAATAAGGGCAGTCGAAATTAAATTATTATCAAAAAATAAACTATTCGATAAAGTAAATGATAAAAGAAAGGAATAAAATGACATTTAAATATAAAACTCAAGGGGTTTGTCCCCGCGAAATTAACTTTACCCTTGAAGGTGAAACGATTAAGGATTTAAGTTTTGTCGGCGGCTGCGACGGTAATTTAAAAGCCTTGTCAAAAATGATTGACGGCAAAGAAATGGATGAAATTATCCCTCTGTTTAAAGGACATACCTGTGGAGCTCGTGATAACTCCTGTATGAATCAGCTGGTGGTGGCCTTGGAAGCTGCGAAAGAGAAACTGTCGTGAACGGACAAAAACGCGTTGATATCAAAGTAGGGGCTCTGGTGGATATTGTTCTGAAGCAGGATCAGCGGACAGGAAAGCTGACGCAAGGACGAGTAAAGCGTCTTCTGACCAAGAGTTCAACCCATCCTCACGGGATTAAAGTCATGCTGGCTGATGGCCAGGTGGGACGCGTACAGAAGGTTTATGAAGAGGACGAAAAAGCATAAATTCAAATTTGAAAGGTGGATTAATATGGATAACATTTATAAAAGTGTCACCATCGAAAAAACCAAGAAAATTGCCCTGATTGCACATGATGGTAAAAAGCCGGAACTGCTTTCATGGGTTGAAAAAAACAAGGAGATTCTGCAGGGCCATTTTCTGTGTGGTACCGGAACCACCGGTCGGCTGATTCAGGAAAAAACCGGTCTCCCGGTAGAAATTTATCAAAGTGGCCCATTAGGCGGTGATCAGCAAATTGGAGCCAGAATTGTTGATGGCAAAATTCATATGATGATTTTTCTCTGGGATCCTTTGGAAGCCCAACCGCATGACCCGGACATTAAGGCACTGCTAAGGATAGCTACGGTTTACGATATTCCGGTGGCCAATAATTTGGCGACAGCAGACTTTATCTTGCATTCAAAATTCATGGATCAAGAATATGTTCACTGGATTGAAGATTATGAAAAACAGGCTCAAAACAGAGCGGAAGCATTTAAAAAATAAAAGGCATTAAAAAAAAAGAGTGGATCGATATAAATACACTCTGTTTTTTTTGTGAAGCTAACGATAGATTTGATATAAAAGTGTTCAGATCGCTTGAATAATTCGGATGTTGAAATATTTGCTTTCAGCATTGCGGTCTTAGGGCATTTAAAAACTCAGTTTGAATAAGCGAAGTTAAAAAAAGTGACCCTTGGGGCTTGTCAACGAAATTTTAGAAAGATATCATTAATTTTTACTGTGTAACCGGGTAAAAATTTTCATTAAAATCGGCAACAAACGCATCAAAATTATCGGGACCAAGCAAGAGGGTTTGGTCAGTCGTTTTTACCATCAGAGCCTGATCGCCGTTTAAGAGGATCGACGCATTGCTGCCATCGGCCATGGTAAACTGCCCTTCCCGGTAATCACGGCTTGACGTGCCGACGACTTTATCATCAATCGTTGTAGCCGGATCGGTATTCAGGGTCACAAGCTCAGCAGATAAAACTTGGTCTGAAGCGATCGATACAGTCGTAAAACCGCTTGAGAGTCGCAACGTGAGTTGATCATCGGCAATTCTTATGTTTGATAAAAGCGGCAGGACGACGAAAAGAACCACAACGCCCAGCATGACCACGCCGCCGACAACCAGTTCTTTAATCGATTTTGCTTTCAGATCTGGGAAGGTCTTCAAAGTATAAATGGACTTGCCCAGAAGCATGAGCCCTAGTGCCAGAATGGCAAAAAACAGGGGATTGATGGAATGGATAATCGAAACAGAATAATTCATAAATTGTTCAGGCGCTTGCGCCTGGTCCTTTCATAATCATGTTAGTGAGAATTCAAAAAGTTTTGGATTTCAAGGTTTAAATCAGTAGATGCTTTTTCTTTAAGGTTGGCCAGCTGGAAACTGAAATAATAACAGTTGAAATATTCAACAATCGAGAATCCATATAGAAGGAGCCCGAAAATATTGACAGGTGACCAAAGCGCAGGCCGGTAAAAAAGCAGCAGGACCATCAGATATAGGGGATAAATGACCAGTAAAAATGGGTTGATTTGTTTAAGATGACTAAAAGTGGGGATCACCCACCGGTAATCGCCGCCGGGATTACTTTTTTGCTGCTGGCGGTAATACCAGTAACCGGCGTTTTGCAGGATAATGAAAATCAGCAGGCCGCAGGGCAAATAAAGGCGCAGATCAAAACCCAGGCCATTTGTTTTGCTGGTCATATAAAGTAGGGAGCCGACCACCAGGGCAGTTACCAGTTCGCTCATATATAAACGCTTAAAATCTCTTTCTTGATCGCTCATGGTTTTCCTTCTTCGCATAAAGTCCTCTTATTCTATCACAAAAAAGAGAAAAACCACAGAACTTTCTGTGGTTACTGTGTATATATAAACTCCGCACCGACCAATTGGATTTCGCAGTCTGCGCGCGGTTTCGTACAGTTGCCCAATTTGAAAGTGCTAATCATAGGCAATTTTTAGGCAACTGTTCGCCCCGAGGCAGACAGCTGAAAAGCCAATTGTCGGTGCTTAGGTGTAAAATAAACTTTTGCTTCGGTCTGAACCCACAGAACTTTCTGTGCTTGTTGCCTTTAGGACTTGGGTCCGTTTTCGAGGCCGATAATAGAAAGACTGGAGCGGACAGTGATGTTCCATGCCAGCAGCGAAAAGACCGAGAAGCCAGCTATGATCAGGCCCAGGCCCAAAACGGTATCGGCCCAGGGCAAAGATGCCAGTGACATGCCAACGCTGCCCAGTACCGTAAAGAGGGTACCAATCAGCGAGGCGGCTGAGCCAGTATCGCCTTTTTGCTGATTTAAAAGCAGGTTGGTGCTGAAAGGACGAACGATGGTTCCAGATAAGGACATCAACAAAAATGAAGCCCAGAACAAATAGGGTGAGCTGCGGCCAATGGTCATCACAGCGATGCCGCTCAGGGTAGCCATTGACAGGGTTAGGGTGGCAAACCATTTTTTATCCATATTACTTAGGAATTTGACATAAATAAATGGTCCGGCTAAGGATAAGAGGGCATTGGCGGCGAAAAAGACACTATAGGTCTGAGCGCTTAGGCCGAAATAGTCCACATAGATGTAGGAAGAAACCGCAATATAGCCCATAAATGGCAGCGAGCTGATGGAAAAAATCAGAGCTGGAATGATAAAAGCTTTATTCTTGGCAACGACAAAGAGACGGCCAACCGCACCGAAAAGACTGCCGCTATAGCGATCTTCATCCTGGAGAGTTTCTTTAAAAAGCAGAGAAAAAACCAGATTAATCAGGCTGATAATGGCCAAAACCCAGAATGAACCGCGCCAGTCGGCGAAATGAAGTAATAAACTTCCGATAATCGGGGCCAGCATGGGCGCCAGTCCGGCAATGGCCTGACAGACGGCCAGAATGGATTCGCGTTTTTTTCCGGAATAGGAGTCTTTGATGATGGCCATGGCAACCGAAGTAATGCCGCCGGCACCAATTCCCTGCATGATGCGGGCGCCAATCAGAAAGGTGACATTAATGGCCAGAGCACAGGCGATGCTGCTGAGAGCATAAATAATGCTGCCGATCAAAAGAATGCGGCGCCGGCCGAACTTATCACTGAGCGGTCCCCAGAAAAGAATGCCGATGGCATAAAATAAAAAGAAGCTGCTGAGTGTCAGATTGGTGATTGCCGAGCTGCTGTTAAAATAGGCACTCATGCTGGGCAGAGCCGGCAGATACATATCCGTGGATAAAGGGATAAAAGCGTTCATTAAAGCCAGAAAGATAACCAAGCCGGTATGTTTAAGATAAGGTTGGCTAATCTCTCGGTCTTCGGTGGGATTGTTATTCATTTATTCCTCCGTGTTTGATGTGAAAATGAGATAGATTTAATTATAACATACATCATTTAGCTGCTGCCAAGTTTTTAGTTGGAAGCCTTTGTCGGATGAGTCTACAAGGCAGAACAAAAATAGCAAGCGTCAAACTGTTAAATGGCAGGGCACTCAGTTAATTTTATCAGTTCCGCGCCACCTACGAAATCCAACTGCCTGGTGCGGGAGTTGTCTATTCACAAAAAGTATCTTCAAACAGCTGCCAGGGGATATCAACTCTTTTATTTTGTGAGATCAGCTCATCCACGTGCATCAGCAGGGGAAAATCGGAAAGCTTAGCCTTTTGCTTATCTGCCAGTTTTCGGACAGCTCGGGCAGTTCGGGTGGCAATTACGATGGATTCCAGCGTCACACCTTCGAGCTGTTTCATGGCATCATCAAAGGAATAACCCTGGCCCAGCAGGGTGCCAATCCGCCGGGTTCGGCCGCCAAAAATAGTGACATAAAGATCGCCGGCACCATAAATGATATTTTCATCTTTCCCACCAATCAGGCTTAGGAGTTTTCGCATTTCCTTAACGCTCTGGCCGAATAGTGCCGCCTGAGAATTATAGTGTTCAATTCCTTTGCCGTCGGCGCCAATAGCCAGGCCGACAGCCAGAGAGACACCCAGAGCGTAGGCGTTTTTTAGGGCAACAGCGCATTCAAGACCCTGAACATCAGTTGACAGACTGATATGGTAATAGGGCCCTTCAAAAATACTTTTAAAAAATTGCAGATCATCCTTGTTTTTGCCACAGAAGGCGACGGTTGAGTGGTCGCCGTCGGCCAGTTCATAGCTGGTACAGGGGCCGCCGATGGCGCTTAGTGAAAGCTTTTTGCCCGACGGCAGTTGGGATACAAAATAGTCGGGGTAGGTCATCATGGCGCCATCTTCAAGGTCGATCATCCCCTTGGTAACTGAGAGAACAGGGATTGAATCGGGAATCAGAGGCAGGATTTTTTCGGCAAACCAGTCAACGCCAAAAGAACTGACACCGCAAAGGATGGCATCAGCACCGGCAATAGCATCAAGGACCGCTTCAATTTGAAAAGCGGTAATATTATGCTTGGGAAGCTGCCGTTTCAGGGTTGGATGAAAGCCTGTTTATTGAACAGAATCGATTATGTCCCGATCCAGATGGGTTCCCACCAGTCGAATCTGGTGGCCGTTAAGGGTGGCGGGAAAGGTCAGGGCTGAGGCCATTTGGCCGGCGCCAATAAAGGTGAGAATGCTCATTTTAATACCTCCAGGTGGTTGAATCAGGTTTTATTTAAACCGACAGCCGTTCGGGAACGGTTCAGGGCATCATAATACTGGTCTTCGTGTTGCATAAAGGCCGATAAATATAAAATATCAATGATGGTCAGTTGAACTATTCGCGAGGCCATGGCTTCCGAGTGATATTTCTTGTCATTGGTCGAGCTGGACAAAAAAACATCCGCTTTTTGCGCCAGGGTGGAGTTGCCAAAACTGGACAGCCCGATAATCTGGCAATTGTTTTCTTTAGCGATGGCAAGGGCATTTAAAACTTCAATGCTTTCGCCGGTATGGGAGACCGCAAAGAAAACATCTTTTGCGGTGACATGGGAGCAGATAATGTTCATAAAGTGGGGGTCGGGATAAGAGATGACGTTCAGGCCCAGTTTACCGAATTTGTGCATGGCATCCATGGCAATGGAAGCCGAAGCGCCAACACCGTAAAAAAGGATGCGGTCAGCCGATAAAAGCAGCTTGAGAGCTTCTTCAATCGTTGTATCTGCCAATGAATGCTCCAAATCGCTGATGGCAGTGATGGTATGACCGATCACTTTCTTTTTAATGGCTGAGGCGTCATCATTGTTTAACAGCTCTTCAATAATACTTTCAGAAGGGCTTTCAGAGAATTCCTTAGCCAAATTAATTCTGAAAATCTGATAGGAACTGTAATCCAGCTTTTTTAAAAGACGCATTACCGTTGTTTCACTGGTATCACATTTTGTGGCCAGTTCAGTAATTGATAAAAGAGAAACCGTGTCGGGATGATCTAGGATATAGTCTGCAATATTCTTCTGATTTTTTGAAAATAAATTATATTTTGTACGGATGTCCGTTAAGAGTGAAGCCAAATAGTAAAACCTCCATTTTGTTTTCACTGTCATTATAAAGGATTGACGCACGTTTGACAAATGATTCGAACAAAAAAAGTAAAAAATTGACGTTTTTGTTATTGACACCGTAAAAATATGATGCTAGAATGAGTTTAAAATAAACGCAATGAAAAAATAAAGCGTAAATAACAAACGATATTCAATGTTTTATTTTTTTAAGCTTTAAGAAAAGGGTTCCATGGGGGGAAAATTAATGGAAAATAATGCAAAGTACTTTATGGGCGTTGATACGGGGACACAGAGTGTTCGCGTGGTGGTTACTGATATTGCCGGGAATGTAGTAGCTGGTGATGAACAGGTTTATGAAACCTATTATCCTCATGCTGGCTGGGCTGAACAGAAAGCCGGTGACTGGTGGTCCTGTTTTAATGAAGCCGTTAAAAATGTAATGTCCGGACTTTCCAAAGGAATCAGACACAGTATTGAAGCCGTCAGCGTCTGTTCAACTTCATCTACTGTACTGCCGGTTGATGAAAACGGAAAACCTTTAGCTGATGCGATTATGTGGATGGATACCCGGGCTAAAAAAGAAATGAAAATCATCAACGATACTAAGCATCCAGTTCTTACCTACAGTGGGGGTGAAGATTCAGTTGAATGGATGATTCCCAAAATTTTGTGGATTAAAAACAATCAGCCGGAATTATATCAGGAGAGTTATAAAATCATTGAACAACTGGACTGGATGAACTATCAGCTATGCGGAGAATTTGCTACTTCTATCTGTAATTCAACCTGCAAGTGGAATTATGTGGAATGCGAAGGCGGTTGGAACGGTGAATTCTTCAAACAGGTGGGCTTTGAAGATTACGAGGAAAAACTGGTGCTTGATGTTAAACACGTTGGGGAAATGGTTGGAACCCTTAATCGGGAGTTTGCCGATCAGTATGATTTAAATCCCAATATGAAAGTTGTCCAGGGCGGTATTGATGCCCATATCGGAATGTTGGGACTTGGTGTAGCTGCGCCGGGAAAACTGGCCATGATTATGTGAACCAGTTTTGTCCAATTGGCATTTTCCGAAAAGAAATTAAACTTAAATGGTATCTGGGGTCCTTACAACAACGCCATCGTACCGGATCAGTGGCTGCTGGAAGGTGGCCAGATCTCGGCCGGATCAATTATTAAGTGGTTTATGCGGGAATTCGATTTAAATAAGATGGATAATCCCTATGCCTACATGAATGAATTAATTGCCGATATCCCTGCTGGAGCTGAAGGCTTGGTCGCTCTTGATTTCTTCCAGGGTAATCGAACCCCTTATAAAGATGCCAATGCCAAAGGGGTGATTTACGGCCTGACCTTAAGTCATACCAAAGCCCATATTTATCGGGCCCTGCTTGAATCGGTTGCTTTAGGAACCAAAAACATTATTGACAACTTTGAAGCTCAGGGATGCCCGATTGATATTATTGTCGGTTGTGGTGGCGTAACAAAAGATGCCACCTGGATGCAGATTATTGCCGATGTAACCGGTAAACCGATTGTGGTAACTGAAGACTCAAGTGCCAGCGTTCTGGGTTGTGCAATCGTATCAGCTGTTGGTGCTGGCGCCTACGATTCTTTCGTTGATGGAACCAACGGGATGGTCAAGGAAGCTTATACAGTCAGCCCCAATAAAGATCTGTATGATACTTACCAGAAAGTATTCAATACCTATACAGAAATTTATGAAGGCCTTAAAGATACCATGGCAAAAGACTGAAATAGGTTACTTGCAAAATGAAGATATAGTGAATTTGGATACCTGAGCACCGACTGTGAAATCCTATTGGTCGGTGCGGGGTTTGCCTAGAAGCTGAAAGCTAAGCTTGTTAAAAAAGAAAATTGGAGAGAGATATGACAAACTCGGAAATATTATCACACATCGATCACACCCTGCTAAAGCCCTTTGCCACCTGGACAGATATTCAGGAAATCTGTAAAGATGCCATTGAATACCAGACCGCTTCGGTCTGTATCCCGGCTGCCTTTATTGAAAGAATCAAAGAAACCTACGGTCAGCAATTAAATATTTGTACCGTAATCGGCTTTCCTTTAGGCTACAGTACGACAGAAACGAAAGTTTTTGAGGCTAAGGATGCCATTGCAAAAGGCGCCAAAGAAATCGATATGGTTATTAATATCGGTCGGCTCAAAGATGGCAATGATGATTATGTTCAGGATGAAATTGCACAGATAAAAGAAGCCGTTGGCGACAATGTTTTAAAAGTGATTGTTGAAACCTGCTTTTTGACGGAAGACGAAAAAGTGCGGGTCTGCAAACTGGTAACCAAGGCCGGGGCTGATTACATAAAAACCTCAACCGGATTTGGAACCGGTGGTGCCACCATGGCAGATATTCTTTTATTTAAGAAGAATATCGGTCCGGATGTTAAAATGAAAGCAGCTGGTGGGGTCAAATCAGTTGATGACCTGATTGCCTTCATTGAAGCAGGCTGTGACCGGATTGGCACTAGCTCGGCGGTGAAAATGTTAAAAGGTCAAGAAGTTTCGGGTTATTAAATAAGGATTTAGCCTTAAGCAAAAATACTTAAAGTCTGACTCCAATTCAAGTTTACTTGATGTAGTTAGGCTTTTTTTTGTGGATAAGTATTTCTGTTGATTGTTTTTCAGGTTTTCAAATTTCTAAAGTGAAAGCTGAGGATACAGAGGCCAGAAAAGACAAGTGTTGCAGCTAAAAGAATCAGGGCTGGTAGCCCTTCTAACTGGCCATTGATCACCAGATCCTGGGCGTTAAAAGCGTTAAAGGGTGACAGGGTACCTAAAAAATCTGCTGCGTCTACAAGATCAGCGATGACCGAAAACAGGAAAGTCAACATCACAAATCCGGTTGATAGTGAGGTCGCAATTTTTGTGGACGGGCTGATGGCTCCAAAGAAAGAGCCAATCGCCAGAAAGAAAAGCTGCAGGAAAAAAAGTGCCAGCATAGTCACGGAAACCTCACTGATCATGCCATTGCCATCGTTATAATAGGCGATAAAGCCAACTGAAGCCACAAAGGTTACGGCGTTAAAAACGATCAGGTTGATCACGCCGCCTATCAGTTTTGGGGTGATAATCTGAAAACGCCGACGCGGTCTGGTGTAGATGAAATCAGCACAGTGATCCCGTTCTTCGCGGGATACAGCGATCGCCCCATACATAATGGCATGGACCGCGGCCAATAGCATGAAATACAAAAAGAAAACCGAGTAAAAGCCGGGAATGGTGGCGATGTTCACACTTTCCATGCCCAGCACAGTTAGTACTTCTTTGGGCAGGCTGTCAAAGAGGGCGCTTACATCCACCTCGGAGTCGGCAAAGCCCTGATATTTCATCATACCGGCAAAAATGATAAAGCATTGAGCCAGACACCAGATAATCAAAGATTTGAGATTGAGTTTTAATTCTTTCAATAAAACATTCATTTATATCACCTGACTTTCAAATAGCCGGAAGATCTTTACGCCGAAAGAGCCAATAGGTACCGAGAACAAAGAGGATTATCAGCAGCATCCATAGGAGCAGATAAAAGGCATTGTATTCCATGCGTTCCATAATTTCAGCCAGATTGAAATAGTCAAAGGGTGAGATCAGACGCAATTTTGGGTCGTTAACGGTTTCCTGAATCATTGAGATGACATAAAAGAAGAAAACCACACCCAGGCTTAAGGGCAGAACCGTACGGATTCGTTTTAAAAAAGCGGAAAGGAAGAGTCCGAGACTTAAAAAAAACAGTTGGGTAAAAAACAGGCTGCCATTAATTAACAAGAAGGTTTTTAAATCAAAGCTTTGTGCATCGGTGATCAAAAGCACAATAGAGGCACCGATGCCCAAAATGAGATTGGTCATGGTAATCAGAATCAGAGCTGCCAGCATTTTCATGGTCACTACCCGGTTTCTGGTGATGGGCTTGACAAAGAGAAAATCGCCGGTCTTCATCCGCACCTCCTGGGAGATAATGGCAACGCCCAGATTCATAGCCTGAATGGCGCCACCCAGCAGGATGAAAGAAAAGGCGAACTGATAGTAGCCCATAATGCTGTCGATAGTGATGGTATCAAGTTTTAATGCCGCCTGAAAAGCCGGGGGGAAACTGTTGAAAACTTTTTGAAATTCTTCCATCTGGTCAGATAGGGCCGGGAAAAAAAGCATAAACAGAATCAGGATGGCTAAAAGAGACAGGCACCAGGTGATCAGCGAACGGAGGTTCATTCTAAGCTCCTGTTTGATCATATTCATGGCTATTCCTCCTTCTGATAATAATGCATAAAGATCTCTTCCAGCGTGGGTTCTTCGATCAACATATTGGCTAGTTTGACGCCCTGTAAGCGCTGGATGATCTTATTGATATCGCCCTTATATAAGAATTCCATCACATTGTTTTCCAGCGTTAGCCGCGTCACACCGGGCAGATTAAAATGACTGATATCAATGATACCGTCAAACTCCAGCATCACTTTTTTATAGTTATTCCGGCGCATTTCCTGAATATCTTTAATATCCACAATAGTACCGTCTTTGATGATGGCGACCCGGTGACAGAGTTTTTGCACTTCCGAAAGAATGTGTGAAGAAAATAAAACAGTGGCACCCAGTTCGTTTTCTTTACGGATCAGGTCGAAAAACTTTTGCTGCATCAGGGGATCCAGTCCGCTGGTGGGTTCATCGAGGATAATCAGCTTGGGTTCATGTAAAAGGCCCTGGACGATCCCAACCTTTTTCTTATTACCGTAGGATAGATCATCAATCCGCTTGTTTAGATCCAGATCCATAATATCCGCCAGTTCTTTGATGCGGGCGGGATTGACATTATCATAGAAGCTGGCTGAATATTTTAAAACCTCCAGTACTTTCATGTGCTCATAATAGAAAACTTCAGATGGCAGATAGCCGATGTCCCGGCGGATTTCGTGACCGTATTTTATGCAGTCTTTACCAAATATTGTGGCTGAACCTTTAGTCGGATAAATGAGGGCTAAAAGGGTTCTGATGGTTGTGGATTTACCGGCGCCGTTAGGTCCGATAAAACCAAAGATTTCACCTTCCTCAACGGAAAAGCTGACATCTTCGATGCCCTTGTGTTTGCCGTAATATTTAGTCAGACCATTTATATCAATGACGTTCATGAGGTCACCTCCTTGATATGGAATGTTTTACCCCAAAAGCTGTTATGGTAAACTAATGGTCTTAAAATTAATGAAGCTTTCGATGAAAACGGTGACAGAGTTTTCTTGCGATTTTAGAAAATTAGCGGTAAAATAATAGTGTTAGCGTGTATAAAAATTTGAACTGTTCAATCATAATGAATAAAAGGAGAAATGAATGAAAATTGCATTAACAAGCTGTGGCAATAGCCTTGCTGATCAGGTGGCTAAAGAATTCGAAAAAGCGCCGTATCTGCTGCTTCTGGATACCGATAATCAGGCGCAGATCAAAGCGGAAATCAGCAGTGATTCACAAGGGCTTGATTGGGCCGAAAAAATTAAAGCTTATGGCTGCGAATGCGTATTTACCGGTGAAATTGAAGAGACGGCCTTTTACGTTTTGGCTGATGAAGGCATCACCCGTTTTAAAGGTGATGGCATGTCGGGTCATGAAGCGATTGCCAAAATGGAAAGTAGGAAGCTTGACTATATCAGAGATTATAAAGGGGCTCCTCCTGGACATCACCATCATTAATGAAAAAAGAATTGACTTTTTCAGGCAATACTCTTATAATATTTTAGTATGGCAAAAGTTAATACTAGCTAGGAGAGATGTCTGAGAGGTCGAAGGAGCACGCCTGGAAAGCGTGTGTGCGTGTTAAGCGTACCGAGGGTTCGAATCCCTCTCTCTCCGCCATGAAAATTTAATAAAGAATATGATAAGGCAGCCGTTTGTGGTTGCCTTTTATTTTATTAAAATGCCGATTTACCCCAACTACCACCCCAACCAGAAATAAGGGGTCAAAAAACAGAAAAACCGCCATTAATTTGACGGTTATTTTAATGCTACAATGTATCTATAAAAGCGTTCATTCTATCCGAACTGGCTTTCCTCATGGCATCGGTAACGTGGGCGTAGGTGTCCATGGTGAAGGCTGCTGAATGGTGGCCTAAGTTCTCCTGTACGGTTTTTATGTCATCCCCGGCTTGAATAGATACCACAGCAAATGAATGGCGTAGGTCATGGAATCGCAACTCTGGAAGACCGATCCCGGTTACAATCTTCTTATAGTTTTTCGATACCGTTTCATGCTTCATGTGGGTACCCAGCGGGTTAGTAAAAATGAAATTCTCTGGATTAGACCACCCAGAACCGGCTTTTAATCGCCTTTCGTTTTGAAGTATCTTCTCAGCTTTTAGCGTATCCATAACCAGATCAGCGGGTTTTATTAGTCTTGTCTTATTGTTTTTCAGGGTAGCCCATTTATAGCCACCTTTTAACTTCTGGTATTGCCGATAAACATAAATGGTACCAGCTTCAAAGTCCACACAATCCCATGTTAATCCGATTATTTCCGATTGTCTTAACCCGGTGAACAAATCAATTAAATACAGGTTTTCAAACTGATGCCCTTTGATAGCTGCCAGAAATTCAGGGATAGCGGTCTTATCCATGGGCTTTAATTTTGGCTTAACTACCTTTGACAGTTCGCAGTTTTCGGCTGGATTAAGGCGGATATAACCTAGTTCAATGGCCTTTTGCAATCCCCGGTGCAGCACGCCATGAATGTTTTTAACGGTTTTAGGCGAGTATTCTTCATCCAATTTATTGTAGAATTTTTGAATATGGTGGGGTGCCAGTGCCGATAATTTGAGTTTACCTAGAGCAGGGATAATGTGGTTATCTATTTGCGTTTTATAGGACTTTATTGTCAAGGGCTTAAGCTTTAAAGCATAATCAGTGATCCAGATGTTAAGCCAGTCAGAAACCGTTAATTTGGATGGCTCTTTGTAATCTCCACAATCGATTGATGCAGAAATGGCCGTTAATTTCTTCCTGACGATCTGTTCGGTTTTCCCATAGATTGATTTACGGATCAGCTTTCCGGTCTTGGGATCATAGCCGTTTGAATACCTGGCTTCCCAGGTGCCGTCTTTTCGCTGCCGGATCGTACCGGAACCGTTGGCGCTTTTTCTTGCCATAAGATTACTTCCTTTCATTGTGAAATGAATCAGGATGTGGTATAATAATTATGGTTTTTAATGTAACTCACACCCTAAAAGTCCTTGATCTATGCCGGATCAGGGGCTTTTTTTAGTTACCGTTTCTGAATTTTGGGTTACAAGTCATTAGACCATCTATGTGTTCAAATAAATCTTCTTTAATTGGTGCACCTAGGGGATCTAATACAAAATCGATTCCCTCACGGCGAGCAAGTTTAGCTGCGGGAACAAAATCACTGTCACCAGAGATTAAAACGATTTGATCAACTTGACGCTTGTATGATATAGAAGCGATATCCAAACCGATTTTCATATCAACCCCTTTTTGATCAACGTTTAACATGAAATTTTCTTCTGTCAGATCCTCAAATCGCATAGAACCATTACATAGCTTTTTTAGGATATCCGGTCTGATTGAGAAATGGGATTGCTTATCTGCCAGCTTACCCATTCTGAGCGCAAACTTTCTTTTTTTCTTCAATTCATCGAGAAAAACCGCCATCCAGTTGTGTAAATCGGTTTTTGAATAATCAATTTGTTTTTTTAAGAAAGGGTGATACAGCTTCTTTGTCATGGGTGGACAATCATAATAGAAAATACGGTAAAGGTCATGCTTAGTATCATCGTGTTTCTCTTTTAAATGACGATAACAATAATCGTTTAATTCTTTCGCTCTTTCTTCGGCTGTTTTTTCACCAAGTTTCATTCGTGCACGACTTCTATAAAATCCACCATCAACCAATATTGCTGTTTTCATACGATATTCCTTTCTAAAATAAAAAAATCCCTGGGTTCGGCACATCCCTTATAGTGGGAGGCTTACTGCCAGAGAACTATTAACATTACTTGCGGTAACAATGCGTTACTTTCTGTATCATCATTATAGTTCATTTAGCAGTTTTTGTCAATGCTATGAGCCTTTTTTAAGCTTTTTCCCACAGTGTCGATTTCTCGACGGTGTGGATATTGGTTTCACATATCTGTTATATCATTCCGGTACTTTTACTCATTTTTGAGCAAAAGTCTTTCGTCGAATTCCCGACGTAACTTTTTCGGATTTTCCCGATAAAGCTATTTCTCAAATTTGAGAAGCAAGATTTCACCCCGGCTATTTTGGCGATTTCTTTGCGGGTTTCTACCGGTTTAGCAGATTTCTGCGGAACCGCTCCGCCTGATACTCTTTGATTCTCCTTCGCCATCACCTTCAACGCATCTTCTAGTTTCAATGCCAGGGGCTACGACCCGGAAGGTCGGGGGTTATTCTTGTGGATCGTCTCCGTAGATCAGGGATTTTAGTTTGCTAGTATCGCTATCTTTGAGTGTTTCGAGCCAATCAAAGGCATTTTGAATAACAAAATCTTTATGCTCATTTGTCAGCTTTAAAATTCTTTCGTAATTTTGTATAAATGTAATGTAACCATCAGGACGATCCTCTGAACTAAGACCCACTGAAGTTGTGTGTTGAGACATTGAACCGTAATAATCAATTATGTGGTCTAATCTTTTTATGTATTCTTCCTTCTTTTTTTCGTCGCAGGGCGCATGTTCAAGCGCAAAATCAACGGATTTTATCAGCATTTCTTTTGCGTGTTCTACATCCGGTTTTACTGGATCAGATTGTCTTTTTAGCATTTCGACACTTACACCAGTTACTTCACTAATTTTTAAATACTCACCTTCGGTAGGTTGCTCATACCCTTTTAGAAAGTCATTATAACGGTCAACTTCTATTCCAGTTTTTTTAGCAATTTCTTCAGCGTTATATTCAGAGCAATTAGTTGCGCCGATCAGAAAATGATTGTCGTAAAGCCTTTTTCTTTCAATTTCTGATTCTTCTTGATATAATTCGTGAATTTTTAAACCCAAGGCACCTGCTATGCTTTTAAGAGTTTCGAAGTTAGATGCGTTTGCATTTTTTTCAAACCGTTGAATAGTTCTTCTTGAAACGCCGACTTTTTCGGCTAAAGCTTCCTGAGTCATCTCATTTTCTTCTCTTGCATTTTTTATCTTTTCGCCTACATTCATTACTTACTCCAATTGATTATTTTTTTTAATTCTATCATATGCGCCAATATTTGTCACTATTTAAAAAATATTGCTTGACACATGACAATATATGTCATATCATAATACCAACGAAGCGACATAATTTGTCGCACGAAAGGAAAGTGAATCATGAAAATTGATAACCACAAGCTTGATATGGCAATGGCAAGAAGTCGCACCGATGTTCAAACGCTTTGTGAATCTTCAGGTTTAAGCAGATCTGCTTTATCGCTGATTAGAAATAAAAAGCGAGATCCCAGACCGGCCACAATCGGCAAGATCGCCAAGGCTCTTGACGTTGATGTTACAGAAATCATTGAAAAGGAGGCCTGACCATGGAAGACCTAACCGGCTATGAATTACTGGACGTCCTGGAAGGTTTAGTTATTGGAGCCTACCATGGGGACGACCGGCACGAGCTTCTTAACTTCATTGATAGCTTAAGAGAAGGATTACCGTTGATTTTTGGCAGTATTGATGACGCAGAGTAATGCGGGTGATGGAACAGTAATTTATTATGAAAGGGTGTGAGTAAATGAGTGAGGAAAAACTCGTATTAAGAACCAAGGAGGTAGCGGCCTTATTGGACATATCAGTCCCGAAAGTGGTGGAGCTGGCACACCGGGCAGACTTCCCAGCCGTATGGATTGGTAAGGCTATCAGGGTGCCAAAGAAAGAGCTGGAAGAATGGTTATCCAGAGAAGCGAGAGGTGAGAATGTTCCTTGATCCCTTCGAATATGTCAAAGACAATACCGATATTGTGGAAGTGGCTGAAACCTACGGACTTGAAGTCAATAACCAGAATAAGGCACTTTGTCTTTTTCATCCAGATAACAATCCCAGTATGAGTTTTAAGGATCACTATTTCCATTGTTTTTCCTGTGGTGCCGGGGGATCGGTCATTGATCTGGTAATGGAACTGTTTGAACTGTCATCAATTGATGCAGTTAAAAAAATTAACAATGATTTCGGTCTGGGACTGGATTTAAGCCCGGGACAAAAAATTGATTTCAAGGAATATGAAAAACGCAGACAAGAAAAAGCTGCTGTTAATGGTTTTAAGATATGGCTGGATCAAACCTATTCTGAGTATTGCAGGCTATCCCGGTATTACTGGGAGAATATGCTCAGGTACAAACCTAACCCCCTTATTGGATGGTTTCATCCGCTTTATGTGGAAGCGATCCACCGTTGGGAGCCAATTAACTATATCCTTGATATTTTATCCCGTGGAAGCCCGGAAGAACAGATTCAATTGTACCAATATCTAAAGGAGGTGAAGCAAAGAGAATGCCAGAGGACATTACAGCAATGTTTCTAGAATCATTAGAACAAAAAGACAAAGAAGAACTTGCTCAATTAAGCACAGCAAAGGTAGAAAAAAAGAAGCAGTATGGCGAATTATATTATCTGGTGCCAAAAAATCAAAATAAACCGGATGGAGAACTGAAAGTAAATGTGTCACTGTTAGCGATTTACTTAAAAGAAAAGTACCGCTTGAAGGTCTACAATGGACAATTAAGGGTATTGAAAAACAATTATTACCAGTTAATAGACAACCCAAAACAGTTCATCGGTTCACAAATCCCTGAAATTTACAGGGTGCCGAAAAACATCGAGGATTGCGAAAAACTAATTAATTATGACGGCGACTTAATCTTAAAAGATAAGGATCTGGCACCTGAAAAGTACATTGCTTTCAAAAATGGAATTTTGGACACTGAAACGTATGCGTTTATTGGCCATTACGAGCCAGAAGCAGAGAGCCTGATATTCATTAATCAGGTAGATTACAACTGGAACCCGTTTGCGCTGCCAGACCAGAAAACGGACGATTTCTTTAATAGTGTGACCAATGGCAACCAGGAGGATATAGATTTTCTCTATCAGGTCTTAGGAGTAGTAATGTCAAATTATCGGGATTTCAAGAACATTTTTTTCTTCAACGGGGTTAAGGATTCAGCCAAAAGCCAGTTTATGCACTTGTGCGAATTACTGTTGACCAATTCAGATGGTGAAAAAGATTATTCCAGCATCGCACTTAAAACATTCACTGATGAAACTTCAATGGAGTTAATCGGTATAGTCGGAAAACGGGCTAATATTTGCGGGGAGACACCGCCATTAAAAATATCCAACGATGTTTTATTAAAACAGCTGTCAGGTGGTGACACTGTCACACTTCAAAGAAAATTCATGGATTCAATTGTTTTTGTGAATAAAGCCATGTTGATTTTTTCAGGTAACGCAGTACCACAGTTCTTTGTCAGCGACAAAAGCAGTATTGGGGAGCGGATGTTAATCTATAATTTCAAAACAGCCATACCCCAAGAAAAGCAGATACCCAACGTCTATAAAACACTCAATATGGAGTATATCATTGTCAAGGCTGTTGAGCAGCTGGTTAAGTTTGTTAAAGACCGACAACACTTTACCATTCCCAGTGAGATCAACAGAAACCGGGAAGAAATGGAGCGGGAATCTGATTCTATTTATCGGTTCTATAAAGATTGCGTGGTGATCACGGACGATGATCGGCATCGGGTTAGTTGCACAGATTTCTACAATTATTACCTGACTTATCTAGTAGATGATGGAGTTTTACCGGAAACTTGGGATCATAAACCTGATACAAGCAGGTTCAAGATGACGAAAAGAACTTTTGTTATCAAGATAAAAGACCTTGTTGGTGAAGGGCGTTATAAGCGAAGTGTTACTTATTGGGACGGCAATATAGAAAATTGCTTTGATGGGATTCAGATCAAAAATGTTCACGTTGTTGTCGATCTACATAAATCGGGATTCACGTTAATAAAATAATGCTCTGCGTTTCTTCACGCAGAGAAAAACGTTACGCAGAGCTTCGTGCAGAGCGATAAACGGCGATAATAAGCCATAAATTTTATTATTCTGCGCTTCTGCGTGACAATTACAAAACTAGAAAATAAAAAAAAGAATGAATAGTATATTTTTATATTATATATTCTGGAATTTACACGCAGACACGCAGAATTCACGCTAAAACCGCATAACAAGTGGGTTTCATCTTCTGCGTGAAGGAAAAAAGTCGCGCAGACTCTGCGCAGAGATGCAGAGCAGAAAGAAAAGGAGAAAATAATGAACGCATATCACGAACAAATGGCAAAGCAACACAAAACCAAATTCAATCAGGAACTAATGGAAAAAACCTGTTCTGACTTTAAGGGATTACAGGCTGAAATCTGCCAATGGGATTTATTTCAGGCTCAGGAAGATCAGGACGCTTTCGAACTCGACCGCCTGACAATCGAACTGTTGAAAGTCGTGGAATTAAAAAGAATTGCAGCAATGCTGGAAGGGATGAACTGAAAATGACCAGCGAATACAAAGCCTTCATGAATCTTGTGGAGGAAAAAGAAACTTTAATGGCACATTTGGCCGGAATGGATTCAGCAGTCAAACTGGTATCATCAAAGATTGATGGGATAATTGAACTGGCGCATGACCTAGGGATTAATGAAAAATATTGAAAAATCAATTATCGATGCAGAAGATTTAATGCTGGCTATCCAGAATGGCGTAGCCACTGGTGAGATGATCAAAAATAATGCTGAAGTCGCGCATGATTTTCTTGAAAGTGCATTGTTTGATTTTGCGGATTTATGTAATATGGTGAAGGAAAAACAGTATGAAAATTAAATTTATCCATTTTTTAGACGGGAAAGTTATAAGACCTGATGACTGCAAAGTCGTTGATAATCAGAATATGCCAGGGTTCATAATAATTGAAACCGAAAGCGGTCGAACCTATTACAGTCAGGCAGCGATTAAGTTTATTGTTTCCGAGTGGGGCATTGATGATTAAAATAAACATCTCCTATGAGGACGAAAAAGAAGTGCAGCCGGTTCTTGAATTATTGGAACCGATGATTGATAATTGCAAGGTAAAAAGAAGCAATCACGATAAACCGTACAAGCATATTTATATCACAGAAAAACACTCTAAACCGCATAATAACGGCGTTTGAGTTGACAAAACATACTATTCATATTATAATAATACTGACAAAATAAATTACTGAGTACCCCAGTTGTGCGGTGTTGTTGCTGCCACTGTACTTCTGGAAGCTTTAAACGTAGCGCGGGAAACGATATTACCATAAATTGGTCTAATATTGTTCCCGCGTTTTTATTTTGTCGAAAAAATAGTCCACCCCGGACGTTAAAAGGAGGATCGCATAATGGAAAACGTTGCAGATAACGTGATGGAATCAAATCTCACCGGTGATGATCCGGGTGCTGTTAAAACCAAAGATGGCAAAACCTTTTCTCAGGATCAGGTGAATGAAATTGTCAGGGATCGTCTGGCAAAGGAGAAGGAAAAGACCCAAAAGAAGTATGAAGCCATGGAACAGGAATTTAAGAACAAAGAGCTGAATTTCAAGGCCAAAGAGCTGCTTTCTGAAAAGGGAATTTCCCTGGATATTTTAGACGCATTAAAGTATGAGGATGAAGAAACCCTCATAAAAAGTATAGAGATTGTGGAGAAAGCCTTGAAGCTGCCGTCAGCCCCTCCACGATATGAACCCAAGGCTGGCGGTGAATCCCCATCAACGGACGATCAGATCCGGGAATGGATGGGGTTAAAATAATGAAATAGGAGAGTTTAATAAATGGCAATAAATTTAGTAACAAAATACGCACCTCATGTTGACGAGGTTTTTAAAGTCGAATCAAAGAAATCACTGCTGACTAATCAGGATTACGACTGGACAGGGGCGCATTCGATTAAGGTCTACAAAGTGACCACTTCACCATTGAATGATTATGACCGGGCAGGTACCGCGGACACTGATTCCCGTTATGGTGATATCACAAGCTTGGGAGCAACCACTCAGGAAATGATCTTATCTCAAGATAAGGCGTTTACTTTTGCGATTGATAAGATGGATCAGGATGAAACCAATCAGGCGATGCAGGCGAGCACAGCACTGGCCAGACAAACACGTGAAATTATTATACCAACCGTAGATGCTTATGTTTACGGCAAAATGTGCACCAATGCTGGAACAAAACCGGATGCGCTGGCTCTGACCGCTGATAATATCTATGATCAGATTATCGCAGCCGGGAAAACATTGGATGATGCAGAAGTGCCGGAAACAGGCCGATTCCTGGTATTTAACCCCGATTCCTATGTATTGATGAAAAAGTGTCCGGATATCATCATGGAAACTGATATCGGGAATGAGTTAAGACTGCAGGGGGTTATTGGCCTGATTGACGGCGCAAAAGTCTTTAAAGTCCCCTCTGGGCGTTTACCTGCTGGGTTTGGCTTCCTGTTAGGGCATCCAATCGCAACGGTAGCACCTACCAAACTGGAAGACTATAAGATCCACCAAGACCCGCCGGGGATCAGTGGCTCACTGGTTGAGGGTCGAATTGTATATGATGCTTTTGTCCTGAATAACAAGGCCAAAGCTTTGTATTATCAGGCAACAGTTTAAATATAATGGCCACATGATCCTGCTATGGGGTTGTGTGGCTATTTTTGAAAGGAAATGACAATGGATTTAGAGAAACTAAAAATACTCTTAGGGATCACGGCAGCCGATCAAAACGACCTGCTGCAATTCTGCATCGACAGTGTAACAGAAGCGATCTGTAATTACTGCAATGTGGATACAGTACCCAATGGGACGATTTTAACCGCTTATCGGATGGCAGCCGACTTATACAGAAATGAAAATTTAGGAAGCGAAAACCTTCCCTCTGGTGCCGTTGCCAGTACCAGCATGGGCGATACATCGGTCAGCTTCAAAGAAAACACTGATTATACCCAGTCACTATTAAGACAATACCGGGCGCAATTATCCCGATACAGAAAACTAAAATGGTAGAAATGGAGGTGGCAAAGTGACAGAAAAACAGAAACGCTTTGCAGATGAATATTTGATCGATCTTAATGCCACCCAGGCAGCAATCAGGGCTGGTTATTCGGAGAAGTTCGCAAATACGAATGCGAATAAGTTACTACAAAATACTACAATCAAACAGATTATTGATGAACGACTGGAAGAAATTAGAACCGAAAATACCGCTACAGCTCAGGAAGTTCTTGAGTATCTGACCAAAGGAATGCGGATGGAGCTGCAAGAAGAAGTGGTGCTTGTGGTTGATGGTGAGGCTCAAAAGGTTAAGAAGCAGATCTCTATCCGGGATGCCAATAAATGCGCTGAATTACTGGGCAAGCGGTACCGGCTATATATTGATAAGATCGAAGCCGATATAAGCCAGCCAGTCGTTTTTGGGGGTGAAAATGAGCTTGAAGACTGATGTTTATCTGCCTGAAAAAATTGGCAGGGGTTATAAAACCTTCTGGGATTTTAAAGGCCGTTACAGGGTCGTAAAGGGCGGTCGTGGTTCCAAGAAATCCACCACGGCTGCTCAATGGCTCATTTATAACCTGATGAAATATCAGCTGGCCAATGCTCTGGTGATACGCCGGGTTTTTAATACCCACAAGGATTCCACCTGGTCGCAGCTTAAATGGGCAACCCATAATTTGAATGTATCTCACCTGTGGTATTTTAGTAAATCACCGCTTGAAGCCACCTATAAGCCTACCGGCCAGAAGATCCTTTTCCGGGGGCTTGATGATCCAATGGGGATTACTTCCATTACGGTTGAAAAAGGTTATCTGTGTTGGGCATGGTTCGAAGAAGCCTTTCAAGTAATGGATGAAGACGCCTTTAATAAGGTGGATCTATCAATCAGGGGTGAGCTGCCAGAGGGCTATTTTAAGCAGATCACCATGACCTTTAACCCATGGTCAGAAAAGCACTGGATTAAAAAGCGGTTCTTTGATTGCACCGATCCGGACATACTGGCCATGACCACAGATTATCATTGCAATGAGTTTCTGGGAGCTGATGACCGGTTAATTTTTGAGACTATGAAGGTCAATAACCCCCGCCGGTATAAAGTGGAAGGTCTGGGCGACTGGGGTATTGCTGAAGGGCTGGTTTATCAGAACTTTGAAGAACTGGAATTCAATAAGGATGAAATCAACCAGATCCAGACGGTCACCGCTCTGTTTGGCCTTGATTTTGGCTATACCAATGATCCAACGGCCTTTATTGCTCTGCTGGCTGATAAGGCGACTAAGACCATCTACATTTATGATGAGATCTATAAAAAGGCACTGACTAATAAGGACATATTCAATGAGATCAGTTACCGGGGCTATGCCAAAGAGCGCATCATTGCCGATAGTGCCGAACCCAAGAGCATTGACGAATTAAGGCGGTTAGGCTTAAACAGAGTCAGACCAGCCAGAAAAGGACGAGACAGTATTCTGTTCGGGATTCAGAAGCTTCAGGACTATAAAATCTATGTGCACCCTTGTTGTGAGAATACCCTTGTGGAATTGAGTAATTATATTTGGGATAACAAAGACGGTCAGATCCTGAATAAGCCGGTAGATGACTACAATCACCTGCTGGATGCCCTCAGATACGCAACAGAGAGCATTGACAGACCGTCCGGAATATCCGTACTGAAATAGGAGGTTCATAATTTGAATATTGAAACAATCAGGAAAACGATAAAGAAGTACACCGGTGGCCATGCTGCCCTGGTGGAGGGTACGAAAGTGGCAGAGCGGTATTACAGGAACCAGAATGACATTCTGAATAAGCCGGTTAATACCGATGAACTGGATAACCCGCTCAGGAACGCTGATAATCGGGTGTGTAACAATTTCCATGGGCTGCTGGTGAATCAAAAGGCCAGTTATCTGTTTACCAGCCCGCCATTGTTTGATGTTGGCTCTAATCAGACCAATAAAAAGATTACTGAGGTGCTGGGGGACAGATTTTCGAAGGTTTGTAAAGACCTGTGTATTAATGCTTCTAATGCTGGCATTGCCTGGCTTCATTATTGGATCAGCGACAAAGGGCAGTTCAAATATGCGGTGATTGATTCAAAACAGGTGATCCCTGTCTGGTCTAAGGATCTGGAGCGGGAACTGCTGGGCGTGTTCCGATCATATACTCAGATGGATGAAGACACCGGCGAAACCTATGATATTTATGAATACTGGAATGATGAAGGGTGTCAGGCGTTCAGAAAGCTGAATTCAACCAGCATGGACGAATTAATGGAATACCCCATGTTCGAAAGCTACCCGGATGGCCAGATCAACAGATTAAAGCATGATTTCGGTACCGTGCCATTTATCCCCTTCATGAATAATAACGTTACTGAGGGTGATCTGGTTAATATTAAAGGCCATGTTGATACCTATGATAATGTGTACAGCGGTTTTGTTAATGATTTGGAAGATATACAGGAGATCATCTTTGTGCTTTCTGGCTACGAGGACGAGGATCTGGGGGCTTTTCTGAATCAGCTTAAAAAGTATAAGACCGTTAAAACAACCAGCTACAGCGACACTGACAAGGCGGGATTATCCACACTTAGCATTGATATCCCGGTCGAAGCCAGGAAAGAGCTGTTAGAGATTACCAGGCGGGCGATATTTGAAAAGGGTCAGGGCGTGGATCCGCAGCAACAGGACTTTGGGAATGCTTCAGGGGTGGCCTTGAAGTTCATGTATTCCTTATTGGAACTGAAAGCTGGCTTATTGGAAACTGAATTTAGGTTAGGGTTCGGGGATTTTGTACGGGCAATCTGTCATTATTTACGCTCAGACTGTCAGGCAATCACCCAAACATGGACCCGGACAGCCATCACCAACGATTCTGAAGCAGCGGAAATTTGTAAAGGTTCCTACGGGATAACATCAAATAAGACGATCCTGGCAAATCACCCATTTGTGGAAGATGTTACCCGAGAAATGAAGGAAATTAAAAAAGAGAAAAAAGAAGAATATACCGAGTATGATAGTTATGCCGGTGCATTTGGCCAGCCGATTGGAGACGATCAGGACGAATAATAATTGAATAGTGCCGGTTTTTACCGGCTTTTTTAGATAGAAAGGATATCTTTGTTATGACCAATGAAGAACTTGTAAAGGCCTATCAGGATGGCGATAAATCGCTAATGGATACGATTGTGGAGAATAACAGGGGTTTGGTGTTTATGGTCGTTAATCGGTGCTCAAATAACATTGATTTATCTTATTTGGATCGTGATGATCTGGAACAGTTGGGATATATTGGGTTAATGGAGGCGGTAAAAGGGTTCGATCCTTCCAAAGGGTTTAAATTTTCCTCTTATGCCAGCAAAGCTATTATGGGTTATGTTACCAGGGGATTGAGGGTTTCCACACCGCTTGACAAAAGATACAGCAAAGATGCTAAGTTGTGTAAAGTTATCAGTGCAGATGATTTGATACCAGGAAGCGAGGATCTAACATATATCGATACTATTGAGGACGAGAGGGCACAAGAACCCTTCAATGATCTGATAAACAGGCTGGATAATGACATATTGGCCAGAGAGATTAACAGCACTATGGATCGGGCATTCAATTTAGGTGAACGGGAAAGAAAAGCCCTTGAATTGCGTTACGGCCTGAATGACTACCCAGCGCATACACTCAAAGAAATCGGTTCAGTATTCAATGTTACTACAGAGCGATCCCGGGGGCTGGTTAATAAAGGCCTATTGCGGATAAGAAACTCGAGGGCAGGGCTTGAACTAAAGCGCAAGTATGTTGTGGAATTTGGTCTTGCACCACGAATAGAGCGATTAACCAGACTGGAATATAAAGACCCAGACGATTATCTGATTGAATTGGAGCAGTTACGGCGGGATTTATTGGGTTGTATAAGTTGAATGAAAATAAACTACATTTTCCACCCCTACCACCCCAACAAATACCCCAACTGGAAATATTTTTTGAGATTTAAAAAATGCTTATATTTATAGAAATGGCTTATTAGATGGGTTTGGATGATTAAAACAATCCACGAATTTATGCGATTTATTGCGGTTGCCATAATTCGAATCCCTCTCTCTCCGCCATGAAAAGAAATTAAAAACGGCAGTTTAAAGCCGTTTTTTTAATGCCTAAAATTCAATTCAATCGTTTTGACCCCTTAATTTACCCTTTAGAAGGATGGAAAAACAGATAAACTATGCTATACTACAGTTCAAACGATTAAGGACGGAGGCTTATTTATGATAGAAGAAGAGATGATCAGAACGGTTAAGAAAGACCAGTTTGCCAAGTTGTTGGGCATCGAAATACAGGATGTGGCAGAAGGTATGGCTCAGGTTAAAATGAAAATAAAAGAGGAACACCTGAATGGACTGGGTGTTGTACAAGGTGGGGTCATCTTTACCTTGGCTGATTTTGCCTTTGCGGTGGCATCAAATTCTCGGGGTAATGCCACCGTGGGGATTCATGCTGATATTGATTATTTGAGACCGCCAAAAGGTGAGTGGCTGTTTGCCAAAGCGCAAGAGATTAATAGCGGCAAAACCCTGAGTCATTACTCGGTGAGTGTAACGGATGGGGACAACAGGCTCATTGCCAGCTTTAGCGGAAGCGGTTTTATAAAAGAACATTAATAAAAAGATTCGGGAGCGATGATCAGTTGCGCTGCCAAAGAATGGACTAGAGCCTGACGCGCGAGGGTTTGTGTTTTCAAATAGGCGGTCAGTAATTTATGGAGATAAATTTCTTCTTGGGCAAGAGTATCATCTTCCTGATTATAAGGTATTACATAGCGCTGGTAAAAAGCAGCCAGATCAGTATCGCTAAAAAGGTTAAAAACCTGATTGGTAAGTTCATTATTAAGAGGCACTGCCAATAAAATATTTTTTAGGTCCATTAAAGACCTAATGGACAATTGAATCATAGCCAGCTGGTCGGACGCATACCGGCAGCTTTTGAATTCTTCAATAAAGTCATGAAAATCGGTCGGTGACATGGTTTGGCCGGTGGAAAAAAGAATCCGATTTTGCGGTTCTTCCTGATGCAGAGCAAATAACTTATCCAATGTTTGACTTTGCATAGCCCGATCAACGTCATCTGCCAGATCGGGAATTGCCAGTTTGAAGTAGTCTAAACAGCTGGCGTTAAGATCACAGGCCTGAAAGAGTTGGGACAGATATTGTTCGAAATTTTCACAAAGGGACTTATGATTGAGGCCTTCAAGCGCCTTTGATAAGACTGCCAGATCTTGGCTTTCGAGTCTTAGCCGGCCACCAGATTTGCCGAGCTGAGTGCAGGTCAAGGCGTTTTTTAGCACCTGATAACTGATATTGATCATCAGGTCGTGGTAATTTTCATCATGACTGCTTAATAGGGCATGGATGTCTTGGGCCGAAAAGCTGCGGCAAAACTGGTTTTCCAGTTTTAAACCCTGCAAGAATGCGACAAAATACTCAATGCCACTTAGGTGTGAAGGCAGTGTAAGTGGCGGATAATCAATGTTTAATCCCGGCGTTTCATGAGCAAAAAAGCGCGGGCGATAGGCAGCGAAAAAAGGATGTAATCCCTTAGTGAGGGTGTCATTATAGGCGATGCTGCTGCTAGGGATTCGGGTCTTTTGAACCTGTTTAAAAAGAATCCGGGCGGTATTGATCTTTTGCTGGGCGATTTGGATGCCGTTTTCGAATAGAGAAGCAAGCGGCTGGTTTTTAAGCCGCTCAATTGCAAGTTCTGGTGAAGGTAAGGTTTTAAGGGTCAGGCTGATGTTATACAAAATAGAAATATATAAAGACTCAGCTACTTCGTTTGAAACAGAGCTGCTTTGTGCGCGTGTGTAGGCTTCAATCTGATTTTTAAGCAGGTCTGTCAGCTGCCTTTGAATTGACCGGGAAGATGTTTCGTCAATCAGTCCTTGTAAATAAGCCAGCTGTAAAAGCGACTGGCAGTAATTAGCGGGATCAAGCTGATCAGGATCAATGGTTTTGTTTTTAATTAGCTTATTCATAAATCCTCCAGATTAAGTAACTTTCAAAAAACGCTTTAGTCGCTGCTTTCATCGATCATACCGGCGAAATGAATGCTTCGAGCCAAGTGATAAAGCTCACGGTTTTTTAAAAGCGCTAAAGAACCATGGCAGGAGCCGTCAAAATAGTCTTTCATTTTTTGGAGCAAGTGGTCATCGCTAAATTGTTCGAGGGTATCGCTTTTGTAATAATAGAAAATGTCGATTAATTCCGTCAGGCTTTCAAAGTAATTTTCAGCTGCCAGGTAGGCGCTGTCGGAGAAGGCGGTGATTATTTTTTCGGGAATAATACTTTCGCAAAGATCAATTCTACCTTGATCTTTCAGTGATTGCTGTTGAGTAAGGGCTAATGCGTGGGCTTCTTCAGGTGTCAGAAATAGCTGATAGTCTGAAGTGATTGCGTTGCACTGATAGATTCTTTTCGTGTTTGATTCGATTAAATGATCTTTATAAATGATTGATAAAAAATTTGACATAAAACCTCCACTTTGATATTGACAAAATACAAAATATATGCTATAATGAAATATTATAGACAAATCAAAAATAACATACTATCAGTATATCATGGAAGAGGAACGGCGTGCAAGTCAGTTCTTTTATTTTTTTGCAAATGACGAATTGTCAAACAGCCATATTTTCTCTCGATGGCGGCTAAATTGTTTCTAAAGTAATGAATTCCGTTTCTTGATTGATTTATAGTTTTGAAGAAAATATCTGAACCGCGGTATTTTTAGATTGAGAGACGTAAGTTTATAAATTTAGATAAATTTCTTGTTTAGACATGATATAAATTCTTGTTTTAGTCGGCAAAGTTTGTACTTTGCCGATTTTTTTCATTGACGAAAAAGTATCTTTAATGGCATACTTATATAATAAATAGTTAATAAAAAATAATAAATTTTTGAATAGAAGGATAAATAAAATGGTTAATCTGACTGAGGTGTCGATTGCCGGAATGATTGTACTTGCAGTCATTATTATCGTCGGTGTTTATTTGACGGTAAGGCTAATCAGGCGTTCAAAAAGTGGCCGAGAAATCAGACGATTCAATGAACTGGTGAAGCATTTTATCGAATCGGATGATATTCCGGTTTTTTTAAAGGATGATCGATTGAAATATCTCTTTGTCAATCCTCCCATGCAGGAAATATTCGGAGAAGAGTCTGCCAGCATTGTGGGCAAAAGTGATTTTGATCTGATGGATGTTGAGAAAGCGCAACAACAATGGAACTCTGATAAGATAGTGATCGAGCAGAGGACTTTTGCGACCGATGAATTGATGTGGGAGGGGGATTTGTATCGACTGACTAAATTCCCAGTGGCTCTAGACAATAATTTGTATGGGGTGGGGGCCTATGTCAGCACGGCAACCCGTAAAACTCGCGAAAAATATTTAAAAACCCTCTTGGCTTTGGATGACGGGGTGATGATCTTGGACCAGGACGGCAAGCTGGAAGTCTTAAACCATCGGGCTGAGATGATGACAGGCTGGTCAACAGAAGAGGCTCAGGGTATGCACTACAAGGATGTTCTGATTCTGATTCATGAAAACCCGGAGGCCATGCTGATTGATCCGATTCGCACGGTTTTTACCACAAAGCAGACCAAGGAGCTGGAGAGCCATGCAATTCTGCTTTCCCGAACCGGAGAGAATTATCATCTGGAGGATACGGTTATTCCGATTAAAGATCAGGACGAACAATTATCCGGAGTGGTAATGATTTTTCGGGATATTACTGCGCAAAAGCAGAAAAACAAGGAGCTGGAGTATCAGACTTTTCACGATTCCCTGACCGGTCTTTATAATCGCCGCTACTTTGAAGAAGAGGTCAAGCGACTTGATACCGAACGCAATCTGCCTTTATCGGTTATTATGGGTGATATGGACGGCTTAAAATTGACTAATGATATCTTTGGTCATGATGCCGGGGATGAGCTGTTAAGAAAAGTGTCCGATGTCTTTAAGAAAGTGTGTCGGGCTGACGATATCATTGCCCGTTGGGGTGGGGATGAGTTTGCTATCCTTTTACCTCAGACCAGACATCTGGAAGCCCTTAATTTATCTGAACGTATTCGCAGCAATCTGGAAAAAGAGGAAGTTAAGGGGATTAAAGGGGAAGTATCCCTGGGTGTGGCAACAAAAGAAAAGATTGATGAGAATATTTACCAGAAAATCAATCAGGCCGAAGAAAGCATGTATACCGAAAAGACCATGGGCAAGGGCAAAGGCAAGGAAGAAACCTTTAAAATCATAGTAAACAGCCTTTACAGTGAATTCCCGGACGAAGGTAAACATGCCAAGCGGACATCGGAGCTGAGTAAGAAAATCTGCAAAAAGATGAAATTGCCTTTGGAAGAAGTTAATAAGGCGGGTAAAGCAGCCTATTTGCACGATATCGGCAAGGTGGCTCTGGATCGGGAAGTAATAAGAAAGAGTGAGTATGGTGAGGAAGAAGGTTTTATGGAAATGCAACAGCATCCTCTGATTGGCTTTAGAATCCTCAATGCTTTTGAACATACGGTTGATCTGGCCAGTATTGTTTTAGCCCATCACGAGCGATTTGACGGCAGCGGCTATCCCCAGGGTTTGCGGGGGAAAGAAATTCCTCGTTTGGCCAGGGTTATTGCAGTAGCTGAGCGCTTTGATGCCATGACAGCGGAAAAGGATGGGCGGAAAGCTGTAAGTCAGGAGGAAGCGATCTGGGAAATTAAGCGCAATAAACACACCCATTATGATCCCGATGTTGTGGAAGCGCTGGAAATTATATTGCAGGAAAATTAAAATCCCCGATTTGGGGATTTTTTAATTACCTTCATGAGGATGAGCGTGATCGATACTTAAAAAGATTTCAACCAGATCGGGATCAAATTGCGTTCCGGAACAAAGCCTGACTTCAGCCAGAGCGGCTTCAATCGACATGGCTTTGCGGTAAGGGCGGTCATTGGTCATAGCGTCAAATGAATCAACAATAGTTAAGATTCGGCATTCAATGGGAATCTCAGTGCCCGCTAATCCCAGCGGATAACCGCTTCCGTCCCATTTTTCCTGATGTTTCAGGATCAGGTGGGCAATGTCTTTTAATTCGACCGACTCGTCAGCAATACGCCGGCCGATGTCACAATGAGTTTTCATGACTTTCCATTCATCGTCGGTTAGAGGCCCGGTTTTTTTAAGGATACTGTCAGGAATACCGACCTTACCGATATCATGAAACTTGGTCAGCAACTGAATCAGATCGATGGTATGCAGGGGGAGCTTTAATTTTTGCCCCATTGCTGTAGCCAGTTCTTGCATTCGACTGGCATGGCCTTCGGTGATAAAGTCTTTGGCTTCCAGGGTCTTCATCAGGGTTTTGACAAGATTGCTGCGGTTACTACTGTCCTTTAACAGTTTGTTCTGATACATGTTATTATCCGCTTCCTGATAGATAAAATCTGTGTTGACATAACCGGAAGCGTGATAGGAATAGCCATAAGACAAAGAAATACGCAGGGCTTCACCTTCGTCGGTTAGATAGTTGAGCGAGGCTTCAATCATGCGGGAAAGTGCAGCTTCGATGTCTGGAGGCTTTTGATCGATAAGAATAACACCGAATTCGTCGCCACCGACGCGGGAAATCAGCCCCAAAGATTTAAAGGCGGATGAAATCATTCCGGCAGTGGCGATAATGATCTGATCGCCAATCAGGTGTCCCAGGGTATCATTGACCATCTTCAGACCGTCGATATCAATCAGAATAATGGTCAGATCAGAAATATCCTGTTCGTTGAGATCGGCCAAATGCTTTTCAAAGTAACGGCGGTTGTAAAGTTGGGTTAAGTCATCTTTTCTGGTCATATCCCACAACTGCTTTTCAAGCAGAATGGGCTCAGTCATATCTCTGATCATAATCAGTACTTCAGAAAATTTTGAAATCTGGGCGCGAACCTCGAAATAGTGCAGTTTTCGATCGATGGGAACAAAGAAATAGTACGCCATCAGACGTTTTTTACGGATGACTTCGGCAATGACAGATTTGAGATCATCCATGATGATGTTATTACGCATGATGGTCATGGTGTTTTTCATATTGCTGGCAATTTGGCCGCTAAAAGGCGAAATCCGACCGTTTCCGTCACTGATTAAAAGGATATCGGGAATGGTTTCAATTAAGGCCTGTTTCTGACTGTTGATAATTTCCAGATCATGAAGTTTGGTTTGCAGTTCTGAGTAGTAATTTTTTTTAAATGATTCTTCGCCCAGTCCGATAATGGCTTCACGGGTGATGTTTTTATTCTCTTTGCTCATCAATAATTCTCCTGTAGACTAGAGTTACTTCTTCTTTGCTTAATGGCCGGGGGTTGGTGACCATGCAGGGATCGGATAAGGCGTTCTCAACTAGCGAAATGATGGTATGATCGTCCACATCATTAATATGGACGGTGTCAGGGATGTTCAGCTTTTTTCGCAGGTTGGCAATAGCTGCGGCCAGCGCCTGTCGAACTTCAGGGTTGTCAAGCACGCTGCTTTCAATGCCCATGAGGGCGGCGATTTTATTGTAACGTTCGGGAACAGAATCATAATTGAGCTTAATAAGGTGTTCCAGCAGGATACTGTTGCATTCGCCATGTGACAGGTTCAGTAATCCGCCCAGTGAATGCGCCAGTGCGTGCACACCACCAAGGCTGGCATTGGAAAAGGCCAGTCCGGCCTGAAGGGAGCCTAACATAAGTTGAAAGCGGATGTCAATTGAAGCATCCGGCTGGATGGCAGCCACGAGATTATCAGCAAGCAGAAAATAGCTTCAAGGGCATGGACATCGGTTAAAGCCGAGTTAGCGGTTGAAACATAGGCTTCAATGGCGTGGGTTAAAGCGTCCATGCCGGTGCAGGCCGTTAGATAGGGATCCATTGTCATTAGCGGAACCGGATCGATCAAGGCCAGATCGGGTACGACTTTTTTACTGATAATAGCCTTTTTTGATTTAGAAGAATAATCGGCAATAATGGCAAATTGCGAAACATCAGCCGATGAACCAGCTGTGGTGGGAATACAGATTAAAGGCGGACCAGGCATTTTAACACGGTCGACACCTTCGTAGTCCAGAATATTTCCGCCATTACTAGCGACAATGCTGATCCCTTTGGCACAGTCGATGGAAGATCCCCCTCCGACGGCGATCAGGAGATCGCATTTTTCACTGATAAATAAGTTGGCGCCCATCATCACTTCAAAGTCTTTGGGGTTAGGGGAATGACCGTCAAAAATAATCAGCTCTTGGGCTTCGGATAGAATGGCTGACTTGATCGACTTGAACCAACCGAATTGCTGAAGGTTCTGATCGGCAACGAGCATCGGTTTTCTAGCGTTGAAATGAGCAACGTAACGACCGATTAAGAGTCTTGCATCAGTTCCGATGATAATCTCGGGAATTACGTATTTTCTTAATTCCAGTGTTGCATGCGCCATAAGATACCTCCATGCTTTCGAATTTTGATATTATTTTTATTATACCTTAAACGCATCGTTTTTAAACGGCTGATTAAAGATTTTGAAATGAATTTATTTTACAGAATATTTACATAAGCTGAACGGTAGATTTACGGTAACTCACTTATAATATTACAGTTAAGAGATTAAGCGAGCATAAAATAATAGTAAAATATTGTGAAGATCGTATAATAGTTAGGGGATCATATGAGGAGAGGTGCTTTGAAAAAGGTATTTAGTTTTGAAATGGATAAGCCGCAAAAAAGAGCTGAAGAAGAATTGTTTTTGAGAGTGTTAAAGGATAAACGGATCGAAACGGTTTTTCAGCCGATTATCTCTTTAAAAAATGGTAAGGTTTTTGGCTATGAAGCTTTGAGTCGCGGTCCTGAACTGACGGATATGCAGTCGCCGGAGAGACTTTTTGACAGTGCCCAGAATTTTGGCAAGGTTTGGGAATTGGAGTATTTATGTCGGACGAAGGCCCTGGAATCGGCGATGAAGCAGAAAATTAAGAGCCGGCTTTTTCTTAATGTTAATCCCAATATTATGAAAGATGATGAATTCAGAAAGGGATTTACCAGAGAATCCCTGAATCGCTTTGCCATTGATCCCAAGCAGATTATTTTTGAAATTACCGAGCGGGAAGCCATTGATAACATTTCAGATTTTGTTAAAATTATCAGTCATTATAAGGAACAGGATTATCGGATTGCCATTGATGATGCCGGTGCCGGCTATTCGGGTCTTAATCTGATTTCGGACATCCATCCTAATTATATTAAACTGGATATGAAGCTGGTTCGCAATGTGGATAAGGACATGACCAAGCAGTCGCTGATTCGTTCACTCAACGAATTTGCCCGCTTTACTGGTACTTCACTGATTGCGGAGGGGATTGAAACGGAAGAAGAACTGGAAGTGCTGATTGAAATTGGCGTGGAGTATGGTCAGGGCTATTTGATTCAGCGTCCAAATCCGCAGATTCTAGCCATTGAACCATATATCATTGAACAGATTAAAAATGAAAATGATAAAAAGAACAGCTCCCGGCAGGAACTGCGTCAGCAGATCAAGGTTGATGATATTTGCCGGATGGTTAAGGCTATTTCGCCAGATCTGCTGGTGTCAGATGTTTACGAGATGTTTAAAGAGGAACCTGAGAGCTCTGGTTATTGCATTGTAACAAAATCAGTTCCGATTGGAGTCATCACCAGAAATGATTTGCACCGGAAAATCAGCGGCCAGTTTGGCTATACGCTTTTTGCCAATAAGCCGATCAGTAAAATTATGGATAGAGAATTTATAATGGTCGATTACCAGTCGGCCATCGATCAAACCGGGAAAATTGCGATGGAGCGTGAACCGGATAAAATCTATGATTTTGTGGTTGTGACCAACCGTAACCGTTACTATGGGGTTGTAACGGTTAAGGATTTAATGGAAAAATTGATTGAAATGGAGTTTGTTTATGCCAAGCATCTCAACCCTTTGTCAGAACTGCCCGGTAACCTGATGATTGAGGAAAAACTCAACAGTCTGATAAAAAATGGCGAGGATATGACTGTTTTATATTTTGACCTGGATAATTTTAAGGTTTATAATGATGTGTATGGTTTTGAAAAAGGCGATATCGTTTTAAAAGAATTCAGTATACTGCTGCGAAGAGAATTGGCAGATACTTTTATCGGCCATATTGGCGGTGATGATTTTGTTGCGGTGGTACCCTGGAACCAGGCGGAACTGCGGTGTCGCGAAATTATCAGAGCTTTTGATCTGTCAGTTAGAAGTTTTTACCGCGAAGAGGATATTAGCAAAGGTTTTATTTTGGCCAGAAATCGCCACGAAGAAGAAGAGGCCTTTCCCTTGCTGTCCGTATCCATTGCCGGTGTTCGAACCGTTTTGTATAAAAATATTTATGAACTGAGCGAGGCTGCGGCCAAAGTAAAAAAAATTTGTAAAAAAAGAACGGGCAGTCAGTATTGTCTGAAAGTCCGGGGATCGGATCTGGAGCGCGAATGAATCTGTATGAATTGCCGGACTTGCCTTTAAAGGAAGAGCTTATAGATGTTTTGTTTAAAGATGAAAAAATTAGAGTTGAGCGGATTATCAGCACCGGACAAACCGGCGACTGGTACGATCAGGATGAAAATGAGCTGGTTTTTTTGATTGAAGGGGAAGCGGATCTGGAGTTTGATGGTGGGCGGATAGAAAGTATGCATAAAGGCGACTTTCGGGAAATTAAAGCCCACGAAAAACATCGGGTGGTATATACGTCAAGTAAGCCGCCCTGTATCTGGTTATGTGTTTTTTACACAGGAGTATGAACGTAAAAAGAACGCAAAAACAAGTCTATTTGTTTTTGTGTTCTTTTTACGTAAGGGTAGGTCAGAGACGTTGATACATCTTGTGTTGAGTTTGCGTGAGCATTGTAGGATGTTTTTGGATTAGATGGCTAAAAACACGGATGAAGCTACTTGTAAGGTGACACATGTGGCAGAATATGATATTGCTTGATTGGTAAGCTAAAAAAACAACGGTTTCGATTAGATAAATTATATTGCTGTAAATAAACTATTGAAGTTCGACGACAACTATATTTAATAAGTAAGATTAATGAAAAATAAAATTGTTTTATCTGTATAACATTTTGTAGCCTTTTAATTCTTAATTGGGTATGATTTAACTAAGTATTTACTGAAAAACAAGGAGGATTTTTTATGGCGCAATATCATGAACCTGTCGAGAAGTTGGATGAAATGACAATGAATATCACACGGGCAATTAACAGTTTAAAAGAAGAACTTGAGGCTGTTGATTGGTACAATCAACGTGTTGCAGCAACTAATGATCCGGAACTAAAAGGAATAATGGCGCATAATCGTGATGAGGAAATTGAACATGCCTGCATGACGATAGAATGGCTTAGACGCAATATGGATAAATGGGATGATGAGCTGCGAACCTATCTTTTTGTAGAAGGGTCGATTCTGGAAGCAGAAGAGGCAGGAGATTCAGATTCGCAACAGCTATCGGGTCTTTCCATTGGAGATTTAAAATAGTATCGAATAGGAGGAAAAATATGTTAAAAAGAGAAATGGCACCCTTAACTCAATTAGCTTGGAGTGAAATTGATGGTCGAGCAGAAGAAGTATTAAAGAGTCGGCTAACGGCAAGAAAAGCAGTTAAAGTTGAAGGCCCGAAAGGTTTGGATTTTACCAGTGTTTCTGAAGGCCGTCTGAATCTGACAGAAGATACAGATGATTTTATAAAAACTGGTGTATTTTCGGTTAAACCATTAACAGAGGTTCGGGTATCTTTTAGTTTGAATCGCTGGGAAATGGATAATCTAACGCGTGGCGCAAAAGATATCGATTTATCAAATCTTGAAGAAGCAGTAAAAAAAATTGCGGAATTTGAAGAGCAAGCGGTTTATCATGGCTATGATCCGGGTTCGATTGTCGGTTTAGATGGTGCAGTTGCTAATGAAAAAATTCCTTTTGGAAAAAAAGATTCGGAAATAATGGAAGCTATTTCCAAGGGAGTTATTGTTTTGAAAGAAAAATTTGAAGCTGAACCGTTTGTTTTAATAGTCGGTCAGGAAGTCTATAATCGTTTGAATAAAGGCTCTCAGGGCTATCCGTTGATTAAAAGAATAGAATCGCTGATTGGCGGAAAAATTCTCTTGAGTACGATTTTGGATGGGGCATTCCTGATTCCTTATGATAACAGTAATATTGAATTAACAATTGGTCAGGATTTTGCAATCGGATTTGAATCCTACGATGGCGAAAGTATCAATTTATTTATAACTGAAAGCTTCACCTTCCGGATTCTTGATGACAACATTATTATTTCTTACACACTTTAAATAAAATTTAAAAACATAGTAAAAGCAGTTTTTCAATTCCTGGTTAAGGAGCTTGAGAAACTGCTTTTTTATGCTAGAAAAGAAAGTATGAAGGACTTTTTATCATTAAATCAGGATGAAATAAAGAATTGGCTTGGTGGTTTTGGCAAAGGCATTAATCAAAAATTGTTGTAGGAATGGTGAAAATAATAAATTATGACTTATTTTATTGGAATTGAGTAATGAAATATCATACAAGAACTGATAAAATAGAAGCAATTCAGCAGGAGATGAGAAAGTATGGGTAATGAAAAAATAATAATCCTGGTCGATGGTCCCTATCTGGTTCAAGGCGGGATTCGACTCAGTGAGAAAATAATCAGAAAAAAGGATGGGGGCTATGTGCTTGAAGAGGGCAGAGCCTTGCCGCAAAGAGAAAAGTATTCATTGTGTCGTTGCGGACACTCGAAAAATCCGCCTTTTTGTGATGGCCAACACAGTGATTGTGCCTTTGACGGTCAGGAAACGGCCAGCATGGATGCTTTTGCTGATCGCGCCGACAAGCTGGAGGGGCCAGATCTAATTTTAATGGATGACCACCGCTGCGCCCTGGCTCGCTTTTGCCACCGCAAAAGTGGCAGTGCCTGGGAACTGGTAAAAAAATCCGATGATGCCTTTTTAAAGAGCGAGGCGATTCGGGCGGCGGTTGAATGTCCTGCCGGTCGACTGGTGGCGGCTGATAAAAATGGTCGGGACTATGAGGATCAGGGGGAAGCTGAGATTATCATCCTTCAGGATCCCGAAAAAATGGTCAGTGCGGGGATTTTTGTCAAAGGGCGGATCGAAATTATTTCGGCTTCCGGAAAAAGCTATGAAATCAGAGAACGACTGACGCTATGTCGGTGCGGAAAATCGACTAACAAACCTTTTTGCGATGCGAAGCACATCAAGGAAAACTTTTGTGATGGATTTGAAAAAGTTTAGGAAATATTATTGACATATGTTTATAATGGCGTATAATATAAGTGTTGGTAAACAGAAAATGAGGTGAATGATTATGCCAAGACCAGTGAAAAGAAGAAAAGTGTGCTGTTTGCCGGAAACCGACCTTTTTGGTCCTTTAAACAGTCGGGGATCTGAAAATGATGTGATAGTGATGACTGTTGAGGAATACGAAACCATTCGCCTGATTGATCATGAAGGCTTGATGCAGGAAGAATGTGCCCAGAGCATGAATGTGGCGCGGACTACCGTACAGCGGATTTATAATGATGCCAGAAAGAAAATAGCTGATGCCATTGTGAATGGTTCGGTCATAAAAATTGAAGGTGGCAATTATAAGTTGTGTGATGATACATCGGCTAATCAAAGAGCTGGTTGTGGACGATGTCGCAGACATCGACAATCGATATAGACTAAAGGAGCGGAAAATGAAAATTGCAATACCAGTAGAAGAAAACACGATGGATTCAGAAGTTTGTATGTCCTTTGGACGGGCGCCCTTTTTTTATATTTATGATACCCAGGAAAAACAGGGCAGTTTTTTAGTTAATGAAGCGGCCAGCGCTCAAGGTGGTGCAGGCATTAAGGCAGCGCAAATTGTTGTCGACACTGGCGCAAAAACGCTGATTACGCCACGTTGCGGTGAAAATGCAGCGGACGTTTTTAAACAGGCGGATATTAAATTATTTAAAAATACAAGTGATTCGATCGAAGATAATATAAAAGCTTACCAGGATGGCAGCTTGAAAGAGTTGACAAATATTCATCCCGGCTTTCATGGGCATGGGGTGAACTAAGATGAAGATTGAAGTGATTAATGGGATTTCCAGCGGCACCAAAGAGATTCTTTCTCGTAAAGTGGGCGACCGAAAAGTTGCCGAACGGATTCTTGAAGATGAGTACACGGCTGTTGGTTTATGCCAGGGAACAGTGATCGAAGTGATTGTCGCAAGTGATATCGCCGAGAAAACGTCGGAAGTAACCGTTGTGGAGATTCACGGACTTTGTCCCCAACATATCACTACCCTTGGTGTATTTGGCGATATAACCGCTGTGGAAGCTGCTCTTGCGGCAATCGAAAGAAGGATGAACAAGTGAAGATAGCTGTGCTCAGTGGTAAAGGGGGGACGGGGAAAACCCTTGTCTCAGTTAATCTTGCTGCTGTTGCGGGTCACGCTGTTTATCTGGACTGTGATGTAGAGGAGCCCAATGGCCACCTCTTTTTTAAACCACAAGAGCCAGTTACAGAAGAAGTAACAGTTAAAATTCCGCTTGTCGATGAAGATTTGTGCAACGGCTGTCGGACCTGTGTTGATTTTTGCAAATTCAATGCCCTCGCGTCAATTGTCAATAAACTGATTGTTTTTGACGAGATTTGTCACTCCTGCGGCGGCTGTATCATGCTTTGTCCTCATAAAGCTTTGACCGAAAAAGACAAAGTCATTGGAAAAATAAATGCCGGGGTTTCTGAACAGGTCAAAGTCTTCTCAGGATTTTTAAATACTGGAGAAGCTTCAGGAACACCGATTATTAAGGATTTACTGAGTCACATTAAAGAAGATGATGATACCGTGGTCATTGACTGTCCGCCGGGCAGCGCCTGTATTGTTATGGAGTCGATCCGGGATGCGGATTACTGCGTTCTGGTTGCTGAGCCGACTTTATTTGGCCTGCATAATCTGCAGATGGTTTATGAATTGGTCAGACTCTTTCATAAACCCCATGGGATTATCATCAATAAATGCTTTGAAGAAAATAATCCCATCGAAAAATTTGCCCAGCACAGCCAAATTCCGCTGCTGGGACAAATTCCTTTTAGTCGGGAGCTAGGTCAAATGACTTCAAATGGCAAGGTTGCCGCCAGAGAAGACAGCCATTATCAGAAGATATTTGAACAATTTTTGCGTCAGATCAAGGAGGTCATGGATCATGAAACAATTGCTGGTGCTTAGCGGCAAAGGTGGAACCGGAAAAACAACCGTAGCCAGTGCTTTTATCCGCTTAGCAAATGCCATGGCTTATGCGGATTGCGACGTGGATGCGCCGAATCTTCATCTGATTATGGAAGATGTAGGGGTCAAAAGGGAAAGCGACTTTTATGGTATGGGCAAAGCAGTCATTGATCAGACGGTCTGCATTCAATGTGGCGCCTGCAAGGCGCTTTGCCGATTTGATTCGGTGATCGAAGAAAATGGCTTTTCGATCGATCCCTATGCTTGCGAAGGCTGCGGGGTCTGCCAGGCTTTTTGTCCGGCGGATGCCATTACTATGAAGCCGCGAGTTGATGGAGATTTGATTCTCTATACCGGAAAAGCGGTTTTTTCAACGGCTAAGCTTAAAATGGGCAGTGGAACCTCCGGCCTTTTGGTAACAGAAGTAAAAAAACAAATGCGTGGTGCTTTAAAAGAAAATGTTGATCTGGCGATTATTGATGGGTCCCCTGGAATTGGTTGTCCGGTAATTGCCTCACTGAGTGGGGTAGACCTGGTGCTGATTGTAGCGGAACCGTCACTTTCCGGGATCAGTGATCTGGAAAGAATTGTTAAAACGGCCAGAGTTTTTCATACCAAGACGGTGGTTTGTGTCAATAAGGCCGATACCAGTCCGACCAATACGCAAAAGATTATCGACTACTGCCTGGCTGAAGACCTCTTATTTATGGGTCAGATTCCTTATGATCAGTGTGCGGTGCAGGCGGTTAACGAGGGCAAGACCGTCGTTGATATGGAATGTTCAGCTGGTTTTGCGGTTCGCGATGTTTTTAATCAGACGCTAAAAGCGCTCTATGCAAAAAAATGATTAAAATCAGTGTCCTGATAGAAAATACGTCTACGATCGACCCGGCGCTTGAAGGAGAGCATGGCTTGAGCCTTCTGATTGAAGACAATGGTAATAAACTGCTCTTTGATTTGGGTGCCACTTGTTTGTATAAAAAAAATGCGATCAAGATGGGACTGTCACTGGAGAATACAAATCAGGTAATAATCAGTCATGGCCATTATGATCATGGTGGCGGTTTGATCGATTACTTATCTGATCATCCAGAGGGTGAAATTTTTATGAAACGCCAAGCCTTAGGTGGTTTTTTTGCCAAACGGTCTAGGCAAAACTTTGAATATATTGGATTGCCGGGCGAAATATTGACTGATTCACGCCTCTGCTTTGTCGATCAGGAGTATCATATTAATAATAGGATGATGCTGTTTTCTGATGTTTCGGGACGAGAATTATTTTCACCAGCCAATCAGAACCTTTTTGTTGAAACAGCAAGCGGCCTGCTGAAAGATGATTTTTCCCATGAACAGCATTTGCTGATAAAAGATGGGGAGAAAATTATTTTAGTGGCAGGCTGTGCCCATTGCGGGATGATCAATGTGCTGAATCATTTGCAGACGGTTTATCATACGATACCGACACACGTGATTGGCGGCTTTCATCTTAAAGGCCTTGATTTTAATAAACCAGAAAATAATAGTCTGATTGAAGGGCTTGGAAAAGCCCTAAAACAAAAGAATATACAATACTATACTGGTCATTGTACCGGCCAGGAAGCCTATGAGCGTCTTAAAAATATTTTAGGCGATCAGCTTTTGCCGATTTCAACCGGTATGCAAATGAAGATATGAAACTTTCTTAAAAAGAAAGGCAGACTGAAGACAAAGTTAATTTTATCTACCTGAGCACCGACAATTGGCTTTTCAGTGTCCGCCTCGGGGCGAACAGTTGCTAGAAAACGTCAATAATTAGCGATTTCAAATTGAGCGACTGTACGAATCCGCGCGCGGACTACGAAATCCAATTGATCGGTGCGGGGGTTGTCTACGCACTGACTTTCTTAAAAAGAAAGGATTAATTAGAAATAAGCGGGCAGTGTCCTGTTTATCATAAAAACTTGGAATTATTGAGGAGAAAACAATGAGTGAAGCATGTGATCAAAGCTGCAGCAGCTGCAGTGAAGAATGTAGTGATCGAAAAGACAAGAATGATTTTTTGGAAAGCCCCCATGAACTGAGCCGTATTAAAAAAGTTATCGGCGTCGTGAGCGGCAAAGGCGGGGTTGGAAAATCGCTGGTGACTTCCTTAATGGCAGTTACGATGAGCCGCAGAGGCTTTAATACGGCGATTCTTGATGCCGATATTACCGGGCCTTCAATTCCTAAAGCGTTTGGCATCAAAGAAAAAGCCCGTACTAGTGAGCTGGGGGTTTATCCTAACACCAGTAAGACGGGTATTGATATCATGTCCATCAATTTACTGCTGGAAAATGAAACCGATCCGGTTATCTGGCGTGGCCCGATTATCGGCAACACGGTTAAACAGTTCTGGACCGATGTCATTTGGGGCGATATTGACTATATGTTTATTGATATGCCACCAGGAACCGGAGACGTGCCTTTGACAGTATTCCAGTCACTGCCAGTGGATGGGATTATTATTGTCACCTCACCTCAGGAGCTGGTATCGATGATCGTTGCCAAAGCGGTAAAAATGGCTGAGATGATGAAAATTCCAGTGATCGGTCTGGTTGAAAATATGTCTTTCTTTAAATGTCCGGATTGCGGCAAAAGCCATTCAATTTTTGGCGACAGCCATGTTGAAGAAGTGGCTGCCCAGTACGGTGTGGATGTCGTGGCTAAAATGCCAATTGATCCAAAACTAGCGGCTGCTTGTGATAAGGGACTGATTGAGCTGACTGATATTAACTGGTTGGATAATCTGGCCAATCAGCTGGAAGATGAAGAACAGGAAATTAAAGGAGAACAAAAAATGAAAATTGCTGTTGCAAGTGATAATGGAAATGTAACTGGCCATTTTGGTCACTGTGAAAGTTTTATGATTTTTGATACTGAAGGCAAAAAAATTGTTAAAACTGAAGCCGTTGCTAATCCAGGTCATAAACCGGGGTTTTTGCCTAATTTTTTGAATGATATGGGTGTAAATGTTATTATTTCCGGGGGCATGGGCGGTGGTGCCGTGGACATCTTTAATGAAAAAGGCATCGAAGTAGTGATTGGTGTCAGTGGTACTGCGGCTGACTCGGCTGCTTTGTATCTGGATGGCAAGCTTGAATCAACTGGTTCTATTTGTCAGGAACATGAACACCACGACGAATGTGGCGAACACTAAACTTTTTTCTGAAGCGAACTTAATTTTTAAGTTCGCTTTTTTTTGATTGAATTGTTAAAAAAAGGGAATATATATCAATCAGAAGCATAAATGTTCGACGACAGAATAAACGAATACTGGGATGGTAATAAATTCGTATATAAAGGAGAACAGACTATGGACAACCATTTAAAGGCGATGGATAATCAATTGGAAAAATCATATCTTTTGGCGCTTTTAGAAAATTCTGAGGAGTTGATTATATTTTCGCTGGATCGGGACGGAAAATATTTATTTTTTAACCGCCGTTACTATCAGCTGGTCAAGGAAAATTGGGGAATTGAGATAAAAACAGGGGATGCTTTTCTTGAACATTATCTTGATCAAAAAAAGCGTGACGAAGCGCAAAAGATTTTTGATCGGATTCTAAAAGGTGAGCTAATTAGTCAGGCTATGACTTGTCAGCCGCAGAATGGTAAAGCGTCCACCGATTGGATTAATCGCTGGCGTCCTGTCAGAAATGCAACAAATGAAATTGATTTGGTACTTTGCATTGGGATTGATGAAACAGAAAAAAACGCCGCTCGAAAAAAACTTTTCGAAGAACGTGAAAAATTAAAGGTATCAGATATGCTGGGATATCATGATCAGATGACGGGGCTTTATAACCGGCGCTTTTTGTTGGATCAAATGGAGCGAACCGACCAGGAAAAATATTTGCCGATTTCAGTTGTAATGGCGGATATTAATGGACTGGAACTGATTAATGATTCTTTTGGTCGTGAAACAGGCGATGAAGTGATCATTAAAACCGCTGAAATTCTCATGAAAACTTGTGCCAAAGAAGCCTTTGTGATTCGTTACGGGAATGACGAGTTTGTGCTGCTTTTGCCGGAGACAGATCGAGAAACGGTTAAAGCATTAATTAATAGAATTCAGGATCAGTTAACAGTGCAAAAAGTTGGGAATGGCATCGAAATATCGATTTCCTTCGGTTATGACACAAAAGACAAAATTGAGGAAAACCTTAATAATACCCTGAAAAATGCTGAGGATCTGATGTATCGGGAGAAACTGAAAAAAGGGACCTCGATGAAAAGTCAGACCATCAAGCGAGTGCTGGAAATGCTTTTTAATCATAACGAAGGAGAAAAGCAACATTCCATCGAGGTTGGTGAGGTAAGTGGAAAAATTGCCGCCTTACTTTCGCCTGATAAGGCTTTTATCGAGCAGACAATTCGGGCTGGAGAACTGCATGATATTGGCAAAATTACGGTTGATGATAAAAGTCTCAACAAACTGAAAACACTTGAAGACAGCGACTGGACAGATATCAGGCGTCATCCTGAGCGAGGCTTTAGGCTATTGAGTTTGGTAGATGAGTATAAGGATATTGCCCAGATCGTCTACCAACATCAGGAACACTGGGATGGAAGTGGTTATCCCAACGGCTTAAAAGGTGACGAAATTAATCAGCAGGCAAGAATTGTAGCTATAGCTGAAGCATATGAAGCAATGAAACATAAAAATAAAAGCAAAAAAGAAATTGGTGAAGAATTAAAAGCCTGTTCAGGAACACAGTTTGATCCCAAATTGGTGGCTCTTTTTTTACAGACGCTGAAATAGGGATGAGTTAGCTGCGAAAGCAGCCGTTCACGATTTAGCATGCTTAATTGTGAACGGCTGCTTTTTTTAGAAAGTGATTTCAAAGTCTAAACTCTAAAATAAATTAGGAGTAAGTATTTACTCACTGAGTATTTATTGCGAAAGCAGTGATTTTTTTGCTACCGAATTAAATTATTATCTGATATAATAAAATTGTTTAAATATAGAATAATTGAAATTAACTTTAGATAGATACGTTTTGGGAACTAATAGGCAATTAATCGAGGAGGAATTGGTGTGAGTAGTGACGAGAAAGTAACAATTGAAACAATGAACGAGGAGCGCCGGGGGCAAATGACAGATCCCTTTGAAGATGGTATTATCGCGCTAAAAGAAAAATTAGAACTGGCCAATAGTGTTTTAAAAGCAGTACTTGAAACCAGTCATGATTTTATGATCTTTGGGCTTGATACGCGTTATCGCTATTTAAGTTTTAACAACCGCCATCGCGAAGTGATGAAGTCACAGTGGGGCGTGACCATCCAAATCGGATCAAAAATACTGGATCTGATGGACAGCTTTGAGGAGCGTGAAACAATAAAGGGCTTTTGTGACCGGGCTCTGGCTGGTGAACAGTTTGTTTCAGTTGAAGAATACAAAGATAATGGTGAGACCTATGTACTGGGAAAAAATTATTGGGCGCCCATCAAGGATAACAGCAACCAGGTTATCGGAGTGGTTTGCTTTATTCAGGATGTGACAGAAAAAAGAGAAGCTTTAAAAGCCATGCTTGCAGAAGGCGGCGAAAAAAATAAAATTGAATCCATGTCTTTTCGTGATCCGCTCACGGGAATTTACAATAAAGCTTTTTACGAGTTGGAAATTAAAAAAATGGATAATTCCAACCAATATCCATTATCGATTATTCTGGTTGAAATTAATGGCTTGCACGAGTTAAACAGTCGATATGGGCATGTAGTGGGTGATGATTTTATTAAAAAAGCCGCTTATATTCTGGACAACGGCTGTCGCGGCGATGATGTCGTTGCGCGCTTCAGCGAAGGGCAGTTTGTGATTATTATGCCAAAAACGGAAGGTGCCCGGGTAGAACGCGCGATTGAGCGTATTCGCAAAATGCTGGAAGAAGTTAAAATAAAATCCATTAAACTGTCAGTGAGCTTTGGTTTCGGCACGAAATATGAAGATGACGAAACGATTCAGGATATTTTTAATCAGGCTGAACGTTTTCTTGAGCGGCAGAAAAAGTTACTTTAAAAAACTTAGCTACAAATGGCGAAATCAGGCCGAATCTGTTTTTATTCTTAAAAACTGAAGCTTGACTTGATTATTTTTTAATTCTATGGTTTAATCTATAGTCGGTATAATTTATTTTTGTAACAAGTTTGTATTATACTTTTTACGAAAATTTTGCTATAATAGATAGAAAGTATAGGATAGAGGTGAATCAGGATGTCAAATGGTCAGGAGTCTGGCAATAAAAACGAATATTTCGAGTATGTAGAAAATCGAATCGACAAGCTTGAAAAACTGATACTCCAAAAAGATGAAGAGTTAAAATCCCTGATTGTTAAGGCAACCCAAAACGAAGGCAATGATACTGGTCTGCACCGCAAAGAAGATGAGGTGCTGGTCAAGCGTCATGATAACTTTGAAAGGGTTTTTAAGGATATTAAGCAGGAAGAAGAACGATTCATGGAAAACACCGATAAGCGAACTTCCTACGAAGCGGAAGATCTGAATCGTCAGCTTAGTAACATTGAACAGCGGGAAAAAATGGTTCAAGAAATGCTGGATTCGCTGGGAACAGCCCTGAAGATCTTAAAGCAGCGTCATGAAGAGGTCAATCGGAAAGAAGAAACCCTGAATCGTGAATATCAAAAGTTGCAGGAAATTGAAGCCATGTACTGGAACACCGAACCCTTGGATCTTTCTCGAGATCTTGAAACTCAAAAAAAAGGAACGAACCTTGATTTTGGAGAAATGAGAAAAACTCCTGAAAAATTTGGACATAAGGAGTAGATGAATGAGATTAAGTATTGGAAGATGTTGGGGATTGCTGATCTTTGACTTGTTTGGGTTAGCAATTGCCGGATACGGATATCTGTTAGGATATCAGATTCTTCAGACATTACCCCATGCAGATGCTTTTATCATCTTAATGGGCTTATTTGTGGGAATCAAACTGGTTGTTTTGTCGCTCTATGATTTGAACCGCAGTCCATTTTTGAAAAATATGCCATTTATCGGCGGCCTGGTCGCAACGATTGGAAATGGGATTATTTTTGGATTGTGCCTGTTTTTGATTCCAGAAGTTCCATTTTATTTTTTCATGGGTCTGGCACTGGTTGATTTTTTGATGATCACTTTGGCGCATTTGTTGTGGTGGGTTTTAATTGGTAAAGATGGTCTTTTGGAAGAAAGCGTGGAAACGCTCGAACAGCCAGTTAAGAAAACGGCTAAACCAAAGAAAACAGAAAATCGAAAAAATTGGCTGTCTGCAACTGATGATGAAGAATCCGATTACGACAGTATTTTCAACTCACTTATCGAAAATAATAGTAGAAGCAATACCCGCAGTGAAACCAGACGGCAAGAAGTCATGCAGCCGACTTTTAAAGAGTCCAAAAAGATTGATTATCTTGAAGCGGAGAAGCGATATGAAACGGGTGAATTTTTAAGAGATATTAAACGCAACTTGGGTAAAGAGCAGCAAGTGCCTTTTGCCGACGAACAGGAATTAATTCAGAGTCGCATAAATCAGTCGGAATTTCAAAAACCGGTCTTTCAGGAGCAGAAGACAACGGTCATTCCACAAGCGAAAATCCAGTCTGAACTTGTTCAGAAAGTGCCAAAAGAAATTGTTGAATCAATTTGGGAAATGCCCAAGGAAAAAGAGCATGCTGCAACAAAACCGGCCATGCCTTCTGTATCAACACGAGAAATTCCTAAAATGTCAGTTGAACGCGAGCTGGGAAGTGCTGTTTTTGAACCGGTTGTAAAAGAATCACAAGCGCCAAGGGAAGTTTCACGTATAAAAACTGGACTTGATTTTAATGGCGAAGAGCAGGGCGACTTTTCTTCAATAGAAAAACGCTTGAGCAGTCTTTTTAATGAAATTGAACAATCAATGGAAGAAACTCATTATCTTCAGAATGCCGTTACTGTCTTCCAACAGGAAATAGAAAGTTATCAGCCGATTACCGGGGATGAAAAAATTGTTGCTGCCGGCAATCTGATTCGGGAAAAACTCAAGGCGATTATCGACAAGCAATTTGTTGTCGATGAGGTTTTGGATGATCTGATTAGTTTGTCCAAGGTGATCAATAAACGCATCGACGATCTGGATATGATTGAAGCAGGATTAAATCAGCGCAAGAAGCGACTTGACCAGAAGGAAGTTTTAATGGTTGAAACAAAGGGTCGCCGGGCTTCTGAGAAAATTGAAATCTTGCCGGAAGAACTGATTATGGAAAATCAGGATTCGGAGTATATTGTCGCAGAAGAAGACTACGAAACCATTCAACGCTATTTAAAACGTGTCAAATAAGTAAAAATATGAGTATCAGTCCTGATTGTCAAATTAGGACTGAATTTTTTTAGTCGCATTATGATAACGGTTACTGCTTTTTATTGCAGAAATGTCGAAAAAATGATATACTGCTAGCTGAATTAGGAATGTGTATCTTTCTATGATACAAAATTTGCATTGGAGGAAAAAGTATGAAAAGATTAACAAAACTCGGCCTTCTACTGATGGTTGTTGCAATGGTTGTTTCATTGTCGGCTTGCTCAAGTGATTCGTCTACTGCCAGCGATGAAAAATCCTATGTGATTGCCACTGACACAACATTTAAACCATTTGAGTTTGAAAATGAAAATGGCCAACAGGTGGGAATTGATATTGATCTGCTGGCGGCTATTGCTGAAGATCAGGGCTTCGCTTATGAACTGAAAGTGGTAGGTTTTGACGCTGCTTTGGGTGAAGTATCAACTGGACAGTCAGATGGTATGATTGCCGGTATGAGCATCACAGATGAGCGAAAAGATGTTTTTGATTTCTCAGATCCTTATTTTGATTCAGGGGTAGTGATGGGAATCTCTGCCGATAATGACACCATTACTTCCTACGCTGATTTGGCTGGACAACGGGTGGCCGTCAAAAACGGTACAGAAGGTGCGGCGTTTGCCGACTCGATTAAAGATCAGTATGGCTTTGAAGTGATTTCCTTCCCGGATTCAGCAAATATGTACGAAGATGTGAAAGCTGGTAATTCAGTTGCCATGTTTGAAGATTACCCAGTAGTCGGAGATGCCATTGCCAATGGGATGCCTTTTAAAATTGTTACCGATATGGAAAAAGGGAGTTCTTATGGATTTGCCGTTAAAAAAGGCGAAAATGCTGAACTTTTAGCGATGTTTAATGCTGGCCTTGCCAATTTAAAGGAAAGCGGAAAATATCAGGAAATCCTGGATACATACATTCAGAAATAAGCCTATTTAAAAATAACACAGTTTTTGAGAATCATCTGTCAGCCTGGCTGGCAGATGATTTCTCTAGGTTATCTAAAAGTGTTGACTTTGAGAGGAGTCAAGACTGTTGGACAACCGCAGTTTAAGGAGGAAAAGTTTGAGTATACCGGAATTAATTGCCCAGAACTGGCCCCGCCTCTTAAGCGGTCTGGGAATGACTGTTGAAATTACAATTATTTCACTTGTTTTTGCTGCAATCATCGGCCTGGTTTTTGGGCTTTTGTCAGTGGCTCCGCAAAAGGCTTTGCGAGCCATTGCTCTTGTTTATGTTGATATTGTGAGGGGAACCCCACTCCTGGTTCAGGCGTTTTTCATTTATTTTGGAATTCCAATGGCTTTGGGAATTCGTCTGGATCAGAATCTGGCTGGGGTTATCACATTAAGTCTCAATGCTGGGGCCTATCTGGCTGAGATTTTCAGGGGTGGGATTGAATCTATCAATAGTGGACAGATGGAGGCGGCTAGAAGTCTCGGTTTGACATATGGCTTGTCGATGCGCAAAGTCATTTTACCTCAGGCGATCAGAACCATGACACCAGCTCTAATCAATCAGTGTATTATTACTCTGAAAGATACCTCACTCCTATCAGTTATCGGGGTGGTTGAACTGACGCAGACGGGCAAACTAATTATTGCCAATAATTATGAAAGCTTTAAAATGTGGTTGATTGTTGGGGTCATGTATTTTATTGTAATTATGATTCTATCGAAGATTTCGAAACAAATTGAAAGGAAAATGTCATATGGGAAAAATAAAAATTAAGAACCTGAAAAAAACTTTTGGCGAGCTTGAAGTATTAAAAGACATTAACCTGGAAATTAAAGAGAAGGAAGTGGTTTGCATCATTGGGCCATCCGGTTCAGGGAAAAGTACGCTGCTGCGTTGTATAAATGCGCTGGAAGAAGCGACCAGCGGGACGGTCGAAGTCGATGGCAATGATATTACAGGAGCCCATGAGAAGATCAACCTTTTTCGTCAAAATATCGGCATGGTTTTTCAGCAGTTTAATTTATTCCCACATATGACAGTGCTTGATAATATTTGTTTGGCACCCACGGCTTTAAAAATAAAAAGCAAGGATGAAGCTAACGCCATTGCAATGGGGCTTCTAAAGCGGGTAGGCCTACAGGAAAAAGCAGAGGTTTATCCCGGCCAGTTATCCGGCGGACAGCAGCAGCGGGTGGCGATTGCTCGGGCGCTAGCCATGAATCCGGATGTCATGCTTTTCGACGAGCCGACATCTGCACTTGACCCGGAAATGGTTGGCGAGGTTTTAAATGTTATGAAGCAGCTGGCAAATGAGGGGATGACCATGGTAGTGGTGACCCATGAGATGGGCTTTGCCCGAGAGGTTGCTGACCGGGTCATTTTTATTGATGAAGGTTATATTGTGGAGCAGGGGCCTCCCCAGGAGATCTTTGCCAATCCCCAAAATCAGCGAACCATTAACTTTTTAAATATGGTATTATAAGAAAGATGACAAAATGTCTGATTGAATGAAACTAAATTAAAAGAGCTGCTATCATGAAAAACCTGACATTAGTGAAAATTATTTGATAAGTCGTTTAAGTTTAGAATTATTGGGTAGTTTTATTCAAAATTGAAAGAGGTTAAAAAATGGAAAAACTTAAAAAAAATCTGCTCGTTTACTTTGCTAAACTGTCAGACTGGGTTAAAATGAATCCTTTGCGAACAGCTGGTATTTTGTTAATTCTAGTGATGTTGACGGGCTTTTTTATGCCCTTTTTAAGTTTTGGTGTGGATCTGCAGGTTTCGGGCTTTGAGGAAGACTATAAACTGCTTGACTCTGAAAATTCGATTGTAACTCTGGATCTTGATGATTTTCTCTTTCAGACACCTATAGATGATTTGCAGGTTTTTGATATACCATTATCGGATTTGACTATTCGAGGGGTACCGATTCTAGATATTATGAGAACACCATTTCCCGAACTGCAAAAACTTAACTGGCTAAACAGCGCTTTAAATAATCCGTCCCTTGATTATTTAGGCGATGCCCAAATTCAGAGTCGGATCAGTGAAATTTTCGTTAATGGTGATCAGATTAATAATCTGCTGAATGGTGCCTATAATATCGTTTTGAATGCCAGAAATGTCGAGGCGTCACTGGAAGCTATGCAGAATACGGCATCACAAACATTTGACACAATCAATACCATGATGGATGATGTGGATCGATTTAAAACGACCTTAAATGAGCTGGTTTTTGTCTTGTTCTTTATTAATCTGCTGTTACTGCTCGTGATGGCTGCTAAAAATGTTTCGGCATGGTTTCCGCTGGTTCTGTCCGCAGTGCAATCAATATTATTGATTGCAGTGGGCTTGGGTATCAAGAACATAAATGAGTCAGCTAACCTTTATCTCAAAGGACTAACAGATTCCATTAATACAAGTATTTTTGATAATATGAGGCAGTTGATTGAAGGCGTGCTTGGCAGTTTGGGAACGATGCTGGTAGATTTTCTGATTAAGGATCCATCCTTCTTGTCAGCGAGTGTCAGTCTTGATTTGGGAAGTGGTTATTATGTCCTGACGATCTTTATGCTGATGATTACCTGTGTTAGTATTGCTTTGGTCGTGATGAGGAAAAAGAACGAAACAGTCACGATTAAACTGATTGAAGAACCGATTGAAGTGGATTCACAAGAAAGTAGTCAGTTACCTGAAAATACAGAGGCGGAATAATAAAGCCGTGCCGGCCAAGCGGCGCACTCGACCTTCACTGCGTTGCGGTCTCGTCGCTTGCTTTGCCTTATGAACATAAAAAGAGACCATCCCGAATTTTCAAGTGAACTTGAATTCGAGATGGTCTCTTTTTATGTTCGCACGGCTTTATTATTCCGCAATTTGTGAAATTTTAATACTTTTAGTGTGCTCAATGGGTTCCCAGACATCAATGGGTTTAATAAAACACAGAAAATTGATGGGAATCCAGGACATTAGATAGAGCCAAAATGAAAAAATTGACTGGCGGTTGATTTCTTTCACTTTTTTGCCTTCCATCCATAAAACCATCAGTGAGAAAACAACGCTGAACACCAGACCGCAAATTGCAAAGAAAATGGCAAAGGTCAGTGCATCGGACCAGATTCCGGTGGAAATGTAGAGCATTCCCAAAATGATAAAGGACGAAATGGTGTAAATACAGGTCAAAACTTGAATAAATGGCGCGATCAGAAACAAGAGCATATCCAGGGCGCAAAAGTTTTTATTCTCAAAAAAATTATTGAGCAAATCCCTGTGGTAAAGGCCGAAACACTGGATTGTTCCGGTTGACCATCTTTTACGTTGTGACCAGGACTGGTCAAAGCGTAAAGGGTGCTCATCGAAGGTTTTTGCTTCCGGAACCCAGGCGACGCGATAGCCTTTTAAAACACATTGCGTGGTAAACTCGATATCTTCCGTTAGCGTAAAGGTTTCGAAACCTTCTTGTTTGATTAGATCAGCCGAAACCATGAAACCGGTACCGTTTAAAGCGGCCGATAATCCCAGACGATAGCGAGCCAGATTTAAAAAGCGGTTGAGTGTCCAGTAAAAGACCGATTGGCAGCCTGAAATCCACGAATCATCAGGGTTTTTGCTGTCACGATAGCCCTGAGCGATTTTTTCACCAGAACACAGAACATTGTTCATCGCAGAAAAAAAGTTCTTATCAACCAGATTATCAGCATCAAAGATGCAGAAAGCGTCATAGCGATCATTGTTGGCAAAAATGTATTTAAAAAATTGTGCCAATGCTGCACCTTTGGATTTAACCTCGGCAGTGCAGGTCATGATCTTTGCGCCATGAGCTCGGGCGACTTCTTCGGTATCATCCGTACAATTGTTTGGGATAACGTAAACATCCATCAGCTCGGTCGGATAATCTTGCTGCTTAAGACTCTCAACCAGATGACCAATGACGGCAGCTTCATTTCGGGCGGCCACCACAGCGGCGATCCGATGTTTAGGTGCTGCCTGCTGGAAACGGTTGTGTTTGGCATAGCCAAATAAGCCAATTAAAAGATAATAGAGTCCGTACATCATAAATGGCAGACCTAAAATAAATAACAAAGTGAAAATCTGTGAAACCATTTTTAAACTGCTCCTTAGTGAATTCAGGAAAACCCTGACTTGTCTCTGAATAAGCATTATTTCGGATAATCAGCACACAAGCGACAACCACCAGGAAGCGTAAGTTCATGGTGGTTGAAAAAATTGTCATAAATGGAAACTTCAAGGGAAGTTTAACATAAACTAAAGAATTTCACAAGTTTCTTAAGGGTTTTTGGCTTAAAATGGGTGGTTGATTTTAAGGTAATTCAAAGGTTTCTATGGATATTCTTCCAGTTTTTTATCAACAAGCTTTGTTCGCGGCAATTCATTCTTATGCATCCGGTCTAAATAATTCCAGAGCATGATTAATCCCAGAGGCCAGAGTAGAAAGCTCCATAATACGAGCCACCATTTTGAATTATAAAATGGGGTGTTAGTCATTTTGTCTTCATTCTTCATGATTTTTTCTCCTTTTCTTAAATTTTCGATCTTTGTGTTGGAAAACAATAGAATAATTACAAAGAGTATTTTAATCATTTTACCCTTTTGTGAGTATAACTAACAAAAGCTTTAAAATTTGATAAAAAAGAAGGTTTTCTTTTGAGCAGCAAGCACTAAAATTGATGGCAGTTGTATTTTTGCAATAAAAAAACGGCCCGGAGATTTTAAATCCGGAACCGTTTGATAATACTATTTAATTTAAGAAGTAAGCTCGCTTTCTTCGAGGTAGGTATCGGCGTCCTCAAATTGTGAATTATAGAGGTGAGCATAAAAACCATCCTGAACAAGCAACTCATCATGATTGCCTTGCTCGATAATATCACCGTCTTTCATAACCAGGATCAGATCGGCATTTTTAATAGTCGATAGCCGGTGGGCGATAACGAAACTGGTACGGCCTTCCATCAGGTTATCCATAGCCTTTTGTATTAGAACTTCTGTTCGGGTATCCACGGAAGAGGTCGCTTCATCAAGAATCAGAATTTTTGGATCAGCAAGGATTGCTCTGGCAATGGTTAAAAGCTGTTTTTGACCCTGGGAAACATTACTGGCTGATTCATTTAGAATCATATTATAGCCGTCTGGCAGGGTGTGAACAAAATGGTCGACCTGAGCAGCTTTAGCAGCTTTTTCCACAGCTTCGTTAGTAGCGTCCAATTTCCCATAACGGATATTTTCACAGATACTGGCGTTATAAAGCCATGTATCCTGAAGAACCATCCCGAATTGCTTGCGCAAATCGTTGCGGGAAAAATCTTTGATTGGGCGACCATCAATCAGAATTTGACCGGAATCCACATCGTAAAAACGCATCAGCAGTTTAACGATGGTTGTTTTACCGGCGCCGGTAGGGCCGACGATGGCAATTTTTTGCCCTTCCTTGACTTGTGTTGTGAAGTTTTTAATAACGGGTTTGTCTGGACTGTAGCCAAAAGCAATTTTATCAAAGGTGACATTACCTTTTAACTGTGTCAGATCAAAATCTGTTTTGTTTTCTTCAACTTCTTCTTCTTCTTCCAGAAAAGCAAAGACACGTTCTGCAGCAGCAGTTGTTTGTTGCAGAATATTAGAAATATTGGCAATCTGCGTGATTGGCTGGGTAAACTGACGGACATACTGGATAAAGGCTTGAATATCACCAACGGATAATTGTCCGTTAACGGCAAGATAACCGCCAAGAATTGATACGCCTACGTAGCCGACATTTCCGATTCCCTGCATCATTGGCATCATCAGGCCAGACAGAAACTGGGCTTTCCAGGCTGAGCTAAAGAGGGTTGTATTATATTCTTCAAAAGTGTCAAAAGAGTCTTTTTCACCGTTAAAAGCTTTAACGACCTGATGACCGCTATACATTTCTTCGACATGCCCGTTGATGTGCCCCAGATAGGTCTGTTGTTCACTGAAATGCTTCTGTGATTTTTTTACAATCGTCATGACGACAAAAAGTGAAATCGGTAAAATGAGAATTGCTACGAGGGTCATTTGCCAGCTGATGGAAAGCATCATAATCAAAATCCCGATCACACTGGTGACTGAGGTGATAATTTGAGTGATGCTCTGATTAAGCGTTTGGTTAACTGTTTCAATATCGTTAGTCAGAAACGAAAGAACTTCGCCGTAGCTGGTTTTATCAAAATATTTAAAGGGCAACCGATTGATTTTATCAAAAATATCTCGGCGCAGATTATAAGTGACCTTCATTGACAGATTGGTCATAATTAGTCCCTGAATATAGCCAAAAATCGCTGAGACGATATAGAGGCCGAGCAAAAATAGAATAATTCTTCCAATATAGTCAAAATCGATGCCCTGACCATTATCAGAGATTATATTCATTACACCTTCAAAAATCGCTGTAGTAGCATTCCCCAGAATCTTTGGTCCGACAATGGTGAAAACAGTTGATGCGATGGCAAAGATCAGAACAAAGAATAAGCGAATTTTATAGACTGAAAGATAGCCAGCCAATTGCTTAAAAGCCTTTTTAAAGTCTTTTGGTTTTTCACCGGGCATCATGCCATGGCCGCCACCGGGTCCACCGGGGCCGCGGCCTCGACCTGGTCCCATACCCATGCCGGCAGGTCGCTGGGTGTTGTTTGTTTTAGTTTCTTGACTCATAGACTTAATTCCTCCTCTGATAATTGTGAGGATGCGATTTCCCGATAACACTCACAGGATTTTAACAGCTCCTGATGGGTTCCCTTACCCACGACTTTACCTTCATCAAGAACGATGATTTGTTCGGCTTGCATGATCGTGTTAATACGTTGCGCGACAATTAAAACGGTGGAGTCGCCAGTATAGTTTTTCAGAGCTTTACGAAGGGCCAGATCCGTTTTATAGTCAAGCGCTGAGAAGCTGTCATCAAAAATATAAATATCCGGTTTTCTGGTTAAGGCTCGAGCAATTGATAGTCTTTGTTTCTGACCGCCCGAAACATTGCTGCCGCCTTGTGAAATCTCGCGGTACAAACCCTCTGGAGTTTGGTTGAGCAGTCCGGTGGCCTGCGCAACATCGGCGGCAATTGACAAGTCGTCATCGGTGGCAGTTTTATCGCCATAGCGGAGGTTTGATGCGATAGAACCTGAAAATAAGACACCTTTCTGTGGGACATAACCAATATGATTTCGCAAATCAAACTGGGTAATTTCCCGGATATCAATATCATCGATGGTAATTGAACCCTTTGTGACATCGAAGAAGCGGGGAATCAGATTGATCAGGGTTGATTTTCCCGAGCCGGTAGAGCCAATAAAAGCGGTCGTTTGACCGGGCATTGCAGTAAAATCAATATCGTGCAGAACATCTTCGTCAGCACCTTCGTAACGGAAGGACACGTTGTTGAATTTTAGAACTGGACGGGTGTTGGTTGGTAAAGTTTTAGGTTCTTTTGGATCAACGATGCTGGGTTCGACTGCCAGTACTTCCTGGATTCGATCACCTGAAACAGATGCACGGGGAATCATGATAAACATCATGGAAATCATCAGGAAGGACATGATAATCTGCATTGCGTATTGCATAAAGGCCATCATATCACCGACTTGCATAGTTGAATCGGCGATTTGATTGGCACCAACCCAGACAACCAGCAGCGTGATGCTGTTCATGATAAACATCATAGTAGGCATCATAAAGACCATAACCCGATTTACAAAAAGATTGTTATTGGTAGTATCGGTATTGACTTCTTTAAAGCGTTCTTTTTCAAAGTCCTGATTGCCAAAAGCACGCACCACCATCAGTCCGGTTAAGTTTTCGCGGGTAACCAGATTGAGGCGATCCACCAGCTTCTGAATGATTTTAAATCGTGGCATCGCGATAAAAAAGACGACGCCGATTAACATGACAATCAGAACGATAGCGACTAGAATAACCCAGCCCATTGAGGTTGTTTTGCGCAGGGCCATAAAAATACCGCCGGCCGCCATAATGGGGGCGTAACATAACATTCGGATGCCCATAATCAGGACCGTTTGAATCTGCGTAATATCATTGGTGTTACGGGTAATTAATGAGGCAGTTGAGAAACGGTCAAACTCTTTATTTGAAAAACTTTGAACTTTTTTAAAGAGGTCACGGCGCAGCGATTGTGAGACGCCAGCTGCCATTTTGGCTGATAAATAACCGACACTAATAGCGGCTATGATTCCTAAAAGAGATAAGAGCAACATAAATCCGCCGATTTTTAGGATATAAGCAGTTTGAATATGATTCACATCCATCCCCAAATCAGTATAAAACTGTTTGGTAAACTGAATCGCTGTCTGCAGTTGAATGGATTCTGGTGTCTGCAGTGCCTGGGTTCGAGCATCATCGAAGGATTCGGCTGGAACCATCTTAAGCATCGGCAGCATCTCGTAAATTTGTGAAAAATCGATATCGCTCATATCAGAGTCGGATTCAGAAGCTTGAACCCCGGTATCAAGTGAACGAATATAGTAAATAAAAGTCCAGGTGGCTTCGCCAAAGATCGGATCGAGATTATCGATGTTTTCCTGTCCGCTTTCGTTAAGGATGTAGATGTTCTGATTGGCCAGTTCCGGATAAGAAGCTAGCAATGTTTCATAATCGGCTTGACTGTTGTCTCCCGATGTGATCAGATCATAAGCCTCAGAAACGGTATTTTGATCATCTTCGGTCATGAAAGTGGTCATAAAAGTGTAACCATCTTCGCTGATGGCTTCAGGGGCGGCATGTTCAATCCCATTTTGCTGGATGCCCACATTGACGATGTCGGACATAAAATTAGGCAGGTTCAGATCTGATAGAGCCTGCACGAATAAAAGCAAAATAGCTAGAATCAGCACGCCCACATAGGGCTTTAAATAACGTGCTAGTTTTATCATTGCGTATTTCCTTTCGTGTTTTCATTTTGTTCAATTGTTTCAAAAACATCGGCTAACTGATTGAGCAGATCGATAAGTTTTTGGCTGTCTTCCGGGCCTAATACATCGATTGCGTGATCATAGATTTTTGTAAAAGATTGATTGGACTCGTGGAAAATCTTCGATCCTTTTTCAGTGAGACTGACATAGACCATTCGACGATCTTCTTTAGAGGTACGTCTTGCGACGAGGTCGTGTTTTTCCAGCGTTGAGAGTGTTTGTGAAACCCCAGGCATGGAAATACCGGTCTTTTGACTGATTTGTGAAATTTTAATTCCGGGTTGGTCAGGGAGCGGATGACATTCGCAAAGATGGTGAATGCTTGCCAGCATAAAGAATTCATGCGGTTTGAGCCGATGATTGGGTTTATGCATACGTCGCATACTGGCTTTGCGAATCCGATTAAAGGCATGATATAGATTGTTACCTGTAGGATCCAATGGGAACTCCTTTCTAAGAATTGCTTAATCCAATTAATAGTTAATCTGCTTAAGTAATATACAAGATTGGACAGCAATTTGCAAGTTAAATTTATATAAATAAGGTAAAAAAAACTTTAAAGGCTGATGTAGACCGATTTCAAAAATAAAGTCTTAAGAAAGATTAAATAAAAGCCCCGGTTATTAATTAACCAGGGCAAAGACTGGAAACAAAGTCAATTTTGAATGATTGAGCACCGACAATTGGCTTTTCAGCTGTCTGCCTCGGGGCGAACAGTTGCTCGAAAATGCTGTTTATTTGTACTTCCAAATTGGGCAACTGTACGAATCCGCGCGCAGACTGCGAAATCCAATTGGTCGGTGCGGGGTTTATTTATAATCTAAGCCCCAGGTTATTCACCGGGGCGGGCAATCAAAAATTTGATGGGGATTCCTTGAGCAGAAAACATTTTTTCATGCTCAGTTTCGATGTTGTCAGGGTAATCAGAAGCGTGAAGATCAGGAATCAGGCTTGTAATATTAAAACCACAAGACTTAAAATATTCAATTGAGTCAATAAAAAGGTCATCATTGTCGGTTTTGAAATGTATTTCGCCGTTTGTTTTTAAAAGGGTTTTATACTTGTCCAGTTGCTTAGGATGGGTCAGGCGTTTTTTGTTCTGTCGCCGTTTGGGCCAGGGGTTACAAAAATTGATGTAGATCCTTTCAACTTGGTCTTCAGGTGCGAGAATTTGATCAAGTCGCTCAATATCCCATGACATAATCTGAATATTGTCGATAGAAAGCAATTGTTTTTGATAAGCGGCTTCGATATTACGTTTAGTTAATCCTAAGACTGCATCAATCAGATCGATAGCCAGATAGTTAGTCTGGGGATTCCGAGAACCCAGCTCGGCGATAAAAGTCCCTTTACCGCAGCCCAGCTCGAGATGGAGTGGCTGATTTTTGTTAAAAAGTTTTTGCCACTGGCCTTTGTGTGTCCATGGCTCGGCCTGGAAAAAATGGCTGGCTTCCAGTTCCGGGCGAGCCCAGGGTTTAATTCTCAGATGCATGGTGCTACTCCTTTAAAGGGTAATTATTTTGGTTGAGACATGATTGATCCTCCCAAGCAAAGCCATACAAGATCAGAATAAAAAGCTGAACTGTCCGGCTTTGACATATAAAAACCGCAGGAAAATGATCCTGCGGCTGGGTCTTATGCAAAAAATCCGTAAATTGGTGCATTGATCAGAGAGGCAGCATTTTTCTGGCAATTTTCCTGCTTGTGTGCATCAAAATAAGCGGTTTGACCTCAGGGTTTGATAACACTGTCCAATTAATGGCTAGCAAGATAAATTATACATCCTCTCGACTCCTTTTTAAAAAATAAATAATAATTAACAAAGCACAATTGCTTTACATTATATCGTAGATAGTTTATCATCTTTAAACACAACTTTCAATAACCAATTGTTTTTTAGGGTATAATGAAAGTAAACATCTAAAATATCAGTAATCGATCGACTTAACGGAGAAAATTAATTGTCAAAAATGTAAGTTTTTTGATCAGAATCAGAGAGGCTTTTATGAATAAAAGGAGCAGCGCAATAAAATTTATACTGGGAATTGGTGGCTTTCTTGTCCTGACTCTGTTATTTTCCGGCATTACCCTGTTGGTTTTGGATGATGACCTTGAAGGCTCGCAGGTTCAGGAAATTCTTGAGCCTGTACAGGAGCAGGTTGATCAGTCGGAAGAAATGACTGTTGATGAGGACACGATACCGGAGTATGATGCCTATCATTATTTGTATGGTGAAGAAAAGGAAGCTTACTGGGTGATTGCAAACGGCCTGAAAAACTATGAAAGTGAAATACCGGTTTCGGGTGTGGATTCCATGGCAATTGAACGGATAATGATGGCCATTGATTACGATTTTCCGGAAATTTTCTGGACCGATACTTTTTCCTATTACTATGATGAAAAGTCGGATATGGTTTCGTCGGTGACGGTTGCTTATCCATACGATGAAGTGGAAAAAGACCGCCGCCAGGCTGAAATTGATCAGGCCTATACCCAGTATGAGGCGGGTATCAACCCATCTTTTGATGCTTATCAGATTGTTAAATATACCTATGAATATGTGATAAAAAACACCAGTTATCAGGAAAATGCGGATGATCAGAACATCTATAGTGTGTTGGCTAGAAAGGCTTCGGTTTGTGCTGGCTACTCAAAAACGGTTAAATACTTGCTCGACAAGCAGGGGATCGACTGTTCCTATGTCAGTGGATATGTGAATTTGCAGGGGGCCCATGCCTGGGATTTAGTTCTGCTGGACAATGATTACTATTATCTTGATGCCACTTGGGGGGAACTGGGGGTTTTGGATAACTCGGAACCGGATAAAAATATTTCCTATGATTACTTTTGCGTCAATACCAACCAACTTTTAAAGACCCATGAAATTGACCAGACATTGATCTATTATCCGGAGTTTACGGCTACAGCTAATAATTACTACGTTCATGAAAATAGACTTTATCAGTTAGATTCGGATACAGATCGATTGCGGCTTCGCAATGATGTAACCACTGCTTTTTCAAATGGTGATAAATATTTTTACTTTGCCGTAAGCAGTCCAGATATGATGGAAGTAGCAAAAACAGTGATGAATGAGACACTAGGGGCTTACACTTATCTTTCGGATGACGATCTTTATACCATGACCATCATGCTTTACTAATATAAACTCTACGATGCGTCGATTGAAGTGGCGCGATTTTCAGGATACAATAACTGAAGGAGGGGCTATGGACTGTCAAAAGGTAGGTGGGCTTTTGAGAAGCCTGCGCAAAGAAAAGGGCATGACTCAGAAACAAGTTGCCGATTTAATGCATTTAAGCGATAAAACGATCTCGAAATGGGAGCGGGGACTGGGATGTCCGGAAATATCTTTGCTGACGGGGTTGTCTGAGCTTTTTCAGGTAAATATTGAAAAACTGATGTTGGGAGATCTGGAATTAAACGAGATGGAAACAGGAAATATGAAACGCATAAAATTTTACGTCTGTAAAAACTGTGGCAATGTCATCAGTATGACTGGTGACGCAGAGGCTTCGTGCTGTGGCCGAAAGCTTGCGGCACTTGTCCCCAAACCGGTGGATCATCATCACCAACCGATGGTTACTGATGACGATGGGGATTACTATGTGACCTTTGAACATGACATGAACAAGGCTCATTTTATCTCCTTTGTGGCTTTTGTCAGCAGTGATCGCAGTCTTTTAGTCAGACTGTATCCGGAGCAGACCGCAGCACTGCGGCTGCCTAAAATGATCGGCGGAAAACTGGGAACAAAATTTGGCAGTAAGCTGTATTACTATTGTTCGGATCACGGTTTGTTTGTTTATTAGGGAGTGGCCAATGGAACGAAAAAAAGCTTTAAAAGAGAATTACAAGAACAAAAGCATAGTTGGTGGGATCTATGGCATTCGCTGCGGCGAGAAGGTCTGGCTAAAATCGACTAAGGGTCTGGAAGGCCAGAAAAACCGCTTTGCTTTTTCGGTTAGTACCGACTCCTGTCCCGAGCCGGCCATGTTAAAAGATTGGAAAACTTTTGGCAAAGAAGCATTTTCCTTTGAAGTGCTGGAGGAACTGGAAAAAAAAGAAAGTCAGAGTGATCGCGAGTTTAAAGAGGATTTGGCCACTTTGCTGGAAATTTGGAATGAAAAAACCTGACCGAAAGGCCAGATTAAACTTAAAGACAAAGTCAATTTATGTGACTGAGTATCGACGATTGGAGATCCAGCTGTTCTGCCTCGGGGCGAACAGTTGCTGGAAAACGCTATTATTTAGCTGATTCCCAAATTGCAACTGTACGAATCCGCGTGCAGACAGCGGATTCCAATTGGTTGGTACGGGGTTTATTTGCAACACAGAATCTGACCAAGAGGCCAGATTTTTTTTATTCCATAGCGATCAGATGGACGGAGTGAACGCCTTCAAGCTGTTTGAGAATGCGAATCAGCTCGTCAATGCTGATCAGTAAACCTTTACCGTCGAGGGTGACAATTACAATGGCCGCATTATTAATGGGGATATCCTGATGGATAGTGATGATGCTGGTGTGATGATCACTCAGGACATTGAGAACCGTCGAAAGAATCCCCTGAGAGTCATTAAGTTTAAAAGACAGGGTAAACTTACGGCCATAATTTTCCGAAGGCGTAAAAATATAGTCTTTATACTTATAGTAGGTGCTGCGGCTGATTCCAACTTGTTTGACCGCTTCACTGACTGATTTGCACTGGGAAGATTCCAGTAGAATCCGGGCTTCTACAACTTTTGTGTAGAAGTCCGGAAGGATTTTTCGATGGACAATCAGATATTCTTTAATCACAGACACCTCCATCAACCACTACGCCGGTTTGGTCGAGTTTTAATTTAAGTATCTGCCAGTTGGGTGTTTTTAAACGCATATAGTCCGTGATTTCTTTTTCGTAATCCTGATTGGAATTGTCGCAGATCACCAGAATGGTGGGACCGGCGCCACTGATACAGGCGTTTAAAGCGCCAAACTCGCGGGATTTCCGGATCATTGCATCGTAATGGGCAATCAGTTTTTTGCGGTAAGGCTGATGCAGGCGATCTTTCATGGAATGACGCAAAATCTCGTGCTGGCCATTGACCAGGGAAAGATAGGTCATGGTCGCCCGGGGCAGGTTATGGGTAGCGTCGCCAAAATTGATTTTTTTAGGCAGAACTTCACGGACATCCTGGGTAGATAAGGGAAAGTCCGGGATCAAGGCGTAAAAATCATAGGAAGGGTGCACCGTATTTTTTATAAAAAGGTTATGACCCTGCTCGTTCATTGAAACGACCAGTCCGCCAAAAATGGCAGGAGCCACGTTATCAGGATGGCCTTCCATTTCCACCGCCAGATCAAAGAGCTCGTCAGTGGATAGTTGGTTGCCGACCAGAGCGTTGGCGCCATAGAGACCAGCCACGATACAGGTGGCTGAGCTGCCAAGACCTCGGCTGATGGGGACCTCTATCTGGCTGTTTAGATAAAGCCCTTTGGGTTTATAATTGATTTTGGTAAAGACTTTTTGCATTGACTTGTAAACCAGATTGCTGGTGCCCTGATATTTTCTTTCAACCCCACGGATGGTTAATTTGCCATCCGTTTTTTCTTCAAAGGAAAAGGTGTTGTAAATAGACAGAGCCAGGCCGAAGGCGTCAAAGCCGGGGCCTAAATTGGCGCTGGTTCCTGGGACAGTGACTGTTATCATTTATTTCACCTGTTGTTTGGAAAATTCTAAAACGGCTTGAGACATTCCGTTTTTACCACACTGAAGCTGATGTTTATTATCTTTGGTGGCCAGATCTTTTAGTGGTAGTGGAATTTCGGTGCCGGTTTTTTGCGCCAGAGAATCAAGAATTGCATAATCATCTTCCGGGCTTTGACCAAAAATACTTTCATAAACTGACCGGCCAAATTTATAGGGGCTGGCAGTTGATAAAATGACCGTTTTGCTGTCATCGCCGGAAGCTTTGACATAATCAGCGTAAACTTTATCGGCAACAGCGGTATGGGGATCCATCAGGTAATTAAAATCGTCAAAGGCGCTTTTGATTGCCATAGAAGTTTCTGCTTCGTCAGCATATCCGCCATAGAAAATGGCGGCCTTATCCATTACAGCTGGAGAAACGCGATAAGATCCTTGACTCTTTAAAGACTGCATCAGGTCGGAAATAGCGGTTGTATCTCCATCGTACAAGTCAAAAAGCAGACGCTCAAGATTGCTGGAGATTAAGATGTCCATCGATGGCGAACTGGTTTTATAAAAGTCCCGATTGCGGTCATATGATCCGCTTGTAAAAAAGTCGGTCAGAACATTATTGGCATTGGAGGCGCAGATCAGTTTGTTGATCGGCAGGCCTAAAATTTGGGCATAATAACCCGCTAAAATATTGCCAAAATTACCAGTGGGGACAACAAAATTGATTTTTTCACCATCAGCAATCTCGCCATCAGCAAGGAGTTTATAATAGCTGTAAAAATAATAAACCACCTGGGGAAGGAGTCTGCCGATATTAATGGAGTTAGCCGATGAGAAAATCATTCCGTCGGAATCGAGCTCTTTGGCAATTGCTGCGTCATTTAAGATCTCCTTGACGCCGTTCTGGGTATCGTCAAAGTTACCGTCGACACCGATGACGCAGGTGTTTTTACCGGCCTGTGTCAGCATCTGTTTTTCCTGAACCGTCGAGACACCGTCTTTAGGATAAAAAACCAGAATGCTGATATCTGCGACATCGGCAAAGCCTTCTAAGGCCGCTTTTCCGGTATCTCCGGAGGTCGCTGTCAGGATCATAATTTTTTTCTGATGATCGGTTATTTTCATGGATTCGGTCATTAAATATGGTAAAATGGTCAAAGCCATATCCTTAAAGGCACAGGTTGGGCCATGAAATAATTCCAAAAAATATCGGTCGCCAACCTTTTTAAGGGCAACGGGTTCATCTTTTGAAAATTTTCCACTGTAATATGCGGATTGAACGGCGTGATCGATTTGCTCTTGGCTAAAGTCATTGAGAAAAGCTCCAAAAATAATTTTGGCCATTTGACCATAGGTTTTTCCTTTAAAAGAGTCGGGAGAAAGTTTCAGTTGGTGGATAAAGTCAGGGACGAAAAGTCCGCCGTCAGGGGCTAATCCTTGTAGGATTCCCTGAGATGCTGATACGCTGATGTCTTTGGAACGAGTGCTGTGATAGCTTTTTTTCATGTAAAGGCCTCCAGAATTATTCAATCAATATTTTCATTTAGGGGTATTGAAGTTCCCGTAACTATATGATAGAATGTTTTTCGATAAAAAACAAGTGTTTTTAAAATAAATACAGATTTTGAGGTGAATTTTATTGAATATCGCGCTTTTGGGCCATGGAACCATTGGTTCTGGGGTATATGAACTGATTAATCTTAATAAAGGAAAATTTTCAGGGAACTTTACAGATATCGAAAACAGACGTTCAAGTCCGGTCATTACAAAGGTACTGGAACGGGATGCATCGAAAGACCTGGGAGATACTGTGGGAAAAGTTGTCACTGATCCCAAAGAAATTCTGGAAGACGACAGCATTGGTTTAGTTGTTGCGTTAATGGGCGGGATGGATTTTGAGTACGAAATGATCAAGGCCTGTCTGAAAGCAAAAAAACATGTGGTGACAGCCAACAAAGCAGTTATTTCAGAATATTTTCAGGAACTTTTGAACCTGGCGGAAGAAAATGGTGTGGTGCTTCGCTATGAAGCATCAGTCGGCGGCGGGATTCCGATCATTGGCAGTCTGAAAGAAGAAATGAAAATCAATCGGGTCACAGAAATTAAGGGAATTTTAAACGGAACCACCAATTTTATTCTTTCTAAAATGACTGAAGAAGGAGCTGATTTTGCAGATACTCTGGCTCTGGCTCAATCCATCGGCTTTGCAGAGGCTGATCCCACGGCTGATGTGGAAGGCTATGATGTTTCAAGAAAGCTTTCGATTTTGTCGTCAATGGCTTACGAAAGTATTATCCGAGATGAAGATGTTTATAAGCGAGGAATGACCGATGTGCGGGCGGTTGATATTGAAATGACCGGCAGCCTTGGTTACACGATCAAGTATCTGGGACATTCGATTCTGGAGGAAAATGATCTCTACACCACAGTGGAACCCGTTCTCTTTAAAGAAGCTTCAATCATGTCCAATGTCAACAGTGAATTCAACATTATTTCAATCACCGGGGATATTATCGGTGAGCTGCAGTTTTACGGAAAAGGCGCTGGTAAGGATGCGACTGCCAATGCTGTGGTAGGAGATGTCCTTTATATTCTTAATATGGATGCTGACAGAAAACCTGAATCACTACGATTGGGCAGAAATTTAAATAAAGCGGGAACATCAATTTTCAAAGGTAAGTATTACTTGCGCGCTAATCTTGTTAAACAAGAGGATCTGGACAGGGTTTTGGCAGCGGTTGAGACTGTCGCTGATCGCAAAACCGTTATCGTTAATGAAGATAAGGTTTTTGTTGTCACCAGCGTGATCGCAGCTGATCGTTTTAATGAGATGACTGAGTTGCTTCAAAAAGAGGTTCCGGAAATATTTTATGCGCGAATTTACGAATAGAAAAGAGCAGAGAAAATGGAAGATTTAATAGTACAAAAGTACGGCGGCACCAGTGTCGGAACGGTCAACAGGATTAAACGGGTGGCCAGCCGTATTATTGAAACCAAGGAAACCGGAAAAAAAGTAGTGGTTGTGGTTTCGGCAATGGGAGATACCACTGATGATCTGATTGAACTGGCGCGACAGATTGATGAGCACCCGCCCAGTCGGGAAATGGATATGCTGCTGGCAACCGGGGAGCAGATTTCAATTTCTTTACTGGCCATGGCGATTCAGGCTCAGGGGCATGATGTGGTCAGCCTGACTGGCGCTCAGTGCGGGATTGTTACCTCTAATACCCATAAACGGGCACGGATTAATGATATCCATACCCATCGTATTGAAAAAGAACTGAATGCCGAGAAAATTGTCATCGTCGCAGGTTTTCAGGGGATTAATGAAAACATGGATATTACTACCTTGGGTCGGGGCGGATCGGATACCTCGGCGGTTGCCATAGCGGCAGCGCTTAAAGCCGAGCTGTGCGAGATCTACACCGATGTGGATGGTGTTTATACTGCAGATCCCCGGGTTGTTGAAGAGGCATCGAAGATCGATGAAATTTCATATATGGAAGTATTGGAAATGGCCAGTACCGGAGCAAAGGTGCTGCATCCACGATCAGTGGAAATGGCTGAAAAATTCAAAGTGCCATTAGTGGTGCGTTCAAGTTATAATCACAATGAAGGAACGATTATCAAGGAGGAAGTAAAAATGGAAAAAGTATTGGTGCGCGGTGTAGCGCTGGATGAAAATATTGCAAAAATATCAATTTTTGAGGTGCCGGATCAGCCCGGGATTGCCTTTAGACTATTTAGCGCACTGGCCAAGGCCAATATTCACGTGGATATGATCGTACAGAATGTTAACCGCACAGCGGTTAATGATATTTCCTTTACCATTGACGTGGATGAGTTGCAGGAAGCGGTCGCCGTTTCCCAGAAATTTGCCTTTGAAGTCAATGCCCAGAAAGTTGAATTTGATCAGGGTGTGGCTAAACTTTCCGTTATTGGTACCGGGATAGTGGCCAATGCCGAGATTGCTTCTAAATTCTTTGAAGCCCTGTTTGAACTGGGTATCAATATCCAGACTATCAGTACCTCGGAAATTAAAATTTCCTGCCTGATTGACAAGGAACGCGGCAAAGAAGCAATGGTCCATATTCACAAAAAATTTGATATGTAAATACTTAAATCCTTTGAGATGCCCTGAAACCAATGGTTTCGGGGCTTTTTTTGGCGAATTGCAAATTCAAACTTGAAAAATCCTTGAAAAAAGCCTATACTGCTTTTAAAACGACCTGGAGGGTGACATGAATGACAACCGACTGATCCTTGAATATCTGCTGCAAACCGGGATGATTAAAAAAACAGCGTTGCTTGGAAAAATCGAGCAGTCGCAAAAGACTGGTGAAGCGGTGCTGGATCTTTTAATTGCGGATGGGATCATCAGTTTCGACCAATTAGCCTTGATTTATCAAAAGGAATGGGGCTTCGAGATCTTTGATCCAGCCAGGCATGAGATCAATCCGGCGGTGGTGAGGAATCTGCCAGTTGAGTTCATTCGCAGTCATGACGTTTTCCCTTTTGATGAAGGACCGGGCCATGAGTTGTGGGTGTTGATGTCTGATCCCACTGACCAAAAGTTGATTACCCAAATTCAGCAAGCCCTTAATCAGAATATTCGGATTTTCGTGGGACCAAAAGAATTGATCAGAAATCTGGTCCGAAAATATTATTTTACAGACCAGCTGGCAACCGGAGACCAGATGGCAAAATCGCTGGATATAGCAGATGAACTGATCAGCGAGGGTGTAATGCGCGGTGCCAGTGATATTCATATCGAGCCCTATCAGAACACTTGCCGGATTCGTTTCCGGATCGATGGTGTTCTATATGAAAAAAACATGCTTTCCCGGGAGCGCTACAAGAGTTTAATCACCAAATTAAAAGTCCTGGCCGGATGCGATATCGGAGAGCATCGGCTGCCTCAGGATGGCGCTTTGCAAATAAACTTTCAGGGACGGCGGATCGATCTGCGTCTATCCTCTATGCCGACCATTCACGGCGAGAAAATTGTATTAAGAATTCTTGATCAGCAGCAGTTTTTTTATCGAATTGACGAGTTGGGCTTTTCGGAGAAACAGAAAAGTCAACTGGCTCAAATGCTGCAGGCAAACCACGGTATGATTTTAGTGACGGGACCGACGGGAAGCGGCAAAACAACTACCCTCTATAGTTTCTTAAATGCCCTCAACACCAGCCGTGAAAATTTTGTAACCATTGAAGATCCAGTTGAGTTTCAGATGGAAGGGATTAACCAGATCCAGGTGAATGAAAAATCCGGCCTTGATTTTGCCAGTGGTTTGCGCTCGGTCCTCAGACAGGACCCTAACGTGATTATGGTCGGTGAAATTCGAGATGAGAACACTGCAGCCATGGCCACCCGGGCGGCGATTACCGGACACCTGCTTTTTTCCAGTGTCCATACCACCAATACGGTTTCCACCATTACCCGCCTGCTGGATATGAAAGTTCCGGCCTATCTTTTATCATCGGCCTTGCGAGGAGTGATTTCCCAGCGCTTGCTTAATCGTCTTTGCCCCCATTGTCGGCAGGAACGTCTTTTGACTATCTCCGAAAAAGAGCGCTTTGCCTACGATGGATTGGTTTATGAGGCCAAAGGCTGCTCGATTTGTCATGGCACTGGCTATCAAGGGCGGGTAGCTATTCAGGAAGTTCTACTGGTTAATCGCCAGGTCAGAGAGGCGATTTCAGCTGGGAAAAATTATGATGACATCCGGCATGTGGCTTTAAAACAGGGCTTATTGCCTTTTGCTGATTCAGTGTTGGCGCAAATACAGAGCGGTAATATTGCCTTTGCTGACGGCTTGGCGGTGATTAGGGAAGAAGCGGAGTGGCATCGATGAAAGAGATGGATTTTTTGTATAAGGCGATTAATGTCCGTGGCGAAGAAGTTAGTGGCCGGATGTCGGCCTTGTCGGAAAATGAAGCATTGGAGATTCTGGGAAGTCAGAACCTGCTGATTGTAGAGCTTAAAAAACAAGGCCGCCTACAGGCGTTTTTAACCCAACAGCGATCACTTCATATCGGAAAGGTTTCGCTCTCAGAGCTGGCTCAGTTTGCCAGAGATTTGGGGATCATTCTGCAATCTGGGATTGTCATTTTGGAAGCCCTGGAAATTCTTAAAAACCGTAGTCGCAATCCAGTCCTTAAAAAAGATCTGGTCAAGGTGCAGGATGCCCTCAGAAGGGGCGAGACCCTTTCAGGCGCGCTAGGTAGTTTAGGCGGAAGCTTTCCCCTTTTGTTTATCTTTCTGGTCAAAACGGGTGAAAGTTCTGGCGAACTGCCCCGGATGCTTAAGGTTATTGGCGACTACTATGAGAATACCTATCAGAATCGGCAGAAAATGAAAGAAATTCTTTCTTATCCGCTGCTTTTAATAATTGTTTCCATAATGGTTTCTTTTTTATTGCTGACGGTAGTTTTGCCTCAGTTTACGGGGATCTTTGAGTCCATGGATCAGGAACTGCCGCTTTTAACAACCTGGTTTATAGATCTTTCAAATTGGTTGAGAGGGCATGTTAATTGGGTTATTATCTTTTTGGTGGCAATCCTTTTCGTTAATTTTGGGACGCAGAGTATGCCGCCAGTTAAGATCTGGATGGACCACATTAAAAATCGCTTGCCAATTTATGGGAAAATGCGGCAATGGGAATTCTTAATGCTTTTTTCAAAGGTTTTGGGGATTTTAAGCAATAGTGGCCTGGACTTGATGAGTGCCTTAAGGGGACTAAAAGAAATAACGAAAAACCTGGAGTATCAGGCGGCGATTACAAAACTGATTGAAGCAGTGAAAAGGGGTTCTTCCATGACTGAAGCGATGGCAGAGATAGCTGTTTTTGAAGAGACCTTTTGTCAGTTTATGGCCGTCGGCGAGTCCTCCGGTCTGATTGGAGAAATGATGGCCATGACATCATCCTTTTATGAGTCCCAATACAAGCACCGCATGGGTATGCTGCAGATTATGTTAGAACCCCTGCTGCTGTTAATCATCGGCGGCGGCGTCCTCTTAATGATGCTGGCCATTATGCTGCCAGTCTTCGACTTGTACCTGATTTATTCTAATTTGTAAAAAAGGTGCAGACAATGCGCCTCAGTGTGTAGATAAACCCCGCACCGACCAATTGGATTTCGCAGTCTGCGCGCGGACTCGTACAGTTGCCCAATTTGAAATCGCTAATTATTGATGGTTTCCAGCAACTGTTCGCTCCGAGGCAGACAGCTGAAAAGCCAATTGTCGGTGCTCAGGTATTCAGTATTAACTTTGTCTTCAGTCTGAAAAAGCGCAGATAATGCACCTTTTATTTTTGGCCGGTCAGAACTGCGTGGCAGTCTTCAAAATAAAATTGTTTTGCTTCATCAATGCTCATTTCGTCGAAGAGGCGGTATAAAATAAGAGCCAGGTTCTGGACGGTGGGAATATCAAGACCGGATTTTTGGCAAGCCTTTAGAAAATAGCCCATGCAGGCTTCCTTGGACCAGTCATCACCGCCTAAGAATAAGCGACGGAGTTCCTCTTTGATTTCCTGCTCAGTTAAAGAAATCTGGTGGTCTGAATTTTTTTCATCATCATTTTGCATGTAACCAGCTCCTTTCGAAAACGATTAATGTCATTATAGCACAGGAAGTCGTGAGAATGGGGATAAATAGCCAAATTTTACGAAAAATTAAAATATTTTAAAAAAATCAAAAAAAGGCTGGATTTTTTTTATGTAATCGGTTATAATTATGCCATGGTGTGAAAACGTTTTAATTTCCTTTCTTAATTTTCTTGAAAAAGAGATGCTCAGCATCTCTTTTTTCATGCCCAAAATTCACGTTTTACTGGTAGAATATTGCCTTTATTTAAAAATTTGCAGAATGACTTGAAAAAAAACTGAATATAGGTTATATTAAAATTTAATAATAGTACCGGAAAGAGAGGCGTGTTATGAAAGCTGTGAAAATTAAAGATGATATATTCTGGATCGGTGTTAATGATTATCAAACCACATTATTTGAAGGTTTATGGCCGCTTGATGGTCAAGGTGTTTCTTACAATGCCTATGTGATCAATGACGAAAAAGTGGCGGTTATTGATACCGTTAAGTATATTAAAGAAGATGAGTATCTGGAGAAGTTGAAATCGATCATTGGGGACAAGAAAGTTGATTATCTGATTGTCAATCATATGGAACCGGATCATTCCAGCGGGATTGTTCAACTTTTTGAAGCGTATCCAGAAATGAAAATTATCGGTAACAAAAAAACCTTCCCGATTATGAAAAACTTCTACGATATTGATCATAATCTGATTGAGGTCTGTGATGGTGAAAGCTTAAGTTTGGGTAAACATACCCTGCAGTTTTATATGACACCCATGGTTCACTGGCCGGAATCCATGGTCACCTTCGAAGTAACGGAAAAAGTTTTGTTTTCTATGGATGTTTTCGGAAGTTTTAAAGCACCGGTTGGCGGCATCTTTGATGATCAGAATGATCTGGATGAATTTGAACTGCCCACCCGCAGATATTATTCAACAATTGTAGGGAAAGTGGCAGGACAAGCGCTAAAAGCTCTTAATAAGCTGGGCGGTCTGGAAATTGGCACCATCTGTCCGTCGCATGGACTGATCTGGCGTGATAATCCGGGACATATCCTTAATCAGTATGTCAAGATGAGTAAAAAGGAAACCGATGACGGGGTTGTGATCTGCTATGGTTCAATGTATGGCAATACCCAAAAAGCGGCTGAGCTTTTGGCGGTTGCTTTAAAAGAAGCAGGAGTCAAAACTATCAAACTGTATGATGTAGCGCAGACGGATATTTCCTATATGATCGCTGATATTTGGAAATACAAGGGTCTATTTTTGGCGTCGCCTTCTTATTATGGGAAGATTTATCCCAAGATGGCCAATCTTTTATACAAACTGGCCGAGATTAAAGTGGACAATCATAAAGTGGGCTTTTTGGCTGAATACAGCTGGAGTGGTGGTGCAGATAAAAGCTTTGATGAGTTTGCCTGTGATACCAAAGCAGATTTGATTGATGAAATATTGATGATTAAGGGTGCGCCTGATGAGACGGAAAAAAATGCCATTAAAGCGATTGCTGCAAAAATGGCGGAAAGCTTAAAATAAGCGGATCGGAAAACAGAGGAGGAAAGCGAAACATGAAAATTGTTGTGGGAATGTCTGGAGGCGTTGATTCTTCGGTTGCTGCACTATTACTAAAAGAACAGGGATATGAAGTGATTGGTGTATTCATGAAAAACTGGGAAGAGAAGGACGAATCCGGTCTGTGTACCGCTACTGAAGACTATGATGATGTCAGACGTGTTTGCGATGTTATTGACATTCCCTATTATACCGTTAATTTTGCTAAGGAATATTATGACTCTGTTTTCACTTATTTTCTTGAGGAATATAAAAAGGGCAGAACCCCCAATCCGGATGTTTTATGTAACCGGGAAATCAAGTTTAAGCGGTTTTTAGATTATGCGATAGATGTTTTTGGCGGCGATTACCTGGCTACCGGCCATTATGCCCAGAGTGATGTGGTTAATGGGCGCTATCGCCTAAAAAGAGCCTTTGATCACGGCAAGGACCAGACTTATTTTCTTTGCCAGCTGGGGCAGAAGGAACTGGAAAATGTACTTTTCCCGATCGGTCACCTATCAAAAGCTGAGGTGCGCGAGATTGCCCAGAAAAACAACCTGGTGACGGCTAATAAAAAGGACTCAACCGGGATCTGTTTTATTGGGGAACGTCATTTTGGGAAATTTTTAAGTCAATACCTGCCTGCCCAACCAGGAAATATTGTTGATCTTCAGGGTAATGTCAAGGGCAAACACCAGGGCTTGATGTATTATACCCTGGGGCAGCGAAAAGGTTTGGGCATTGGCGGGGAAGGTTCCGGTCAGCCCTGGTTTGTTGTCCATAAAGATCTGGAAAAAAATGAACTAGTGGTGGTTCAGGGTGATGACCATCCGGCCTTGTACTCCAAGTCTTTAAAAGCCATTGAGATGAATTGGGTTGCCGGTCAGGCACCAGCGGCCGCTTTTAAATGCACAGCCAAGTTCCGATACCGTCAGGAAGATCAGGATGTCATTGTTAAGGTGGCGGGCGATACCATTGATGTGGAATTTCTTGAAAAGCAGAAAGCAGTGACCCCGGGTCAGGTGGTGGTTTTATATCGGGATAATATTTGTTTGGGTGGTGGCATCATCGACCAGGTGGAAATGATATAAAAGTGTCGTTTCATGCATAAAACATCGCCTTATGCGAAATAAATGCAACTTGCATGCTAAAAGAAATGAATCATGAGAAAGATTTGAAAATAGGTTGAGGCCGGCTTGGGAATAAGTTGGGAAACCGGTCTATTGTAGGAAAAAGAGCTATTAAAATTTGCAGCTCTTTTTTCTTTTTTTGAAAAAACAGGCCAAATTTATGGTAAACTATAGATAATGCAATTATGATTAGTGTTAGGAAAAAACTCCTTAAACAAAATCTGCCAGGCAGATTTTTAAAGAAAGGATTATATAGAATGAAAGAACCTTGTAAAAAATGCGGAAAAAAATTAGGCTTTTTAGAAAGAAGCTATAAAATAGAAAATCCTAAACTAGGAATCAATTATGATGCCCTTTGTGGGGATTGTTACAGTGTGCAAAAAAAAGGTATCGAAAAACTTGAAGATATTTATCAGCGGATGCTGAGTAACTTAAAACAGAATAAGGATGTTCAAAAAAACGGAATCGATTCTGTTGAAATTGATCTCTTGATTCTTTTAGCGGTGGAAGCTTTGTTATCCATCGAACCCAAGTTTTATCTGCCGGAAACACCGCTTAATCAGGCCTTTATCAGAGCCAGCGAAGATCGGGGCATTGACCGGCAAAAAGACATTGTGCGCGTTGTCTATAAACTGCTGGATTATGGCTTTAAAACCAATCTCCAAAACAGTGACCTGGACCAGATCAGAAATTTTATCGCCTATATGATTCAGAACGAAGTCTTTCTGGAAGATATTGAAGTCAATTGCGGTGTGAAGGATGAACTGGTCAAAGCCAACGTTTTTATCAGTCGACGTGGGGTGATTATTGATACTATACCTGATCAGAAATTAATCTTCATTTCAATTCCTAAAGATACCGTTGTGGAATACGATGTGGAGACGTCGGAAATTATTAACGAAATTATTTTTCATAATCTGAAATACCCCTGGGATGCCAAGAAAAAAGTTGTTTTAACCCTGATTTCTGAAAACCTGCTTTTTTCTGTGGCCAATGCTATGGATCGTTTTAATCAGAAAACCACAAAGCTGCATGAGAAGTTAAAGAAAGACAGTCTGGAATATTTTAACTCCTGCGTGGTGGCGGATCTTAAAAAAATCAAACCGGATGAATATCTGGAAGCTATACACTTGGACTGCCTGCTTTTATGTATCGTTAAGAACTTAAAAAATCAGAATCTATTTTCTATGGAAGCGCTTTTTGACCCCAAAGGCACGACCATAGAGTTGCTCTGGGCCTATTATCGCCGGAATCTTCGCAATATGGGCATGGATAATAACGAAAATATCATCTCCTATATGCTTAAAAATACCCTCTACACGGAGGGCTTCAGCATTAAACATGGCAACAAACCCAGTGATAAGGGCTGGGGGTTTTTCACCACTAAGGGTTATATTATTTATTTTAAAAGAAGCAAGCAGGTATTTTTTATTTATACTGAAAATTTCCCCAACGCGATTTACCATCCCTGCAGCCGGGTTTCCTATGAAAACAAGCAGTATCTGCAGCTGATTATGAATAACGGGCCGGGGCGGGTAGATGAATATCGCGACCTGGATGAGCTGATTTTCTATAGCGAAGAGCCGGAAACCATCAATCAGATGGAACGTTTCTTCGAGAAACATAACCTCTATTATCATATGGATACTTTTTTGCGGAAGCAAAAGGAAGTCCAGCGCAAACGGGATAAGAGACTGCAAATTCAGCGGATTATCAATCATATCTTTGCGGATTTTGGCTATCTGCCATTTTGCATTTATGATGAATGGTTTATGATCCAAAGAGAGCTTAAAAAAAGTGATCTGCTCTTAAATAAGATTATTACCATCGATGAGAGCAAAAACAAAAACTATGTGATGGGTTCCATTACTTATGCGCCAAAGATTATTGAAGCCTTTAACTGGGGTGCCGAGGATTGCCGAAAGTCTTTGGATATTGTTGAAGACTCGGTGGCCAAAGCCATGCTTTGGGTGAGTTTTCATGAATCGATCACCGAAACCCTGTCCCAGGAATGGGTGCGAATTGCCGGAGAAATTCTGGAAGAAAATGACAACACCTTATCAGCCTTTTATAAATATGTGAATTTAAAAAATATTGAGCCGGATAAAGTCTATTATATGGGTCTCTTTATTTATCATCTGATGGATCGCGGGATTTTAAAAGGCGAAGACTTTATTGATAATTATGAAAATGCGGTCAAAGTATTTTTAGAATGCCGAAGGGTGATGGCGGAACCGAAATTTGAGGGCAAGATGCGGCCGGTGGAAGAACTCCTGGGCAGCACTGTGGAAGAACCGACGGAAGCTTAGAACGGCGAGGAGGAAACCATGCGTGTTTTACTGGTAGAGGACGAAAAAACCCTGGCAGCCGCTCTAGCCAGACTGTTTGAAAAAAACAAAATACTGGTGGACGTGGTCAATGACGGGATTGAAGGGAAAATCCTCAGCGAAAATGATGTGTATGATGTGATCATTCTGGATATAATGCTGCCCGGTATTTCCGGCCTGGAAATTCTTCGTTCCATACGCGAGGCTGGTAAAAATGTTCCGATCCTGCTCTTGACAGCCAAAGATGACACCAAGGATAAGGTCAATGGTCTTAATATGGGCGCGGACGATTACCTGGTTAAGCCCTTCGAAACCGAAGAATTAATTGCCAGAGTCAGAGCTCTGGGACGCAGACCCTGGGAGGTTTATTCGGATAATGTGATTCGCTTTGTTAATATTGCCTTGAATATCAATACCGGTGAACTGATTGTGGATGAGTTTCCCAGCAAGTTGACAGCCAAAGAAGCCCAGCTTTTAGAGATGTTTATCAGAAATCCTGGAATGACCATCTCCAAAGACCAGATTCTTGATCGGATCTGGGGGATCGAAAGCTCTGTGATGGAAAATAGTGTGGAGATCTATGTCCACTACCTGCGCAAAAAAATCAGCAAATCAAAGGTTTATATTAAGACCATCCGGGGTCTGGGATACGTTCTGAAGGAGAAGGAGCATGTTCAACCTCAACCGGTTAAGGATTAATCTGACCCTCTTAAATACGGGAGTCCTGATCGGACTCCTGTTATTTATTGTGATTTTTCTCTATATGATCCTGTCTCTGGATGTGGAGAATAATGTCAATGGTGATTTACAGATTTACTGTTCCCAGCTGGCCAATGAGATTGAGTTTCTGGAGCGGGAACGTTCTGGGGAAGTCGTCACGGAAGAAGAAAAACAGGGCTATCTGGAATACTCCCGCAGCCTGGTGCAAAACAATATTGCCTATATTATGTATGATCACGAATTCACTGTCCTTGATCAGTCGGCACAACTGCCCTTTACGACAGCCGAGCTGCAGCAGATTGCCGGCGATTATTTTTCCGAAAACCGGGAGAAGTATCTGTTTAGCAATTACAAGACGGATGATCGAAACTATAAGATTTGCACTTATCGGATTGTCAATAAAAACGGGGAATTAAAAACCATCCAGGTCATGAAAAATATGGCTCTGGAACGGGAATTCCTTGATAATACTGTGAAAATCATCGGTTTGATTACCATGCTTGGCGCGTCACTCTCTTTTTTGGGGGGCTACTTTTTGTCGGGCAGATCGCTGATTCCAATCAAGAAAACCTTTGAACGTCAGCAGGAATTTTTGGCGGATGCTTCCCATGAGTTGCGAACGCCGATCGCGGTGATTCAAACCAATCTTGAGGTGGTAAAGACGTCGGGTGAAGAAACGGTTGATTCCCAAAAAATATGGCTTGATAATGCCTATGGTGAGGTCAGGCGAATGCAGCGGATCGTTGAAGACCTGATGTTTCTGGCCCGGGCGGATTCAGGTGATTTGCAGGCACCAAAAACAGCGGTTGATCTGACCTTTCTACTCAAAGTGGTGACTGAAAAAATGGTGCCACTGGCCGCTAAAAAATCCATCAGCCTCTATAATAATGTGGCAGAAGATTTGCTGATTGAGGGTGATGAAAAACAGATTACCCAGGTTTTTGTGATCCTTCTGGATAATGCTATTAAGTACAGTAATGAGGCAAGCATGATAAAAATTAATGCCCAAATGGTCAACAACGGAATTCAGGTTCAGGTCATCGATCAGGGGATTGGGATTCCCGAAGCGGATATCAAAAAAGTGACCCAGCGTTTTTATCGGGTGGATAAGGCCAGGTCTCGGACCGAAGGTGGAACAGGTTTAGGGCTTTCCATTGCAAAATGGATCGTTGAAGAGCACCAGGGAGAACTGCGCATTGAGAGTCAGGAAAACGTAGGAACCACGGTCACGGTCGTTTTTAATAAAGGAGAAACAAATTGAAAGATTTAAAATTTTTGGGTGATCGGATCATAACCGGTCCCGGCAGTTTGAAATATATATCAGAAATAGAAGAAATGCGGGTTTTTATTGTAACGGGAAAAAACGCTATGTTCAAAAATGGGGTCATGGATCGGCTACAGGAAATGCTTTCGGGAAAGGCGATAGAGACTTATCAGGGGATTTCCAAAAACCCTGATGTGGAAGCGGTTATCACAGGAAGCAGAGCCATGAAGGATTTTGCACCGGAAGTGGTTTTAGCCGTCGGCGGTGGGTCGGTGATTGACGCGGCAAAAGTCATGACCTTACTGTGTGAATATGAAAGCCTGAATTTAATGGATATTCGCGCCGGTAAAGCACCCAAAAAACGCGAAAAGATTCGTTTAATTGCCATTCCTTCAACGTCTGGAACAGCCGCTGAGGTTACGCGGGCGGCGGTTATTACTTTTCCCGAAGAAAATATTAAGGTTGGCCTGAAGACTGAAAGCTTTATTCCGGATCTGGCTATTCTGGATGGGGAAATAACTCTGTCTATGCCCAAATCAGTGATGGTGGAGTCGGGAATGGATGCCCTGACCCACGCCCTGGAGGCCTATATTAATAAAAATGCCGATGATTTCAGTAAGGCCATTGCTAAAGGCGCTTTTGAGGGGCTGATTAAAAATCTGCGGCCATCTTTTTATAAAGGTGATATTGAGAGCCGACAGCATGTCCACAATTTTCAGTGTCTGGCCGGATTTTCCTTTCAAAATGCGGGCCTGGGCATGGATCATGGAATTGCCCACTCTCTGGGTGGCCGCTTTGGCACCAGTCATGGTCTTCTAAATGCCATTGCCCTGCCTTATGTGATGACTTATAACCAAAGAGATGCACAGGTTAACAAAGATTTTGAGACTTTGTCAAAAGCAATTGAAAATGATGTGATTGGAGAAATCAGAAGCTTAAACCAGGATTTTGGCCTTCCTAATTCATTTAAAGATGCCGGCATTGATGAGCAGGAATTTCTGACAGATTATGAGCTGATCCTGGAGAATGCGCTCAAAGGATCAACAGCCAGAAATCCGGTTTCAATGAACATTAAAGAAATGGATAAAGTTTTAAAAAGTATTTACTATGGAGAAATCAGATTTTAGTCAGGAGGACGAATGAATTTATTGGATGGTTTAAATGATCGACAGAGAGAGGCAGCAGAAACAATTCAGGGTCCTTTATTAATATTGGCGGGAGCAGGTTCTGGAAAAACCCGGACGATTATCCACCGAATTGCCCACATTATTGAGTCAGGAGCGGCCTATCCGTCACAGATTCTGGCAATTACCTTTACCAACAAAGCAGCTGGCGAAATGCGGGAGCGAATCGCGGCGATGAATATAAAAGACAGTAAAAGAATCTGGATGTCCACCTTTCATGCCATGTGTGCCCGGATTATGCGGGTCCATTCCCAGTGGCTGGGATATGATGAACGCTTTGTGATTTACGATACCGATGATCAGAAAAAACTATATAAGGCGATCATCAAAGAACTTAAACTCAATGATAAATATTACAGCTATGCTTATGTCAGCAATGAAGTATCGGAAGCTAAAAATAACGGGATCAGCGCGAGTCAGTATCTAAAAGACAACCGTGATGATTTCCGCCGCGAAAAAGTCGGGCTCTATTATGAGATGTATCAAAAAGCTTTAAAATCCAATAACGCCATGGACTTTGATGATCTGATCTACAATACCCTATTGTTATTTAAGGGCTTCCCGGAAATTCTTGCCCAGTATCAGAACAAGTTTAAATATATTTTGGTGGATGAGTATCAGGATACCAACCACAGCCAGTATGAACTGGTTAATCTGCTGGCCCATAAAAATCAGAATTTGTGTGTCTGTGGTGATGACGATCAGAGTATCTATGGTTGGCGAGGGGCTGATATCAAAAATATTCTTGACTTTGAGAAGGACTATCCCGATGCCAAAGTGGTCAAGCTTGAAGAAAATTACAGGTCCACCCAGGTAATTCTGGATTGTGCCAATCAGGTCATCAGACATAATTCTGGCCGTAAGGATAAAGCTTTGTGGACTCGTAACACCGAAGAAGAAAAGGTTGCAGTAGCCTGCTTTAACCAGGGTTACGATGAGGCTCGTTTCGTTGTGGAGGAAATTCGCACTAAATTAAATGAAGGCTTTTCATATGGTGATTTTGCAGTGCTTTATCGGACCAATGCTCAGTCAAGGCTTTTTGAAGAAGCCTTGATGCGGGCCGGCCTTCCCTATCAGCTGGTGGGTGGAACGGGATTCTATTCACGAATGGAAATTAAGGATATTGTTACCTACCTTAACGTTCTGAATAATCCTAAAGATAACATGGGTTTTTTAAGAATTGTTAATGTTCCTAAACGGGGGATTGGCAATGCCACTCTGGAAAAAATTAATGAATATGCTGACTTTAAAGGCTATAGTCTGATGGAAGCCTTTTTTCATGCCGAGGAAATCCCTAATCTGGCCGCTGGGGTCAAGAACAAGGTGATTGATTTCGGTCGGCTGATGGCGGAATTTAGGGAACTGCTGGAAACGGAGAAAGTCAGTCAGTTGGTCGAGGCCATTATCGAAAAAAGCGGCTATCTGGAAATGCTGGAACTGGGTAAAATGGACAAAGGCGAGAACCGGATCGAAAATCTGCGGGAGTTGGTTTCAGCTGCCGTGGATTTTGAGAATAACAGTGATGATGTCTCGATTACGGCTTATCTTGAAACCATTGCTCTGTCTTCCGAAACCGATAAATATGATGGCGATGAAGGAAAGGTGCTTTTGATGACCCTCCACAATGCCAAAGGTCTGGAGTTTCCTGTGGTCTTTCTGCCTGGATTGGAAGAAGGGATTTTCCCCCATGCCAGATCCCAGGATTCGCCTGAGGCAATCGAAGAAGAGCGACGGATCTGCTATGTGGGAATTACCCGGGCGAAAAAGAAGCTGTACATTTCCTATGCAGGCGAACGAACGCTGTATGGTCGTCGCCAATATCAGGCACCATCTCGCTTTTTACAGGAGATTCCAGCGGAAAGCTGCGAGTCGATGAATAATAAATATCAGCGCATACAGGAAATTGAAATGCCAGAACCGAAAAAGAAAACCAGCTTTACGGAAAGAGTATCCCGCTCAAAAGAAGTCATTCGCAAGAAACCGGCAGCAACTGCTGGTGATATGCAGACTGGAGACTTTAAACTCAGTGATCGGGTACAGCATAAAAAATTCGGTATTGGAACCGTGGTGGAAATTCGTTCCGGGATGATCTCAGTGGCATTTCCCGGAGTGGGGATTAAAAAAATGGATCCCGCCTATGTTGAAAGGGCTAAATAAAGCATGATAAATGAACGCCTCGAGCAGCTTAAAGCAAAAATTATGACCCATAATCGCGCTTATTATGATCAGGATGCACCGACCATAAGCGACTATGAGTATGATCAGCTGATGCTTGAACTGATTGAATTGGAGACTGCGAATCCGGAATTAAAAAGCCCGGATTCGCCAAGCCAACGGGTTGGTGGAGCGGTTTCTGAGCGATTTGAAAAAGTCAGTTTTGAATCGCCCAAGTTAAGTCTTGCCAATGCCTTTAATGAAGGTGATCTGCGGGAGTTTGACCATCGGATCAGACAGACGGTTGCTGATTTTGTTTACGTCGTTGAATATAAATTTGACGGTCTGACGGTGGTGCTTAACTACGAAGATGGACTATTTGTGCGTGGGGCAACCCGGGGCGATGGTCAAACCGGGGAAAATATCACCGCAAATTTAAAAACAGTTAGATCGATTCCACTAAAACTCAAGAAACCCTTGACCCTTGAAGTGCGGGGTGAAGTCTTTATGCGCAAGGCCGATTTTAAACGGCTGAACGAACTACGGGAGGAAGAAGGCGAAGCGCTTTTTGCCAATCCCCGCAATGCAGCGGCGGGTTCATTAAGGCAACTGGATTCAAAACTGACGGCTAAACGGCCACTGGATATTTTTGTGTTTAACCTTGAGGGCTCCGATTTAAACTGTCAGAGCCATTCCCAGACCATGACGGAGCTGCGTGAACTGGGTTTTGTAACCAGCGAAATCACCCTGGCTAATAACATTAACCAGGTGATTGATAGGATTCAGGCAATTTCGGAAAACCGAAATGACCTGCCCTTTGAGATTGATGGCGTGGTGATTAAAGTTGATTCCCTGGCTGATCGGGAACGACTGGGGGCGACTTCCAAAAGTCCACGCTGGGCCATTGCTTATAAGTTCCCACCGGATCAGGCGGAAACAATGGTTGAAGATATTACCGTTCAGGTCGGTCGAACCGGAGCCTTAACACCGGTAGCAGAACTAAAGCCGGTTTTTTTGGCCGGCTCCACGATCAGCCGGGCGACTCTTCATAATGAGGACTATATTCGTGAAAAGGATATCCGGATTGGTGACCAGGTGATGATTCAAAAAGCCGGGGATGTTATTCCTGAAGTAGATCATGTTTTGACGGAAAAACGAAATGGGTCTGAAAAAGCCTTTGATATGCCGGGAAATTGTCCGGTCTGTCATGCCCCAGTCCATCGCATAGCTGGTGAAGCGGTGACCAAGTGCTTGAACATGGCTTGTCCGGCGCAGGTCTTTGCCAAGCTGGTGCATTTTGTTTCCCGGGATGCCATGAATATTGACGGATTGGGCAAAGGTCTTTTAAAACTCCTGGTCGATGATCAACTGATAAAAACACCAGTTGATCTGTATGATTTAAAAGATCATCAGGAAGAGATGGTTAAGCTGGAGAAAATGGGGCAGAAGTCGGTTGCTAATTTATTGGCGGCTATCGAAGATTCAAAAGATAGATCCTTATCACGACTGATCTTTGGTCTGGGAATTCCATTAGTAGGTGCGCGCGGCGCAAAAGTCCTGGCTGAGCATTTTGAAAGCATGGATCAAATCATTCTAGCATCAACAGAAGAACTGACGGCTATCTATGATATTGGCGAGAAAATGGCCCAGGAAATTATCGATTTTTTTGCCATGCCAAGCAATCTTTCAATTATCGATGATTTAAAAGCGCATGGCCTTAATATGACAGAGGAAAAGATGGTCATAGATGAAGCAAGTGTCATTGCCGGAAAAACTTTTGTATTAACCGGAACCCTTCAAGACCTTGACCGCCGGGAGGCTAAACGGATGATCGAGGAAAAGGGTGGAAAGGTCAGTTCTTCAATCAGTAAAAAGACTGACTTTCTGCTGGCTGGAGAAAAAGCGGGATCTAAACTTAAGAAAGCTCAGGAACTAGGCGTTGCAATTTTAAGCCAAGATGAATTTTTAAACCTTGTCAGCAAGGGATGATTTGATTTATAATGAAGGGTAATGATTTTAATGACAGATATTTTATCCTGAAAAAAAGATAATAAATAGCTGTTAACATAGTGAACTTTATCAGGCGTTATATTCGCCTAAACAGATATAAAGAGAGGAAAGAGAATGAGTTTAACACGAGAAGATGTAAGCTACGTGGCGGATCTTGCCCGTCTTGAGTTTTCTGACGCCGAGGTATTATCTTTGGCGGAAGATCTGGGAGCGGTGCTTGATTATGCCGAGACCCTCAATAAACTGGACACATCAGCCGTTAAACCGACAGAACATGTGCTGCCGGTTCAGAATGTTTTTAGAGAAGATGAGATTAAACCAGGTTTAAGTAATGAGGAGGCGCTGTCTAATGCCCCTGATTCGGAAGCTGGCTGCTTTAAAGTGCCGCCGGTACTGGAATAGGAGGATAAGATGGCCTTAACAAAAAAAACCTTACATGAAATCAGTGATCTTTTAAATAAAAAGGAAGTGACGGTTCAGGAAGTTACGCAATCTGTTATCGATCAGATTGACGCAGTTGAAAATAAAACGCAGGCTTATTTGAAACTTGAAACCGAACAGGCACTGGAAACAGCTAGAACACTCGATGAGACCTTAAAAAGTCGCGACCGAAAAAATGTTCTGGAAGGGATTCCCTATGGTTTAAAAGACAATATGTGTACAAAGGGGATCTTAACCACCTGTGCATCTAAAATGCTTTACAATTTTATTCCGCCCTATGATGCCCATGTTTATGAACGATTAATGGTAGACGGGGGCATTCTTTTGGGAAAAACCAATATGGATGAATTTGCAATGGGATCTTCCACTGAAAATTCCGCTTATCAGGTCACTAAAAATCCCTGGGATTTAAGCAAAGTTCCGGGTGGTTCAAGCGGTGGTTCAGCAGTGGCGGTTGCTGCCGATATGGCTTATTTTTCACTGGGTTCCGATACTGGCGGATCAATTCGTCAGCCCGCATCATTCTGCGGCGTGGTTGGTTTAAAGCCAACCTATGGACTTGTTTCTCGTTATGGTCTGGTGGCTTTTGCATCATCACTGGATCAGATTGGCCCCTTTACCAAGGATGTGGAAGATTGCGCCCTGGTTTTAAATGCCATCGCCGGTCATGATAAAAAAGATTCCACTTCTTTAAATATTGACAAAAAAGACTATACTGTCGGTTTGAAAGATGGTGTAAAAGGTATGAAAATTGGCGTCGCTAAAGCCTTTTTTGGTCAAGGACTCCTGCCCGAGGTGCGTCAGAAACTGGAAGAAGCCATTGCTCTTTATAAAGAAATGGGCGCTGAAATCGTGGATGTTTCTTTTGAATATTTGGATTATGCACTGTCTGCCTACTATATGATTTCTTCAGCTGAAGCCAGTTCCAATTTGGCTCGTTACGATGGTATCCGCTATGGTTTTCGGGCGGAAGAGTTTGACGGTCTAGTGGATCTTTATCGCAAAACAAGAAGTCAGGGTTTTGGCAGCGAAGTAAAACGGCGAATTATGCTGGGAACTTATGCTTTAAGTTCCGGCTACTATGATGCCTACTACAAAAAAGCTATGCAGGTGCGAACTCTGATCAAAACTGATTTTGATGAAGTCTTTAAAAATTGTGATGTACTCTTAACACCAACTTCACCAACTACAGCTTTTGGGATTGGCGAAAAAACCAGCAATCCTTTAGAGATGTATTTGAGTGATATTTATACGGTTCCGGTTAATATTGCTGGAATTCCGGGGATCTCGATTCCCTGTGGACTGGATCAGCAGGGACTGCCAATTGGCATGCAACTTTTAGGCTCAGTATTAAGCGAGGAAAAACTTCTGCAGGCAGCCTGGGCTTTTGAGAATGAATCAGGCTATAAAAACATGAAAGCACCACTTGGGGAGGAGGCGTAAGAATGGAATATGAAATTGTAATTGGAATGGAAATCCATGTGGAGCTGCAGACAAAATCAAAAATTTTCTGTTCATGCCCCACTGAATTCGGTCAGGATGAGAATACCCATGTCTGCCCCATCTGTCTGGGAATGCCGGGGGTATTGCCGGTTCTCAATGAAAAAGTAGTTGAATATGCCACCATGGCTGGATTAGCTCTGAATTGTGAGATTGCCCATTTCTCCAAGATGGATCGAAAAAATTACTTCTATCCCGATCTCCCCAAAGCTTACCAGACCTCCCAATTTGATCTGCCAATCTGTACCGGCGGGCTTGTGGAAATCGAAGTGGATGGCGTTAAAAAAGATATTGGGATTACCCGTATCCATATTGAAGAAGATGCTGGAAAACTGCTTCATGAATCAGCAGATGGATCATTAGTGGATGTTAACCGTTGCGGGGTTCCACTGATCGAGATCGTTACCGAACCGGATATGCGCAGTGCCGAAGAAGCGCGGGTATTTGCCGAAAAAGTGCGTAATATTCTGGAGTACACTGGCGTTTCCGACTGTAAGATGCAGGAAGGCTCCATGCGTTTTGATGTGAATCTTTCGATTATGGAAAAGGGTGCCAAAGAATATGGTACCCGTACGGAAATGAAAAACCTGAACTCATTCAGATCCTTAGTGCGCGCGGTTGCTTATGAAAGTAAACGACAGATTATCGAACTTAAAAAAGGTCATCGGATTATTCAGGAGACCAGAAAATGGGATGATACCAAAGGGGTTTCGTCTTCTCTTCGAAGCAAGGAAGAAGCCCATGATTACCGCTATTTCCCAGAACCAGACCTGGTACCGATTGTTTTGGATGAGGCTTATATCGAGGCCATGAAAAAGGCGCTGCCAGAGTTACCTGAAGCTAAAAAGACCCGTTATATTGAAGAATATCAGCTGCCAGAATACGATGCTGGGGTACTCACGGCCAGCGGTGTGACAGCGCGTTTCTTTGAAGAGACGGTCGCACTATATAATGAACCAAAACAGATCTCCAACTGGCTGATGGTTGAAGTTCCACCACTATTAAAAGAGCTGGAACTGAGTATGGAGGAAATTCCTTTAAAACCGACGCAGTTAGCAGAGCTGCTTGAGCTTGTAAAAGATGGTACCATTAGCGGCAGTATTGGCAAAAAGGTGCTTTCTGATGTCTTTAAAACTGGTCAAAACCCTAAAGTCATTGTTGAAAAAGAGGGTCTGGCGCAGATGAGTGATACTGGCGAGCTGGAAGGTATTATCGAAGAGATTGTCAAAAATCAGCCAAAATCGATTGAAGATATTAAAGCCGGCAACGAAAAGGCCTACGGTTTCTTAACCGGACAGGTTATGAAGGCTACAAAAGGACAGGCTAACCCCCAGGTAGCCAACGAAATTATTCGTAAAGTCGTTGCCAAATATCTGTAGGATAAAGAGAAAAGGCGAATTGATCGCCTATTCAGCGTGTAGACAAACTCCGCACCGACCAATTGGATTTCGTCGATTGCTGCGGATGCGTACAGTTGCTCAATTTGGAATCGCTAATGATCATGGTTTTCTTGCAACTGTTCGCACCGATGCAACCAACTGAAAAGCCAATTGTCGGTGCTCAAGTGCCTAAAACAACGGTGTCTACAGTCTCAAAAGGTGATTTATCGCCTTTTCTTAAAGTTGAGTGGATGGAGGAAAAAGGATATGCAGCGGATCGATGGACGAAAATCAGATGAAATGCGCCCAATCAGAGTGACCCGGAATTTTATCCGGCATGCGCAGGGATCGGTGCTGATTGAAACGGGCAATACCAAGGTGATTTGCACAGCTATGGTTGAAGACAAAGTGCCGCCATTTTTAAAAGGCCAAAAAAAAGGATGGATCACAGCGGAGTATGATATGTTGCCGGCTTCAACCAATAGCCGTAAAAGCAGGGATCGAAACCGCGGTAAAATCGATGGCCGAACCATGGAGATTCAGCGATTAATCGGCCGCAGCCTTAGGTCCATCGTTGATCTTGAACGTTTGGGTGAGCGGACAATCTGGATTGACTGTGACGTTATCCAGGCCGATGGCGGAACCCGAACAGCGGCCATAACGGGTTCTTTTATGGCTCTTTATGAAGCCATGCATAAACTCAAAGAACAGGGGCTTATTGAAGAAATCCCCATCACGCAGTTTGTGGCGGCTACCAGTGTGGGAATTTATCAGGAGCAGGTAATTGTTGATCTTTGTTATGAAGAGGATTCGGCTGCTGATGTGGATATGAATCTGGTTATGACTGAAAACGGGGAAATGATTGAAATTCAGGGAACTGGAGAAGAACGGCCATTTAAAAAAGATGAACTGCAAAAACTTCTGGAAATCGGAGAAGAGAATATTTTAAAAATCATCGCGTTTCAGAAAAACACGTTAATAAAATAGAAAGCCTTAGAGTGGTGTGTAGGATGAAGACGATTGTACTGGCAACAGGAAATCAGAATAAAGCAAAAGAAATCAGTCAGATTTTAGGGGATGACTTTGAAGTACTGACCATGACTGAATTGGGAATAGATGATGATATTATCGAAGACGGTGATACCTTTGAAGAAAATGCCCTGATTAAGGTGCGGGCGGTTAATGCTCAGATTAAGAAACGGGACGCTATTATTATGGGCGATGATTCCGGCCTGTCGGTTGATGCTCTGGATGGGGCGCCGGGTATTTTTTCGGCACGTTATGCTGGTGAAGAGGTGACCTATACCGACAATAATCTGAAGCTGTTAAGAGAAATGGCGGCTGTCGACGATGATAAAAGGGGTGCTTCATTTGTGACTGTTATTGCCTTACTGTTTCCTGACGGTCGGGAAGAGACCTGCGAAGGGATTGTTCGTGGCCATATCGCCAGAGATTTTGCTGGAAGCGGTGGTTTTGGTTATGATCCCCTCTTTATTCATGAAGAGACGGGGCGCTGCTATGCCGAGATGACGGAAGCGGAGAAAAATGCGGTTAGTCACCGGGGCGTGGCGCTTAAAAGGGCCAAAAGCTTATTAGAAAACCAGGAATAAAGAGGTCTAAAATGAAAATTGGAGTAGTCAGTGACAGCCATGGTAATCTGCACGATTTGGAGTTGGCGCTGGCGGATATGGGGCATGTTGATATTCTTTTTCATCTCGGCGACTATGTTGAGGATGGGGAATATTTAAAGACATTGACGAATACGCCGGTTTATCTGATTAAGGGCAATATGGATCGTTTTACGCAAGCTGGTAAGGATGAGATTCTGCTGGTTGTTGATGGCGTGGCGATTCTGGCCTGTCATGGCCATGCCTATGGCGTCAAAAGCGATTTATACCGAGTGACCTTGCGAGGACAGGAAAGAAATGCCCGGATTGTACTCTTTGGTCATACCCATCAGGCATACCTTTCTGATGATGGCCAAATCATGCTTTTTAATCCTGGAAGTGTCGGCGCACCCCGTATGGGTGGCGAAAAAAGCTACGGCATCATCACGATTGATGGTGATGAAATAGATGGGCAAATTATCCCATTAAAAAAATAAAAAAATCCTTGACACCCTTTCTCTATTGTTGTATACTAAATCTTGTCTTCGAGAGACGATGCGGGTGTAGCTCAGTGGTAGAGCCCTGGCCTTCCAAGCCAGTCGCGAGGGTTCGATTCCCTTCACCCGCTCCATTTATGTTTAAAAAACGTGAGCGCCTGTAGCTCAGTTGGATAGAGCAACGGCCTTCTAAGCCGTGTGCCCGGGGTTCGAATCCCTGCAGGCGCGCCATTTAGAACAGGTGTTTTATGGTGGGTGTAGTTCAGTGGTAGAGCGCCAGATTGTGGTTCTGGTTGTCGTGGGTTCGAGTCCCATCATCCACCCCATTTTTTTAGGGGTATAGCCAAGTCGGTAAGGCACCAGATTTTGATTCTGGCATTTCGTAGGTTCGAGTCCTGCTACCCCTGCCAGTTTTACTGATGTTTTAAAACGACGTAATATAGGAGCATAAAATATTAATGACCCATTAGCTCAGTTGGTATAAGCAGAGAACCAAAATGCACGACTGTAAGGAGTAAGCATTTTGAGTGAATCGCTTAGTTTGGCAAAGTAATTGTCTGTACGTCCGGCTGAAGACGAGAAAAATTTTATATTTAATCTGACCCATTAGCTCAGTTGGTAGAGCATCTGACTTTTAATCAGGGTGTCGGGCGTTCAAGTCGCCCATGGGTCACCAATTTTACATTAAAAAACCGCATAAGCATGCGGTTTATTTTTTTATCTTCA
>JASGLP010000079.1 GCA_030156895.1 Eubacteriaceae bacterium | reverse complement strand
TCCACTGTTTGTGTTTCTGCTTCTATTTTATCAGAATTCACTCCTCAGTTGGAGAGAATTATTTCTGGGGTGATTATTTACTTTTGACACCCTAACCATAATTTTTATGTAACTAAAATAAATAATTCAGCTATTTAAAGTGACCAAAAATTTATGATCGGGGATCTCGCAATTTTTAGCTCAAAATAACCTGAAAATCAGGAGATCCCCGATTTTGCCATTTTAGCCTGCTTGAACACAGGGTTTCAGCTGCAGGGATTAAAAACAAAAGCCCCCGCGAGGGGACGGAAACACTACGGGATTGGGATACATTTTTAAATTTTTCAATTAAAAACAAAAGCCCCCGCGAGGGGACGGAAACTTTACATCTTTTAAAAGTGCTTTTTGTTCACTAATTAAAAACAAAAGCCCCCGCGAGGGGACGGAAACTCTGGCGATCTAAACACTTTAAGACTGGTTTTAGAAATTAAAAACAAAAGCCCCCGCGAGGGGACGGAAACGTTTTTCCAATCTGTACTATACTAGTACATTCACATTAAAAACAAAAGCCCCCGCGAGGGGACGGAAACACTGATATTCCAACCGAAGAATTTTATATTAAATTAAAAACAAAAGCCCCCGCGAGGGGACGGAAACTTGGTGTCACGCCACCAGTAAAGCGTGAATGTACTATATTAAAAACAAAAGCCCCCGCGAGGGGACGGAAACACGACCTCCTTCATCACAATAATCAAAAATTCTTAAGATTAAAAACAAAAGCCCCCGCGAGGGGACGGAAACCATAGTATTTGCCCCATGACCACTCAATGTCCCCATCATATTAAAAACAAAAGCCCCCGCGAGGGGACGGAAACACTAAAGACTGTGAGAATTAAATGAATATAAAATTATTAAAAACAAAAGCCCCCGCGAGGGGACGGAAACTCAAAACTTTTAAAGATAGATTTCTCAGCTCTGAATTAAAAACAAAAGCCCCCGCGAGGGGACGGAAACATCATCGGTCGTGAAGTTGTACTAGATCATGATGATTAAAAACAAAAGCCCCCGCGAGGGGACGGAAACGGTCTCTACATTTTTAAGAATACTTTTCTGTTCGCATTAAAAACAAAAGCCCCCGCGAGGGGACGGAAACTGCATCTTTTCAGCTTTAACGTTTTTTGTATTCTATTAAAAACAAAAGCCCCCGCGAGGGGACGGAAACTCAACCGCTACGGCTGGTTTATCCAAAAAATCACGTTTTTATTAAAAACAAAAGCCCCCGCGAGGGGACGGAAACAGCAACATAATGAAAGGATGGATTTATTAGTAAAATTAAAAACAAAAGCCCCCGCGAGGGGACGGAAACTGGTCGTTACACAGCTAAACATCATCCCTTTACATTAAAAACAAAAGCCCCCGCGAGGGGACGGAAACATAGCGGATATAAACCAGTTATTTTTAAAGATTTTAATTAAAAACAAAAGCCCCCGCGAGGGGACGGAAACGGGTAGGTCTAATAAAGAAGTATCACCACTGCACTTATTAAAAACAAAAGCCCCCGCGAGGGGACGGAAACAAGGGCCTTACACTGAACCTAAAGATATAAGTAATTAAAAACAAAAGCCCCCGCGAGGGGACGGAAACTTCCGATAATATAACTATATTCTTCTTTCATATTAAAAACAAAAGCCCCCGCGAGGGGACGGAAACAAGCGTTTTAGAGCTGTTCACGTTTTTAATAGTATTAAAAACAAAAGCCCCCGCGAGGGGACGGAAACATATCTTCAATTATTCTCCTTTCTTCTTCCTCATTAAAAACAAAAGCCCCCGCGAGGGGACGGAAACAACGGCATTTCTTCTTCATAATCCCAATCGTCGTGAATTAAAAACAAAAGCCCCCGCGAGGGGACGGAAACAAAGAACAAGTCAGACAAGTATTAATTGATCTGATTAAAAACAAAAGCCCCCGCGAGGGGACGGAAACTTGCACTCCGGAAATTTGATTTCAACAACGCTGTCCAATTAAAAACAAAAGCCCCCGCGAGGGGACGGAAACAAACTCACCATGTAAAGAGTCTCTTGTGCCTGCCACCAACTTATAAACATATTACCATTCTAATTGTCGTCAAAAAATAAGTCGGGATATTATTCTGCTTGAAGCAGTGTTTCAAGAATAACTTTGTTTCGGCCGCTTTCTTTGGCCTGATACAGACAGCGGTCAACACGTTTGTACAGCGTCTCAAAAGTATCCGCTTCCGTAACGTTAACGACACCAATACTGATGGTGATGCTGTCAGATAAGCCTGAGTTTTGAGCCAGATTATGTTCGATATGGCTTCTTATTTTTTCCGCGAAAAGGCCGGCATGTTCAAGACCCGTTCCAGTTAAGAGGATAATGAATTCTTCGCCGCCAATGCGAAAGATATAGTCATTGATGCGGACAAATTCTTTCAGTAAGGCGCCGATCTGAACCATCACTTCATCACCCTTGTCATGTCCATAGGTGTCATTAACCGTTTTAAAATGGTCAATATCTAACATCATCATTGAAAAAGGAAACTGATAACGCTGATACTGTCCGAGCAGTTCAATAATTCTTTCATCATAAGCCTTGCGATTATTGAGCTGAGTCAGGTCATCAATGTATGTCTGCTTTTTAATCAGCTCCAGGGCGTCAATATATTCGGTAATATCGGTATGGGTGCCAATTATCCGTCGAGGGCTCTGGTCGTCATTGTGCTCAACAATTACGGCTTTATCACGAATCCAGATATACTGGTCTTGTTTGGTCAGAACCCGATATTCCTTAATATACGTATCGCTTTTGCCTTGACGATAAGAGTTGATAGCCTGCAGATATCCACTTCGATCATCGGGGTGGATCAGTTCCTGCCACTCTTCCATGGAATCTTTAAGATCATCTTGATCATAACCAATCATTTTTTTTAGCTGATCGGATAAGAAGACTTCACCGGTATTCAGGTTCCAGTCCCATAAGCCGTCTTTATTCCCTTCCACAGCAAATTGCCAGCGCAGCTGACTGTCTTCCAGTGCTTTTTGCGTTTCCTTTTGCAGGCTAATATCCCGGATTGAAGCATAAACAAAAGATTCGTCGCCGATTTCGAAGATGTTTGCAGTAATATGAGCAATAAAGGTGGTCTGGTCTTTTCGGGCAAGGGTTCTTTCGATATCGAGTGAATTCTGTCTAGTGTTGTCAATTAACTGAGACCATAGTTCCGGGGTCATTTCGCGATCCCAGTCATAGATGTTGAGACTGGCCATTTCGCTCTCTGTGTACCCTAGAAGTATTGCCGCTTTTTTGCTGAATTCAATCAGATTGCCATTGAGATCCATAAAAAAGAGTCCGTCTGAGGCATTGTTCAGCATCATTTCGTATTTTTTATTGACAAAGAATTTTTCGGTTACATCATAGATACTACCAATTGATTTGATATGCTGACCTTGCTGATTGTAAAAATGTCGGCCCCGCTGTTCAACATATTTGATTTGTTGATCGCTGGTCGTGATTTTATGGGTGATTGAAAACTCGGATTTTTCCAAAACCGATTGATTGAAATTTTGAATCAGCAGTTTTTGGTCATCAGGGGATAGATAGGAGAGGTATTCTTCAAAACTGATATCTTCCAGGCCTTCCTCATGATAAATTTCAGCAATCCCTTCGTTTAAGTGGATCTTTTTAGAGGCGGGATTTAGTTCCAAAAAACCAATTTTGGCAATATGGGTAGCTGATTTTAAGGTCTCGTTTAAGCGCTGTAATTCGTCAACATTCAGAAGAGTTCGACTGAACAGTTTGAGAATCAGATAAGTCAGTAAGCCGGAAAAAAGCATAACAATCAAAAATATAGTGACATATTCCGAAGTTTTGCGTTGCTGTTCAGTTATTAGATAAGAAGATTTTAACTGGAGCACCATGTTGAGGCCCTCGTAAACGGGCAGATCGAAATGGCGTGAAACAAAGGAGCTGGTTTCCAGCGTATCCGAACTGAGGATACTTAGATACTGATCAGGAAACTCATCTGAAAGGTTATAGTGATGATCAATCACATTGCCCCAGGATTTATCAAACAGGCCGTTTTTTTGCTGATAATGATAAATAATTTCACCATTGTCATTATATAGAATCATATCATAAAGAGGTGTATCGGTTAATTTTTCGATAAAATCCTCAGTAAAAAGATTGATTACAAGCTCGCCATCAAAAGCATCGTCATGTTCAATCGGCAAAACAGCGCGAAAGGTCGGCAAATAAGGGGTAGTTATTTCATCATTTTCAATATTTAAATCAAAAGCTGAATACCAGACCTGTTCCAGACCATTGTTTTGTGGCTCGGTAAAATAATATTCGGAAGCGATGTTTTCGGTCAGATCGGTGGCGACGATGGTGGCTTGACCATTGACGACACTACGTTCGACTCGGACGATTTCATTACCATCAGCATCAACGTAACGCAGGCGCATAAAATCGGGATTAACAGCCATATAAGAAAGGATAAAATCTTCCAGATCCTGACGGCTGATGGCCTTGTTCAAGTAATTGGTAAAAGCATCTGAATTTCTCAGAAAGAGCAGATAATCCTCGGTCTGATCCAGATAGTCGGCAACAACATTTTCTCTTTCCAGGGTTTTATCCAGGGCATTATGCAGGCTTAGTTTTTGCGCGCGCTGTTCAAACCATAACTCGCGGATCACAAAAATTGAAAATGATACGATTATGGCAAAGATAATGAAAATAAGCCCTAATTTTTTTATTTGATTCAGATTTTGACGCATATAAACTCCCAAAAATTTCTGATAGATAATCAATGCTTAACTGTAATCATTATAACATAAACGATTGTTTTAGATGAAAAAATAATTGATAAATCGGAATATTCAGCTTTTACATTGTTCCAGCGCGGTTAAAAGCTGTAATTTTCGATACACATGCTATGTGCCTGCCACCAACTTATAAACATATTATCATGCTAAGTGTCATCAAAAGATCCAAGATACTAAGAACAGAAGAGAATTCATAGAAATGAAATTTTGGAGTGTCTTTTTTGCAGTCAATCTGCTTATTATAAAATAAGCTAATAAATGCTATACTGGTTACAAATAATGAAAACGAATAAAATTGCTTACTTTGAGATGGGATTTCACAGAAAGGGTTTGAATAGCTATGACGCGATGTATAAACTTTAGCAGGTAAACAAATAGAGTCGTACTCTGCCCTTTTTACAATTTCATTAAATATATAAAACAATCATTTGTCGGGGAAAATGACTGGATGTCATTGATGCCATGACAGATGATTTTTTTGTGTAATTTAGGAATGAGGAGTTGATCAGGTGAAAAAGAAAGGAAATTTAGTCGACAATTTATTTAACGGAACACTTTGGGTCATGGTCATGAGCGCCATGGTCGCCCTGATTGGGATGCTGGTTGACGGACTTGTCATTGGGAACTTTCTCGGTGTGGATGCCATGGCGGCCTATGGACTTGCCAGCCCGATTTTTGTTGTCATCGCTGCGATTGGCGGGGTCATTTCCTCGGGCCTTCAGACGGTATGTGCTAAACTTTTAGGTGGTGGCAAGGTTGAGGAGGCTAAAAGAAGCTTTTCGGCCATGCTGATTACTGGCATCCTTTCCGGCGTCTTCTTTATGGTCGTTCTAATGGTATTTTCCGGCTCTCTGGCGACGGCTTTGGGGGCGTCTGGAGACAGCGCCCAGCTTTTTGAACCAACCAGGAATTATCTTTTTGGTTTGTCGCTGGGCATTCCCGGTATGTTAGTGACAATGCTGATGTCGCCAATTATGCAGTTTGACAATGACAGAGGCCGTGTCATGAAATCCTATATCTGGATGACGCTCGTCAATATTAGCGGCGATCTGCTGGTGGCATTTGTCCTGCCATGGGGAATGCTGGGTATGGCGCTCTTTACGTCGATTAGCTATTATGTGGCGCTGATTGTTTTTATATTACATTTTTTCAAAAAAGACATCATGTTTCGTCCGGATTTTCGTCATGCGGATATGAAGGGAGTCCCAGCCATGTTTGCGATTGGGGCGCCAACCGCTGTCTTTCGAGTATCCAATACATTGAGAACCATGACTTTGAATCGCTTACTTTTGTTTCTGGCGTCCAGCAGTGCGGTCGCGGCACTTTCTATTCAAAGCAATATGGTCTCCCTGTTCGGTTCCGTTGGGACGGGAATCGGATTTGCGACTTTAATGCTGGCTGGATTATTTTACGGTGAAGAAGACACAACCGCTCTCAATGATCTCATAAAAGCTGGTTTAAAAAAGATTTTGCTGATTGTCCTGCCGATTGCCGCTGTTCTTTTCATTTTCGCCCCATTTTTTGTGAAGCTGTATGGGGCGGATTCTGCTCCGGATGTACTGACAATGGCGACCCATGCCTTAAGATTTTATGCCATCAGCCTACCGCTTTACAGTATTAATATTATTGTAATGAACTATCTGCAGGGGACTCAAAAACTGAAACTGTCTAATATTGTAAGTTTTCTGGACAACTTTTTCTTTGTTGTAGTGATTGCTGTGCTACTGGGCAACCTGATTGGAACCGATGGCGTATGGATGGCATTTCCACTGGGCGAGGTTTGTACCCTGATCGTGGTCTTTATTCTGGCCTATGCCCATGAGCGTAAGGCACCGCTTAAAACAGAAAATTATCTTTTTATCGAAGCGAATTTTGACGTTCCCAGCGAAAGAAAATTTGAACGTTCCATCGCGACAAATGACCAGGTTATGGCGGCTTCCCGACAGGTTATGGATTTTTGCCGTGATAAGGGCATCAAAAAAGGGAGTCCAATCTTATTTCTCTCTATGTGGAGGAGATGGGTAAAAATATTATAAGCTATGGATTTGAAGACGGGAAATCCCACAATATGGATTTCAAATTGATTTTAAAGGAAGGCGAGGCGATTCTGCGCTTCAGAGATGATTGTACAAAATTTGATCCCAAGGAATATATGAAACTTTTAAATTCGGACGACGAAATATCTCACATTGGCATTAGAATGGTGATGAACTCCTGTGATCAGGTGGAATACGTAAATGCCATGACGCTCAATAATCTGAGACTGCATATTAACATCTGATCATATGGCTATCGATAATCGCTGGATCCGTGCTGTACGGGGACAGAAAAATAAACTTATTCAGGAGGAATTTATGATGGTTGAAAAGGCTGAAAACGGTAATCTGATGATTGAAGGGAGAATTGATTCGACAAATGCCGCAGAATTTGAAAAAGAAGTATTTGATCTTTGTGGCGAAGAAAAAGATCTTGTTCTGGATGCGCTGAAGCTTGAATATATTTCAAGTGCGGGATTAAGGGTGCTGATGAAGCTTAAAAAAGCGGAAAAGGATATAACCGTTCTGAATGTTTCGCCGGAGATATATGATATCTTTGACATGACTGGTTTTACTGAGATTTTAAATGTCAGGAAAAAACTCAGATTTGTTGATACAAAAGGTCTTGAATTTATTGGAAAGGGCGGATTCGGCGCGGTTTATCGCCTGACAGAAGATAGTATCTTAAAGACATTTTTCGGCCAGAATACGGACGAAGGGCTAAAAGAAGGACTTAAAAGTACCAGAGCGGCCTTTGTTAAAGGTGTTCCGACAGCCATACCTTTTGAAACGGTTATGACGAATGAAGGCATTGGTGTTATCTACGAAATGATCATATCGGATTCACTCAACGGTTTTATTCATAAGCATCCCGAAGAGTTTGATAAAAAAGCCAGACAATATGCAGAATTGGGGATTTTATTGGCCAGCACAGAGCTTGATTCGCCAGATGTCAAGAATGTGAAGACGCAATATATCGGGTCTCTGGAACCACTTAAGGATATCCTTCCGCTTGAATGGATCGATGCTTACAATAAGGCTGTGGATTTAGTACCGGAACGCCATACAGCGGTTCATGGAGATTTTCATGGCCGGAATATTATGCTGCAGGATGATGAGCTGCTCTTGATTGATATGGATGATTTTGGATATGGACATCCGATTTGGGAACTGGCCGGCGTCTATACTGCGCTTCCGGCTTTTCTAAGTACCAATCCTGCCGAGGAGATGTATCAGGACTTGATTGGTCTTTCAAAAGATGAGGGAATGAGAATGTGGGAGTCCTTTTCAAAATATTATTTTGAAGACTTGAGTGAAGCAGAAAAGGCTGACCGCCTTAGACTGGCTGCCCTATACGGCGGTGTTCGAATGGTATCTCTTTCAGGCGATCGCTTTCCCGCTGACTTGCCTCCCGATGATCCCCAATATGAATTTACAATGGGCGTTCTAAAGACGATGATGGAAAATCTGATTATTCCCAATCTTGAATTTGCGCAAAAAGCCTTTGAAAGCTGGCAATAAGAAATAGCTTGAGAGAAAGAATGAATAAAGTAAAGAAGTCTGAACAGATAAAATCCCTATTCAGACTTCTTTTTTACAGTAAATGATCCGTCAGCTCCAAGTGACCGGTCAGGCAGTAGCATAAATTATTGCAGGAAATAGTCTGCAGCTTTTTCATGGATGCCTGGGAATAAAAGGCGGCATGGGGTGTAATAATCACATTGTTTTGGTTAAAGAGGGGATGGATGCTGGTATCAGGATTTTCATCGATCAGCACATCCAGACCGGCGGCCGAAACCAGCCCTTGATCCAGCGCCTTGATCAGAGCGTCTTCATCAAGGCTGGCGCCGCGAGCCAGGTTAAGAAAGATGGGCTTCTTTTTCAGGCCGTTAAAAAAGTTTTCGTCAAAAATGGCTGTATTTTTGTCACTGACACTCATATGGTTGCTGATAATGTCAGCATGATCCATAGCGAATTGAGTGGTGACCAGAGAAAGGCCCAATTGCTCGGCCACTTCTTTGGGCAGGTAGGGATCGACCGCCAGAATATTCAGCCCGAAGGCTTTGGCTCGTACAGATACAGCCTGGCCAATTTTACCAAAGCCAAAAATCGCCAGGGTACTGTCTTTTAAGGCCATAACTTGTCCCACCAGCTCATAATTCCAAATATTTTTCCGGATCAGATTATCTTCATGCAGCTTGATTTTTTTGGCCAGATTTAAAAGCAGAGCCAGGGTAAAGTCGGCAACCTCATCAGTACAATATTCTCTAATCGCGCAGACAGATATATTTCTTTTTTTAGCTTCTTCTAAGTCCACACAGGTATAGCCGGTGGCATTGACACTGATGGCTTTAAGCGATGGACAGTGGTCGAAAAAATCTTTATCCATGGTCAGGTAAGCGGTTAGAAGTCCATCGGCATCGCTTAGAACCTGATAAAGACTGGAGCGATCTTTAAAGGGATGAATGATAACTTGAGCTTGTGGAATTTTTTCTTGGATTTGTTGAATTTCGAATTTCAGATTTCGGTTTAGGACATTTTCATAGTCACTGATGACAATTTTAATGGGTTTTTTTGACATGTTTTCCTTCTTTCATCAGGTTTTTTTAAAAGGGATTAACTGATTGAATTTGACAGACGGGGATAACTATAATATATTAAATACAATATACTATATATTATATGGTGCTGGAGGAATGACTTTCCCCAAATTTCATTGATAAATATTTGCGTCGGAACGCTGATTACAGGAGTTCAACATGCTTTGTTTCCCAGTGAACATTGCGGATATAATCAGCCACCTCTTCCTTTTCCCCTTTTTTAAAGTAAGCAACAATTTGCCGGTGCTCTTCATTAGTTTTTAAAAGCAGCGCTTTGTAAGTTTCTTCATCTACTTTATGTTGATTATAGGTCAAGGGAATATAACGTGAAGACAGGGAAGTCATAGTTTCATGAAGTGGATGGTTGTGGGCTTTGCTGATATAAACCTGATGAAAAGCATCTTGCAGCTGCAGGTACTCGTCATGCTTATTATATTCAATGGCCAGGTTCATCCGTGCTATGAGTTCATCCATACGCTGATAATCCCTGTCAGTCAGATATTTGATAGCCAAACTGGCGGCAAAAGCGTCCAGGGTTCCCATCAGGCAGTAATACTCAAGCATATCTTCAACAGTAATCTCTTTTACATAAAAGCCTTTGCGGGGGACATAGTCGATGATATGTTCTGTCGCCAGCATGATCAGGGCCTCGCGGGCCGGCGTCCGGCTGATGTTTAAATCGCTGCAAATCTGGGCTTCACTGAGTTTTTCGTGGGCAACAAGGCTACCAGCCTTGATCTTTTCATGGATATAGTTGCAGACATGGTCTCGTAGAGATTGTATTTGTGACATAGGCCTTCCTTTCGGCATACAAGAAATGTAATAATATATTATTTTATCAGATTGAAGACAAAGTTAATATTGAATACCTGAGCACCGACAATTGGCTTTTCAGTTGCACCCTAGGGGGCAGACCCTCCGCCTCGGGGCGAACAGTTGCTGGAAATCGTTTATAATTAGCGATTTCAAATTGGGCAACTGTACGAATCCGCGCGCGGACTACGAAATCCAATTGG
>JASGLP010000078.1 GCA_030156895.1 Eubacteriaceae bacterium | reverse complement strand
GTCTGTTGGTAATGTGGTTGATCCGGTAGTGCTGGTTGACAAGTACGGGGTTGATGCCCTGCGTTATCATGTACTGCGGGAAATGAGCTATGGCGCTGACGGGATTTACAATGAAGACTTACTGGTTAGCCACATTAACTCTGATCTGGCCAATGATCTGGGGAACCTTTTAAGTCGGACCCTGGCCATGACGGAAAAATATTTTAATGGCGTAATTCCGGCCCAAAAGGAAGCAGGTGAATTTGATCAGGAGCTAATTGATCTGGCAGTCGCTACCCCTAAGAATGTCGAAGACTATATGAATAAACTGGACTTTAGCCGGGCGCTTGAAGAAATCTGGAAACTGGTTTCCCGATCCAATAAGTATATCGACGAAACGCAGCCCTGGGTATTAGGGAAAGATCCTGAAAAGCAAGGTCGTTTAGCTATGGTTATGTATAATCTGACCGAGTGCTTAAGAATCGTAACAGTTCTGGTTGCCTCATCGATGCCGGAAACAGCCAAGAAAATGGGCCAGCAGTTAAACTGTCCGATAGATCTGTTAACCTGGGAAAGTGTTCAAAGTTTTGGCGCTTATCCGGAAGGCGTGACAGTGAGTCGCTGTGAACCTTTATTTCCACGGATTGAGCTGAAAAAAGAAGATAAAGCAGAAAAATCTGAGCAGAAAAATAAACCGGCAAAAGACGATAAAAAAGCAAAAGCGGCAAGCAGTGAAGTGGCAAGTAGCCAAGAGGAGTTGCCGGAAGGTCTGATTACCATTGATGATTTTGCCAAGGTAGAACTCAAGGTAGCCGAAGTCGTTGATTGCAAACCCCATCCTGATGCGGATCGCCTGCTGGTTTTAAAATTAAAGGTCGGACAGGAAGAACGACAGGTTGTATCGGGAATTGCCAAATATTATCAACCGGATGATCTGATTGGAAAAACAGTTATTTTAGTGGCTAACTTAAAACCGGTGGAACTGCGTGGGGTCACCTCTAACGGCATGATTCTGGCGGCAACTAAAGGCAAAAAGCTGTCATTAGTCACTGTTGACGGAATTCCCTCGGGCGGAAAAGTTTCATAAAAAACTGGGCACGAGCCAGCCTAGATCAAAGACAAAGTTATTTTAATATCTGAGCACCGACAATTGGCTTTTCAGTTGTCCGCCTCAGGGCGAACAGTTGCCTTAAAAACGTTTATAATTAGCGATTTCAAATTGGGCAACTGTACGAATCTTCGCGAAGGCAACGAGCCAAGTAAAATTCATTTATATTTGGCGACTGCCCGCGAGCCAAAAGGAACGTAGTTCCTGTGGCCGCGCGCAGACTACGAAATCCAATTGGTCGGTGCGGGGTTTGTCAAAAAAATGAGACCGGGCAGAAACCCGGTCTTTTTGGTAAGTCTATAAAGACTGCATCATGTCAATGTAATCTTGTTTATCCCGGACACCTACAAAGCGATTGACCACTTCACCATCCTTAAAAAAGATGACTGTTGGGATGGACATCACCCGGAACTGTTGCGCCAGGGCCTGATTTTCGTCGACATTGGTTTTGCAGACCTTCATATCGGCCGGAAGTTCGTTGGCAATTTCATCGATTATTGGGGATAAGCCTTTACAGGGACCGCACCATTCTGCCCAGAAATCAAGCATCAGAGCCCCTTTATGAGATAGCACTTCCGCTTCAAAATTTTCCATTACGATTGGTGTTATTTTTTTACCGCTCATTTTTTTCTCCTCGTTTTTGGTTTGCTCAGTTATTATATAATAAAGCTTACTAAGATTAAAGGGAAAATAAAATTAAACTTGGGTTTTAACAGCTTTATGTTAGAATAGGGATATGAAAAAAAGTATCTTAAAAGAGCAAATAATGATGATAAAACCTGAACCCTCCGGCCGTTTTCATATGCCCGGACATAAGGGGCGGGGAGATTTTCCAAATCTTTATGAACTGGATATCACTGAAATTCCCGGGGCTGATAATCTGCATGATGCCAGGGAAATTATTGACCAGGTCGAAAAGAAACTGGCCTTAATCTATCAAAGTGACGATTCAGCCATCCTTGTCAATGGTTCCACCGTTGGTCTGCAAAGTGCAATTTTGGCCGTTTGCCAGCCTGGTGAGCAACTCCTGGTGGGTTTAAACTGCCATCGTTCTGTTTTTGGGGCTCTGGGGTTGGGACACATCAAAGCCCGGTTTATTAAGCCTGATTTTGATGAAAATCTGGGTTTCGCCAGCGGTATTTCCCTTGCGGCGGTTAAAGAAGCCCTGCAAGCTTATCCGAACGCCAAGGGTCTGGTGATTGTCAGCCCCACCTATTATGGGACGGTCTGCCAACTGGCAGAAATTGCCAAAATACTGCATCAAAAGCATAAAATCCTGATTGTCGATGAAGCCCACGGGGCGCAGTTTTCCTTTGCCCAAGGCTATCCGCAAAGCGCTTTAAAAGCCGGAGCGGATCTGGTGATTCAAAGTACCCATAAAGTGCTGGGATCGTTGACCCAATCGGCGATCATTCATGGTCAGGGAGACTTGATCGACTGGCAGCGGGTTAAGATGTTCCTGGCCGTTTTACAAAGCTCCTCTCCCAGCTATCCCTTAATGATTTCGGTTGAGGAAGCGACCGACCGCGCCTGTCAAAAAGGGGCAGAAGTATTTGAAATGATTAAGAAGGAGCACCAGGACTTTTGTAGAAATCAGCCTGATGACGCCATGATCAGCTTGTATGACCCTGGTGACAAACCCTACGATTACAGCAAATGGTTGTTTTCAACAGGTTCGGTTAACGGTTGTCAGGTGGAGAAAAGACTGCGTGATGAATTTTTAATTCAGTGCGAAATGTCTGATCAGAATACCATCCTTTTAATGTGCGGTCTGGAAACGACGGCCGCCGATCTTGAAAAATTGACCAAAGCCATTAGGGCGATCAATCAAGACTTGGATCCTGGAAAAAAGCCTGAAAGAGCTGAGAAAAGGCTGGAACAAATAAATGAACTGATGATAAAAGAGGAACTTGGGGAAGTTATGTGGAGCAGGCAAAAGATCAAAATATCACTGGAAGCGTCTGCTAATCGGGTGGCGGCTGATTTCATCATCCCTTATCCGCCCGGAATTCCCTTGCTTGTTCCCGGTAGCCTGATCACGGAGACTCTTATCAAACAGATAAGAAAGCTTTGCCAGGCAGGAGTGGCAATGGTTGGATTGGATAGTGACGAAAAACTTCTGGTGCTTGAGGATAGAATATGAAAAAGAATACAAAAGGCCGATTGATTGTGATCGAAGGGGTTGACGGCAGTGGCAAGCAGACCCATACAAAGTTACTCTATCAGTATTTAAAAGAAAAAGGGGAAAAAGTCATGAAAATTTCTTATCCCCGTTATGACAAAGCATCATCAGCCATGGTAAAATTATACTTAGGCGGTGCCTTTGGGGAAAATCCCGAAACGATCAGCCCCTATATCGCCTCCACCTTTTATACAGCTGACCGCTACGCTTCCTATAAGGAAGATTATGAAGGTTTTTTAAATGATGGTGGCATCGTCCTGGCAGATCGCTATACGACCTCAAACATGGTTCATCAGGCGGGCAAGATTAAAGATCAGGCTGAGAAAAAGAAGTTTCTGGACTGGCTCTGGGATTATGAGTTTAATCTCTTTTCACTGCCGGTTCCAGATCAGGTTTTCTTTTTAAACATTCCGCCAGAAATCAATCAGCAACTGATTAAAAATCGGAAAAATAAAATAACCGGCCAGATGCAAAAAGATATCCACGAAAAAAGCAGTCAGCATCTGATTGATGCCTATACAAGCGCCCTTGAGCTGATTGCCCGTTATGACTGGACCGAAATAAGATGTGTTAAAAATGAAAGCTTAAGAAGTATTGATGACATTCAAGCGGAAATCAGACAGGCAGTTTTTGAAAAAAGGACGTGATAAAATGACAAATGATCAGTTTACTTATTTAAAAATGGCAGATGATGAAAAGGAATTTCTGGAAATCCGCAACTTCCTCAAAGCCCATGGGATTGAAGCAATTGCTGCTGAAAAAGGTTTTGGCAGTGGTCCCATGCGGGAGATTTTTATGGGTTACTTCGAAGAGGTACATATTGAAATACTGGTTAAAGAAAGCCAGTATTTAAAGGCCTTGGGGCTGCTTGATTTTCAGCAGTTTAGTAAAGAGCTGGATGAAGACCTGGAATGGGCGCTTGAGGATGAGTTGTCAAACTGACGGAGAGATAATGAACAGGATAACAGGACACCACTTGATTCTTGAACAACTAAATAGACAGGTGCAACAAGACGCTATTTCTCATGCTTACCTTTTTAGCGGCATAGCGGGAATCGGAAAAAAGAAAATGGCACTGGATTTTGCCAAAACAATATTGTGTCAGGGTCAGGATCCGCCCTGCGGGCAATGCCCGGCCTGCAAGCAGATTGATCGCGGCATCTATCCAGATTTGCAGGTTATCAGCAGCGAAACAAGCATTAAAATTGCTCAGGTACGAGAAATGATCAGCAGTCTAGCGGTTAAACCGCTGTCTGGGGAAAAACGGATCATCATCATCGATGATGCAGCCACAATGACGGTTGAAGCACAAAACAGCCTCCTAAAATCGCTGGAAGAGCCCTTTTCCTATAATCTCTTTATCTTGTTGACGCAGACGCCGGAGGTTCTCTTGCCAACCATTCGGTCCCGTTGTCAGATTTATCATTTTAAACCGCTAAAACCGCTTGAAGTCGCGGCCATTTTGCAAAAAGAGACCTCCTTTTCTGAAACAGAGATCTCAGAAGTTCTGGCACCGGCGAAAGGTTCCGTTGAGAAGGCCATGTATTTACTTAATCATGCCGATATCCTTGAGGAACGGGTTGCCATCCTCCGGGAATTATATTTATTGCTAAAGGGCGATCTGCAGAAAATTTTTACGCTTTCGGAACGGCTGTCAAGCGATAAAAGTAAGAGTCAGGAGATGCTTGATTTTCTGATTCTCTGGTTTTATGAGGTTTCTTTATGTAAAAAAGGCTTTGCCCTTCCGGATGGGGAAGAAGCGGGCAAGGTACATGAGGCTTTTGTAAAGATTTTAAAAGACGAAAAAATTGAAGCAATCAATCGAACACTATTTGAAATGATGGAACGAATGAAATATAATATTAATCTGAACCTGCAATGGGAAAAGACCTTCATTCAGATCATAAAAATCCAGAAAGGATAAAAAGATGGGAAAATCAGTCGTCGGGGTACGATTTAAAAAAGTGGGGAAGATTTATTATTTTGATCCCCTTGATATTACATTTGAACAGTTTGACCCGGTTATCGTTGAAACCGTCAGAGGCATTGAATACGGTGAGATCGCTTTGACGGCCCGGGATATCAGTGAGGAAGAAATGGTGGCGCCGGTTAAACCTGTTATTCGCAAAGCCACGGAAGAGGATATTAGAGAATTCGAGAAGCTCAAGGAAAAAGAGATAGCGGCAAAGGAAATATTTACAGCTAAGGCCAAAAAACATAATTTGGATATGAAACTGATTGATGTGGAGTACACCTTCGATCAGAAAAAAGCGATTTTTTATTTTACCGCTGATGGGCGGGTGGACTTTCGGGAACTGGTTAAAGATCTGGCAGCTGTCTTCAGAGTGAGAATTGAGCTTAGACAGATTGGGGTTCGTGATGAAGCCAAGCTCTTTAAGGGTTTGGGTGTCTGCGGCCGGACAACCTGCTGCGCCCAATGGCTGGGAGATTTTACACCGGTGTCCATCAAAATGGCCAAAGAGCAGAATTTATCCCTTAATTCAACCAAGATTTCCGGAATTTGCGGCAGACTCTTGTGCTGTTTGACCTATGAACAGGAATTCTATGAGTCGGTTTCTAAAAAACTGCCCAAAGTTGGACAGACGGTAATCACTTCTGATGGAGAAGGCGAAGTCTTTAAACTCAGCATTCTGGAGGAAACCGTGTTCGTTAAAATTCAAACTGAAAAAGACGAAACCGAGGTCAAGAAATATCGTTTAGAGGAAATCGAAGTAAAGAGTAGGGAAAAAAATAAGCAAAAAAGCAAAAAAGACAAATAAGCATCTTGATTTTCACAAAAATTCCGCTATAATGAAATTAGTTACAAATGTATATAAGGAGGAGATCAGAATGGCTTACAAAATTACAGATGAATGTATTGCTTGTGGTTCTTGTGCGGATGAATGTCCAGTAGAAGCAATCTCAGAAGGCGATATCTATGTGATTGATGCAGCTGCTTGTACAGACTGTGGCGCTTGCGCAGAACAGTGCCCAGTAGAAGCAATTGTTCAGGCATAATAACTTTTGAAAACGAGGACACCCCCAGCTTTCAAGTTGGGAGTGTCTTTCTCGTTTTTTGGCCATTTTATAACTGTAAGACTGAAAATAAATTTTTTAAATAATGTTAGATTATTGAAATTAAGGGTAAATTAGAATAGTAACAATACAGAATGTGTTCACAGGAGGACAATATGCAGAAGTACGTATGCGATATTTGCGGCTATGTTTATGATCCGGAGCTCGGCGATCCGGATGGGGGAATTGAACCAGGAACAGCATTTGCTGATATTCCAGACGATTGGGTATGCCCTTTGTGTGGTGTCGGTAAAGAAGATTTTTCGCCGGAAGAATAAGAAAAGAAGGGCTTCGGCTCTTTTTTTTATGGCCTGCATAGGGTATAATGAAAAAAAGAGCATTAGGAGGCAATATGGCAGTTAAAGCGCGTGAAACACTAGAAAGCAAGCAGCTAAGTTTACCGGCAATGATCGTCGTGCTGATTCTGGTCGTTGGTTATACGGTGGGCTATAATCAGCTGATCACTTTTGTTACCGATGAAAAATTAAAGATGATTATTGGCATGATCAGTCTGGCCATTATGATGATTGCATTTATCATTTCCTTACGATACATCACAACCAGTTTTGAAATGACGCTGACGCATAATCGGCTTATGATTGAGCGTAAGATTTTTTTCTGGAAAAAGATTGTGGCAGAAATTGATCTGGAGACGGTGACCGCAATTGAAGCGGGTGAAAAATCTCACAAGGTTGATGGTCATATGCGTAATTTCACCTTAACCAATATCGCGGGGAAAAAGAAATATGTTATTTATTTTAGTGAAAAGGGAAAAAATTGTTCTGTTAAGGTCCAATGTTCCGGAAATTTCTATACCTTATTAAAAAAACAGGTCAAAATATGACAGGTTTAAGGTTAATTTAAGGATACTAGAGTATTATTTAACCATAACAAGTTACCCTCTTTCAAAGTTTTTAGAAAAAGCCGAAAGCCCTTCACACAGCTATCGGTTTTTTTCTTGCGCGAAAAATGAAGCCGGGCGCAAAAAAAGCAAAGAAATAAAATGCAAGCTCGCTTAAGCATTTTATTTCTTTGCTTTTTTTGCGGCGGGCGAAGCCCGCGATGAGGTCGTAGCGCAGCGAAGACCGAATGCCCGGCTTAATCTTTCGCCTCCGTAAATTCAAAAATCAAAATGCAAGCTCGCTTGCCACCAACCAATAATAAATCTTAAGCTTCTAATTTGAAGCTGTTATAATTTAAATCAATCGGGTATAATTAAATAAGACTGTTTAGAATTATAACAGTTATCAGGGGAGGAGATAGTTATGAACATTGTAACAATTATGGGAAGTCATCGAAACGGCAAGCATACGCAAAAGGCACTGGATTATTTTTTGGATCGAATTGAAGGGACACATTCAATCGAAAACATCAATGTCAATAAGGTGGAAATCAGACACTGTCTGGCCTGCGATTATTGCCTCAAGCATCAGGGCGAATGTGTGATTAAGGATGATGACATGAAGAGTATCTATGAAAAAATTGAGGAAAGCGATTTATTTGTGATTGCGACCCCGGTTTATTTTAGTGCTTTTCCGTCAAAAATAAAAACACTGATTGATCGAACTCAGGTTTTATATAACTTGGAGGATCGATCCATCATTAAAAATAAGGATCTGGTGGTAATTGGTGTTGGCGGTGCACCTAAATATGGACGGCAGTTTCAGGCCATTGAAAACACCCTGGAATTTTATACCCGCTACCTAAACTGCAATCAGCTGGGCTTTGTAAAATTCTCGCACAGCGATGACGTGGCCGCTTTGGAAAATGACGAAAAGCTGGCGGAATTAAATGCCCTGGCTGAAATGGTCAATCAAAAACATTTATCATAAATTAAGGAGGAAATAAAAAAATGGCAAAAATCTTAGATCAGGCAGAATTTACTGAACTGGTATTAAATGGAAGTGGTGTGGCACTGGTGGATTTTTTTGCAACCTGGTGCGGTCCTTGTAAAGCGCTGGCACCGGTGCTAGAAGATATATCCGCTGAGATTGGGGATAAAGCTAATATTTATAAAGTTGATATTGATGAAAACCAGAATCTGGCACAGGAATATCGTGTGATGAGCGTGCCAACCATGAAAATTTTTAAAAACGGTCAAGTTGTTGAAACCATTGTGGGACTTCAGAGTAAAACAACATTGATGGAAAAACTAAATTATTATTCTAATTAGGAAGTTAGAAGAAAGCTTCTAGCTTCAGTTTGTAGACAAACCCCGCACCGACCAATTGGATTTCGTAGTCCGCGCGCGGATTCGTACAGTTGCCCAATTTGAAATTGCTAATTATAAACGTTTTTAGGCAACTGTTCGCCCCGAGGCGGACAACTGAAAAGCCAGTTGTCGGTGCTCAGGTGCTTAAATATATTTTGTCTTCAGTCTGAAGCTTCGTGCTTTATTATTTAGTATAAAAAGTCAACAAAAGCTCGAGACTAAGGATGTTAAAAGCCTTAAGTCACGGGCTTTTTATTTTTTAAAGCAGCTACAGACTGATAAAAAGTTATATTGAACATCCATACACAGAAGGTCTGCCTCCAGCTTGCAAGGCAATTCAATTGGTCCGTACGGGGTTTGTTTACTAACTGCAGATTAGGGAAGCAAGTCTTTGAGTTTTCCCCTGGGGTTATGATATAATTTCCCGGAGAAACATTAAAGGAGATTATTTTGAAAAAAATCGAAAATGTTGAGATAAAAATTGAGGGTCATATTTTTCCAGGAAAAGCTTTTGGCACTTATCAGGATAAAAAAGTAGTTTTTAAAAACGCCCTGCCGGGACAAAAGGTGCGGGCCGATATTGTTAAAAAACGCAAACGCTATGAAGGACGGGTTATCGAAGTGCTTGAAAAAGCAGCGGATGAAATTCCTGCGGCCTGCCATGTTTTCGATTTGTGCGGCGGCTGTAGCTATCAGACCATTGCCTATGAAGAACAGTTAAAGATAAAAGAAGACTATGTTCTAGATCTGCTTGATAAAGCGGGGATTAAGGGATTTGACTACCAAGGGATTGTTAAAAGCCCGGAAGTATTTGGCTATCGTAATAAGATGGAATATTCTTTTGGCGATAACCAGAAAGACGGCCCCCTGATGCTGGGCATGCATGAGCGGGGAAGTTTTTATAATATTGTTGATACCAGCTCCTGTCAGCTGACAGATTCTGATTTCAATCTCATCCAGAAGGCGGTGCTGGAATTTTTTCGGGATCGCAAGACCAGCTATTTTCATAAACGCAACCATGAAGGCTTTTTACGCCATCTGGTCGTACGTCAGGGAAAAAGAACTGGTGACTTGCTGATTAATCTGGCGACTACTTCACAAGGTGAGTTAGATGAAGAAGGTTTTGTTAAGCTTTTGCTTGATTTACCGCTGACTGGACAGATCCGCGGGATTCTTCACACCCAAAATGATGGTGTGGCCGATGTGGTGAAGGCGGAAAGCTCGAAAATACTTTATGGCCAGGATAAAATTGAGGATCAAATTTTGGGTCTAACCTTCGAAATTACCAGTTTTTCTTTTTTCCAGACCAATACGTTGGGAGCGGAAAGACTCTATTCAGTGGTGCGTGACTATGTGGGGGAAGAGCAGAATGAAGTGCTTTACGATCTTTACTGCGGAACGGGTACTATTGCCCAGGTTTTAGCACCGGTAGCCAAAAAAGTCATCGGCATTGAACTGGTGGAAGAGGCGGTAGAGGCTGCAAAAGTCAATGCCAAAAAGAATGGCTTGACCAATTGCGAGTTTTTAGCTGGCGATGTTCTAACGGAAGTTGATAAACTGACTGACATGGCGGATGTGATCATCCTTGATCCACCGAGGGATGGCATTCACCCTAAAGCGATCTTTAAAATTATTGATTTCAAACCAGAAAAATTTATTTATGTGTCCTGCAAGGCGACTTCGCTGGCTCGCGACCTGCCTTTTTTTGTAGAGGCAGGGTATAAGGTTGAGAAGCTTAAGTGTGTGGATATGTTTCCCCATGCCGGGCACGTTGAGACGGTAGTATTGATGTCAAGGGTAAAGGTGAATACGATGTTTTAGGTACTGAAAAAGCTATAAATAAAGGGTTTCCGTGATTTGAGATCTGGTTTCAAGCCGGCAGGATAATCACGGATTTTTATTTTGTGGGAACTTATCCAAGATAGGCAGGTTAGATGATTAAGAAG
>JASGLP010000026.1 GCA_030156895.1 Eubacteriaceae bacterium | reverse complement strand
TTTTTGATTCACCCATTGGGTGCGGTTATGATTTGCCTGTATCCTCTATTTTCAGGGGATCAGATGGAATTAGTTTGGTTTTTATGAATAATACGGGTTAAAGAATTTTTCAAATAAGTCAGGATAATATTTTACTTATATATTATGATCGAGCAGCTGAATCACAAAAGTTATTTATAGTAAAAAATGACTCTGTTTAAAAAGTCCTAGTTGACGGTAATTGAAAAAATCGTGCTGTAACTTCAACTAATTTTTATTGTTTTACTCACATATTTTGAGTTGCATTGCAGGGTAAATCATTTTACAAAAATATAGTGATGTGAATCCGAACGACTGCTATCAAATTGAAAACCTGACAGCTCAAAGGCTTTTATGTCTTCTGTATTGCTAATGTTATTTTCAGCCAGAAAGCGAACCATTTCACCGCGCGCTATTTTTACCAGGGTTCCTTTCTCTTTTATGTTGTCATTTATTTCCTGGCCAAAAGTACAGTTAATCACTTTAAAATTTTTGGGCAAATGGGCTGTCACCGCTTTACTGTATTCTTTGGAAGCGAGGTTTAAAACAAAATCTGTTTCTGCCATTAAACTTTCGGCTAGTTTCTTTCCCCAGAAATCGTATAGATTTTTATGCTTGTCAACAGAAAGTTTGGCCTGCATTTCCAGCCGGTAAGGCTTAACGCCGTCAAAGGGTTTGACAATGCCATAAAAACCGGATAAAATGCGCAGGTGTTCTTCGATATAATCAAATTCAGAATCAGTAAAAACATGAGGGGCAATCATCTGGTATTGAATACCCTGATAGGAAAAAATTGCTGGGGTCAGATTATTATTGGAATCAAAATTTTTTATATTTTCGAAATTGGGTCTGGCAATGGCATCACTGCACTGCCAGATTTTTTTTAATGCTTCATAGGACAGACTCTGAAGTTTACTTAGAAGGATTTGAGAATCTTCAAGATATTGAGGGCTCTGCTTAACGGGCAGGCACTCCAGATCTTTTTTCATTTTTTTAGCGGGTGAGATAATGATGCGCATATAAATTCTTAGAGCTCCTTTTTATTTTATAGGCATTATATCATTTTGAGAATTAAGCGTAAAGAAATGAACCAATGAATGATTTGGATTCTAACGGCTACAAAGATTAAATATGTGAATTTAACTTGCCTTTTTACGATTGTACTAAAAGGGTAAAAGCACAAATAATTTGAAAAATTCGCTAAAAAAACTGGAAACTGTGTTAAAATAAATTTGAATTAGGAAAGTCTGAATCAATTATTTGTATTTAATATGCTTTCAATGCAAAGGAGGTAGTCTGGTGATTAATGACTTAATAAGATCAAGAAGAAGTATCAGAAAGTTCAAAGATAAAAAGGTTGAAAAGGGCAAGATCGATCAGATTTTAAAAGCCGCTTTAATGGCACCTTCTTCAAGATCACGGTGTCCCTGGGAATTTATTGTTTTAGATGACCAGGATATCTTATCAAAATTGTCCACATGTCGTGAACATGGTGCATCATTTTTGAAAAATGCGCCGTTAGCCATCGTCGTTCTGGCAGACACAGAAAAAACTGATGTCTGGGTGGAAGATGCTTCGATTGCGGCTTCATATATTCAGTTAAGGGCCCATGATCTGGGTTTGGGGACATGCTGGATTCAGGTACGCAACCGCTTTTATTCAGAAGGGGTTGAAACAAATGAGTTTATTTGTCAGGAATTGGGTATACCAAGGCACTACGCTATTGAATGCATGATTGCAGTCGGCTATGCTGATGAAGAAAAAAGTCCTTATGATGAGGAAAGTCTTAAAACTGAAAAGTTGCATTATAACGGATTTAGGCAGGGATTTGAATTAAATTAAATGATTATTTTGTACAAAATTCGAATGATTAAGGAATGGGAGAGAACAGAATGAAGAAAGTGATTGTTTTGACCTTGTGTCTAGTTTTAATGGTATTTGCTGGCAGTGGTTGCAGTCAGCTGACAGATGAAGCAAAATCAAATATCAGTGACAAAGTCAGTGCCAAGGTTAGTGAATTGTATTCGTCAAAAGTGGAATCCTTGGGTGATAATTCGGCGGTTTCAAATCTGATTAACGAAATCGGCCTAGGCAATATCACCAATTATACCATTGAGCTAGAAACCAGCCAGGAGCCATACGGTTTGATCATTAATGTGGCCCAAAAGGATGATTCATTCACGGAAAGCGATTTTTCACTGACAGCAGTACAACTGCTGGGTTTAATCAGTAACCTTGATTATGTGGAAGTCAATAATGGCGACCAGCATTATGAAATGACCGCTGACGAAGCTACCGCACTAATTAATGAAAATGTGAAGAACTTGAGCGATTCAGCCGATAAGCTGGAATCGGTACTTAATCAGTTAACAGGTAATTAAAAAAAACGCTGCTGGTATTTAACCAGCAGCGTTTTTTCATTCAGTTTATTTGTTTGAAACTTTTTCCCAATCGGCCAGGAATTTCTCAATGCCCAGATCGGTAAGGGGATGCTTAAGGGAATCCATGAGGACTTTGTAGGGAAGAGTTGCGATATCAGCCTGAGCCAGCGCGGCCATTTTGATATGGTTGCGGGTTCGGATGCTGGCGGCAATGACTTGGGTTTGATAATCGTATTGTTTGAAGATAGTCATAATTTCTTTAACGACTTCCATGCCATCAGCACCCATATCATCGATGCGGCCGATAAAGGGCGAGACAAAAGCAGCTCCGGCTTTTGCCGCCGCCAGGGCTTGCGTAGCCGAGAAAACAAGGGTAACATTAACGGCAATACCTTCTTTGCTTAAAATCGAAGTCGCCCGAATGCCATCGGCGGTCATGGGTATTTTAATCACAATGTTAGGATGAAGTTTGGCAAGCGGTCGTGCTTCAGTAACCATTTCATCAGCCTTGGTAGCGATGACTTCAGCCGATATGGGGCCATCTACAATTGCGGTAATTTCTTTAATTACTTCTTCAAAATTTCGGCCTTCTTTGGCAATCAAGGACGGATTGGTCGTAACCCCGTCAATGATTCCCAGCTGAGCCGCCTGTTTTATTTCATCTACATTGGCAGTATCTAAAAAATATTTCATGTGATCCTCCTGAGCAACGATATATTTATAAATGTTATATACCCAAAACCATTGTATTTTATCCAGTTTTGATTGTCAAGAGTTAATCGGCTTATAAGGATCACAACAAATCTAAAAGAAGAGAAGACAATTATTCTAATTGTTGATAATCATTTTGATTGCTTTTTTTGCGCTTTCTTCTATTTGTAAAGTGTCGTACGACGATGCTGTCGATAGATTAATCAGCAAACGTTCAAAAGTATTAGTCAAAACGTCGTTGATAGCCTGATATTGTTGCATGATGTTCTGATCGCCAGCAGCATGCTCTTCCCAGGTATCCTTAAGAAAGAGAAAAATGAAATTTGTCAGTTCTCGCATAATTGCGGCAAATTCTTTTACTTGAGGATTCAGGTAATCAGTGTCGGCTTCATAGGTTGAGTGTTCAGATATACGCAGTCTACCTTCTGCATTTAGTAACTGATAGGATTGGCTTCCCTGCAGGATAATCATATGGTGATATAAAACATTGACAGAGGTTTCCAGCTGATCAAGGAGGTGATTTCGTTTTAGAAAGGCGAAATTTTCTTTCAGATCAGCCAGGCTGGAATCAGGTTCAAACATAATAAATCCGATACTGGGTTCGATGCCGTGTTTTCTAAGAAGCGCTATTGCCGCTTCATTCTCGACAACAGTCGTATGTTTTTGTAGCCGTTTTAAAGATTCGTTGCGGCCACTTTCAAGACCGATCAGAATATGCTTGAGTCCGGCATCAACCAGGGCTTTGACAACTTCATCATCAAGATCATTAACCCGCGCTTCAATGCCAAACTGGATCTGGCGTTCTTTTAAAAGTTTAGTCAGTTGCAGCGTTCTTTTTTTCCCGCTCTGACCGGGACCGATAAAATTAGGATCGGTAAAATAAAAATAGCGGATGTCAGTTGTGTCAATCAGCATGTCAATTTCGTCAATAATATTTTGGGGACTGCGGCCCCGCCATTTTGTCTGGGGATTGCCATAAAAGGAATTAATATAGCAAAAGCTACAGTTGCCATAACAGCCGCGACTGCCGGTCAGGTTGATTTGGCCAAAAGAATATGAAGCGGGATGACGCAGGGGAAATGGCAGGGTATCCAGGTCTTCAATTATTTGACCCGGCTGGGTTTTTATGTCATTACCATTTCGATAGGCCATGCCAGCTTGAGAAAAATCAGGAAAAGATCTGGCCAGGTTTAAAAAAGTCATCTCACTTTCGCCCAAAAGGCATGAATCAATAGCCGGGCAGGCCTTGAGAATTTCTGTGTAGGCAAAGGTCGGATAGAAACCATAAACACAGAGATACGGGATCTGATACTTTTCTTTGATGCCTGTTAAAAAAGCATAAAGTGTCTGATTATCTTCCCAGTGATAAACCAGGTGAAGGCCGAGAATTGTGGGCATGAACTGCGCAATAACGTCTTCAATTTGTGAATAAGTCAAATGATCCAAATAACCATCGACGATTTCCACCGGAATTTCATAGTTTTTGAGCACACCGCCGATATAACCGGTATTGAGGCAGGCTGACAGCGGTGCATTGGCAATGTCGTTGTCCCGTTCCTGAGAAAATGAACGGGGATGTTCCATTAGTAAGACTTTCATTGTGGTACCTCCTGCCAGGTAAAAATATTTTTCTTTTGATGATAGATCTCCAGTTCATAACGCAATTTATCGTAAGGCTGGGGATTATAATAGGTTGGATATAAAAGATCCGTATGTTCATCGATAACTTTGTTATCCAAGGCCTGTTTTTCAATTGCTGTCCCAGGTAGAATACGAATATTGTTTAAAACAATGGTTCCCAGTGTTTTTGAAAACTCATGGATGGAAAAAAGCTGATCAATCAGTTTTTTGGCTTCATCGACGGTTTGGCAAGTTGCCCCGGGTGTATTGACTAAAAAATGGTAAACTGTGACAACGCCACATTTTGCCAGAATTCGGGCGGCGTTTAAAATATCATCAACTTTCATATGTTTGTTAAGCTGATCGAGAGAATTCTGGGTTAAGCCATCCGGCGAAAGGGAAAAACATTGACATCCGGAATCTGCGTATAAGTGGACATTTTCTTCAGTTAACAGATTTTCGCGAAAGAATCCACTCCAGCTAATATTTAAGTCTCGCTTAATTAGTTCCTGACAAACGGCGTTAAAATGATCAACTGGTGTATTGACCACAGAATCAGTAAAATGAATCTGACTGATGCCGTAGTTTTTTTTTAGATATTCGATTTCATCAACAATATCGATGGGATTGCGACAGCGTAGTTTGGAACCGGATAAATCGGGATAAGCACAATAGCCGCAGGTCAAATTACAGCCGCGTTTACTTTCAACTCCGATGCACTCGACGTAATGATTGCGTTCCAGATAGGCTTTTGGATCAAGTAAGTTACGATCCGGCATTTGATAGTTTTGCATATCAAAGTCACCAATTGGCGGATTAATAATAATTTGTCCGGCCTTGCGGTAACAGATACCTGCTAGATCTGGTGGATTTTCTAAATTGTCAAGCAGTGGGATAATATTATTTTCGGCTTCTCCGATGATACCAAAATCTATCTCCGGATACTCTTCCATCAGTTGCCTGGCAAAAAGGGTGAAGCCTGTACCCCCAGCCATAATTTTTGTCTCTGGACAAAGTTTTTTAATAAATGCCAGTGTTACTGCAAAGGCAGGAATTAGGGAAGATGTTTTATTGCCAAGGGGATCGATATTGCGAAGTGAAATACAGATCAGATCGGTAGAAGCGTTACTTAAAATTTCTTTAAGCTGACCATATGGGTCGTCAGCTATGTTCATGTCAAAGAGACTTAACTGATGCTTTGTTTCTCTTTTAATGATGGAGGCAAGGGTGACCAGTCCGATGGGATAAACACATTCCACATCAATGCCCTCCATCGAGATCGCCTGAATAAATTGTATGTTCATAGGACTCCTTTATTTACTATTACGCAAGTACATGAGTGTTCAGCACTAAACAACAGTGTTTTTGATCTCTTGCCTGCTGGCTAAAATAACGGCAGTATCAGTTTTTAGCGGGATCAAGTCAGAACTAAACAGCGACAGAGCTTGTAACTGCTCAATGACCCATTGGGCTGAAAAAACTTTGCCATTGTAGGTGTTTAAAAGCATGTTAATATCCGAAAGCCGTGCTTTGACCGGATTGTGCTCCATAAAAAAATCGTGGATTAAGAGCTGTCCATTGTGGTTCAAAAGCTCTTTGGCGGTTTTTAAAATATGCATGGCTTCGTTTTCTGAATAGGCATGGAGAATATTGGACAGGATGATTAAGTCATAAGAATGCTCAAGATGCCAGTCTTTTTCCAGAATATTAGCGGAGTGGTAGGTGATGCGGTCGTTAAAAGGACTTTCTACCACAAATCTTCTCGTTTGTGGTAGAATTTGTTCAATATCTAGTAATTCTACCTGACATTTGGGGAATTTACCCAAAAATGCCAGCGACATGGCGCCAGAACCACAGCCCACATCCAAAATTTTTCCGCTGAAATTTTCTAAAAGATTTGCGCATTCAGAGGCTTTAAGCTTGGCGACATTATCCATAGCCTGAATATATTGAGACCGTCTATTTTCAAGTTCTTCATCATCATATTCTAAAAAATTAGTTCTTTTGCCACACTTTAGAACATCAAAAAGCGTTTGCCAGTCACCAGCCATATTTTGACGCCAGCGGATGATATGACCCTGATAGAGAGGGGAACTTTTTAATAAATAGGTGCGGGAAAGCTCATTAAGACAAACGCAATGGTCTGAAGCGCTAAGAAGCCCCAACTCAATCAGTAAGTCCAGATATCGTGATAAGGCCTCTCGACTGCAGCATAAGTGGTTGGCTAGCGTGGCAACGGATATCTCTTGGCCATAGTTTTCAATCGTCTCAAATAAATCCAGCTCCAAAGCTGTAAAAAGGGCTTCGGACAGCCAGTAAGAGGTGGACAGATCCTCAAGAATCTGTCCACCGTTTTTATTGCTCGTGTCCATTAGTCACTCCAGCATCTTCAAAGGTCAATAATTCGTTCATGATTCGGGCTGAAGACTCCACCAAGTGCATGGCCACAGCGGCGCCAGTGCCTTCACCAAGACGAAAGTCGAGGTTTAAAAGTGGTCTGAGACCTAAGGCGGTCCACATCATCTGATGGCCAGGTTCCTGAGATTGATGGGATGGAATCATATAATCAAGGCTGGCAGGACAAAGCCCTTTGGCAATCAAGGCTCCGGCGGTTGAGATGAATCCGTCAACCAGAACTGGAACTTTTTTATAAGCGGCGCCAAGAATGATACCAGCAATACCGGCGATTTCGTAACCACCTACTTTGGATAAGACATCAATTGGGTCGTTTTTATCCGGGGCATGCAAATTGATTGCTTCTCTGATCACATTAATTTTATTGAGAAGTGTCTGATTGTCGATTCCTGTACCGCGACCGGTAACAGAAGAAACCGGATATTCTGCCATGATGGCAAGAATAGCGGCACTGGGGGTAGTGTTCCCGATTCCCATATCTCCAGTTGCCAGCAGATTAAACCCCTCTTTTTCAATTTTCTGGATGGTCAGATTAATCCCGGCTTCGATTGCTGCGATAGCCTGTTCTCGAGTCATTGCCGGTTTGTTATGAAAATTATTGGTACCCATGGCAATTTTACAGTCGATGACCTGACCCTTTTCAACCAGTTCAGTCAAGTCAGCCGCTACGCCCATATCCACAACAATTACCTCGGCACCGGAAGCTCTGGCCAGGACATTGACACCGGCTCCGCCTTTGACAAAATTATTGACCATTTGCGGGGTGACTTCCTGAGGAAAAGCTGATACGCCTTCAGCGACTACCCCATGATCACCGGCCATAGTGATGATCAGTTTTTTGTCAACATTGGGATGAACAGTTCGCTGAATACCAGCTAGCTGCTGGCCCAGATTGAGAAGCTGTCCCAAACTCCAGGGCGGAATTGCCATTTTCTCGATGTGTGACCGCGCGGCTTCTTGATACGCTGGATCTGCGGGTTCGGTCTGTTCAATAATTTCTTTGAGTGTAATTTTCTCCATAATTTTACTCCCTCAGGCGATTCCAAAATATTCTGCGGCGATATCTGCAGGGGTAATAACTTTACGATCACTTTTCTGGATTGGCTTTCGACTGACAGCTTCTTTAAAAGCTGTTTTGTTAAGAGCCAGTTCCATTTGTTTTTCAGTGTCAAGACTCACTCGAGCCTGAGCCATTGACAGATCCCGGTTCCAGGCTCTTTGGCCGCGTTTCAGGACATTGACGGAGGCGGCGGCAATCTTTGTTGAGCGGACTCCAATTCGCACATCTTCTTCATTAGGCAGTCCTAAATGTTCTGCTGGTGTCAGATAACAGAGAAAATCTGCACCGTGCAGGCCGGCAAATGCACCCCCGATTGCACCAGTAATATTATCAAAACCCGGTGCAATATCAGTAGCAAGAAAACCAAGTATGTAATAGGGGACATTATAGCAAAGACGCTTTTGCAGTTGCATGGTTGTGGCGATATGATTGAGCGGCACATGACCAGGACCTTCGATCATGACTTGAACTCCCGCTTCGAGTGCCCGTTTGGTCAGTTCACCGGCAACCATCAGGCCACGCATCTGAGCCTGATCGAGAGAATCCGAGTTGGAGCCGGGACGGATAGCATCACCAATACTTAAAACAGTATCGGTTGCTTTTAAAATTTCCAATAGACGGTCAAATTCTGAATAAAGAGGATTTTCTTTATCATTATGAAACATCCATCCGGTCAGAAAGGAACCACCACGACTGACGACATCCGTAACACGTCCGGTTCTTTTTAGAATTTTTAGGACATCCATGTTTAGTGCGCTGTGAACAGCCATAAAATCGATTCCTTCAGCACATTGTTTTTCGATAACAGCAAATAGATCGTCGGAGGTCATATTAACCATTAGTCCACGCTTTTCTGCTGCTTCAACACAGGCCTGATAAACAGGTACACAACCAGCCGCAATATTGGAGTTTGAAAGACTTTGTTTTCGCATGGCATCAATATTGGCACCGGTGCTTAAGTCCATAAAAGCGTTGGCGCCTTCCTCTTCAAGGATGCCAAGTTTCTTTGCTTCCATTGCCATATCGTCGCGATCACTGGATGTCCCCATCAAACCGTTGACCTTTACATCAAGACCACCGCCGATGCCGCAGATTTTACTGCGATTGCGATACTTGTTTTTGGGAATAACGATTCGACCCTCAGCCACTCCGGCTCTGACAAATTCTGGACTCACACCTTCTGTCAGGGCGACAATTTCCATTTCTTCGGTGATTTTCCCACTGCGGGCTTTAAGCATCTGTGTCATTTAGATTACCTCTCTTTCATCATGTAAATATTTGGTTACAATTTTAAGGGCGCAGTAGTCACCACACATGCTGCATTCTGATGAGAAATTGCTGCTGCGTTCTTTCCACATTCTTTCGGTCGTTTCAGGATCAATTGACAGTTCAATCTGGTGCTGCCAGTCGAGTTCACGGCGGGAAACGGACATTTCACGATCCCAGGCGATCGCATCCGGATGACCTTTGGCCACATCCCCGGCATGTGCGGCGATTCGGCTGGCAATAACCCCCGTGAAGACATCATCAGCATCAGGCATGCCGATATGTTCAGCTGGTGTTACGATGCAAAGGAAGTCGGCTCCGTAGAAGGATGCAATGGCACCGCCGATGGCAGAACTGATATGATCCATCGAAACGGCCGAATCGGTAGGTAGGCAGCCAAAAACAAAGTAAGGAGCATCGTGACAGAGTTTCTTTTGAAGTTTAACGGTTGTTTCAATTTCGTCAAGAGGAACATGGCCAGGGCCTTTGACCATTACCTGAACGCCGGCCTCTCTGGCTCGTTTTACCAGATTACCAAGAATCAAAATTTCCTGTACTTGAGGCCGGTCTAAAGAATCGGCAATACAACCTGGACGCATACCGTCAGCGAAACTTAACACCACATCGTAGCGGTGACAGATTGATAGAACCCGATCGAATTGAGTAAAAAGAAAGTTTTCACATTGGTTGTGAATCATCCAGCCAATTAAATGTGATCCGCCGTAACTCACGAGGGGATCAATGCGATGATCTTCTTTGGCTTGTTTAACAACTTCCATGGTGGTTCCACAATGAAGTGCCATAAAACTGACACCCTCAGACGCCTGTTTCTCCATAACTTCAAAAAAGTCGTCGGCAGTCATTTTAAGCGCTGATCCATATTTTTCTTCTGCGTCATGAAGTGCCTGATAGAGCGGCAGTGTTCCCACCGGACAGTCAATACTGTTGAGAACGGTTGATCGCATATCGTCGATATCACCACGGACACTTAAGTCCATAATGGTATCAGTTTTAGCTTTTAGTGCGGCTTTGATCTTAAGCATTTCGCCCTGAATTGTATCATTTTTTTCATAAAGACCAACGCTTGCGGATACCTTCGTTATTAATTTTTTCCCGATAGCTACTGGCTGTCGGCTGTTTAAGATGACAGTATTACCATCAGCAATAGCTTGACGGATTTGCTCCGGGGAAACCCCTTCATTATGAGCAATTGTTTTCATCACATCAGTGATATTTCCAGATCGTGCTTGTTCAAGAATTGTCATGATAGACCTCCAAAAATTGAGCGTCATGAAATCATTTGCAAAGAATGCAACGAGTGAGGGTTTTGCGCAAATAAAAAAGTCCATAGCATAATTGCTATGAACTTTACCTTCATTCATAATTCATTTGTGATTGCAGGCAGGTCTCCTGGCTTGGGCTTCAATACCGATTTGTCCCTTCCCGCTATAGCAGTGGATCGACAACCGATTCTTCCCTTACAGTGATGGGTTCGCTCAGGATTTTCACCTGATTCCCTATTCTCCAACAAAGTGGCACCATGCGCTCATCAATTTATTCTGAGATCATTATACACAGAAAAATCTGACTTGCAAACTATAATTAAGAAATTGTTAAGAAAGTATAAATATAAAAAATTACGACTAATTATATTGGTCATGTCATAAATTAATTTTTCATGTGAGGTTTATTCTTTTATCAGGTGGTGTATAATAATATCATAAAAGGAGGTGGACTGATGGAAGGAATGTGGATTGTCCTGACGATTATTTTTCTGGTCATTGAAGTGGTTACTGCAGGTGCAATGGTATCAATCTGGTTTTTTATTGGTGCTTTATCAGCAATGCTGGCTGAATATTTAGGAGCGGGCCTCGTTCTTCAGTTTCTGATATTCTTTGTCGTTTCGCTGGCTTTGTTGTTCCTGACGAAACCATTTATAAAAAAATACATTCGACCAGTGACATCAAAAACAAATGCGGATCGAATTCTAAATGAGCATGGCGTCGTTATTGAGGAGATAAACAATTTGCTGGGAAAGGGCGCCGTACTTGTTGACGGCAAGGAGTGGACGGCCAGAAGTTTTGAAGGTGAGACGATCATTCCGATTGATTCAAAGGTTGAAATTATTGAAATACGAGGCGTAAAAGTGCTGGTAAAAGAAATAAACAAGCAGGAGGAGTAAGATGGGTTTTATATTTATTATTTTTCTTTTGATTATTGTCATTGTTCTGGTTGTGATTAACACTAAAATTGTACCGCAGGCCAATGCCTATGTTGTTGAGCGGTTGGGAGCCTATCATTCTACATGGGAAACCGGTTTTCATATTGCCATACCGATCATTGACCGAGTATCAAAACGCATCAGTTTGAAGGAAAGCGTCGCTGATTTTCCACCTCAGCCGGTAATTACCAAGGATAATGTAACAATGCAGATTGATACAGTTATCTATATGCAGGTTACTGATCCGAAATTTTTTATGTATGGTGTTGATAATCCGATGAAAGCGATCGAAAACCTTACTGCAACGACATTAAGAAATATTATTGGAGACATGGAACTGGATGCTACGCTGACTTCAAGAGACGTGATTAATGCCAAAATGCGAGTTATTTTGGATGAAGCGACAGATCCTTGGGGAATTAAGATTAATCGTGTGGAACTAAAAAATATTATGCCACCGCAGGAAATTCAAAATGCGATGGAACGGCAGATGAAAGCTGAGCGTGAACGAAGAGAAATGATTCTGCAGGCAGAAGGGGAGCGACAGAGTGCCATTTTAGTAGCAGAAGGTGAAAAAAAATCTATGGTACTTCAAGCTGAAGGACAAAAAGAAGCAGCGATTTTAAAGGCTGAAGCGGATAAAGAAGCCCAGATTAGAAGAGCTGAAGGTGAAGCAGAAGCAATTCTTAAAGTGCAAAATGCGACAGCGGAAGGTGTTAAAATGTTAAATGCAGCTAGCCCGGCTCAGGCAGTTATTGCTTTAAAAAGCCTGACTTCGCTCGAAAAAATGGCTGATGGTCAGTCTACAAAAATTATTATTCCATCAGAAATTCAGGGACTGGCAAGTCTTGCCGCTTCACTTAAAGAAAGTATTAATGATCCATCATAAAATAAAAAAGCACTGACTTGGGTCAGTGCTTTTTCGTATTAATATGCATTGATGATTCAAGATCCACTGACGCTTTTCCACGAATTCGTGTAAAGATTCAATTCTAATTCCAAATGATTAAAGTGATTGCTACATAAATCGATGTTTTCATCAAGTGCGGATTGCTCTAATTTAAGCAGAATCTCCACAATTGAACTTAACCGTAAATTGCCGCTTGAACCTTTTAACTGGTGGGCAATTCTCTTAAGTTCGGCAAATTCTGATTGTTTGAGAGCTTCTTTCAGGTTTGATATCATATCGGGCAAATATTCAAAATAGTCGGAGAATATTTCCTTGCCGTCTTCTTCATTTAAACCAGTTTCTTTCAAAAATTGGGTAAAATAGCTGATAATTAAGTCTGATTTTTCAAGTTGATCGCAGCTGATATATTTTTTGATCATATCAAGCATTGTTCGATAATCAATTGGTTTGCTGAGATAATCATCCATTCCGGCGTCTAAACATTTTTGTCGGTCACCTTCCATGGCATTGGCAGTCATTGCGATGATGGGAACATGTACATTTTCGCTTTCTCTAATTTTACGGGTGCTTTCATAGCCGTCCATTATAGGCATTTGACAGTCCATAAAAATTAGATCATAAGGATTGTTTTCGGCAGCTTTAACAGCTTCCAAACCGTTATTGGCTAATTCACATTGATTATTGTGCAGCATTAACATTTTGGAAACAATTTTTTGATTCATCAGATTATCTTCTACGAGGAGAATTCGAATGTTTTTTAGATCAATATCAGATGATGACGTTTGATGGTCTTTATGATGTGTATCAGATTTCTGAATTGCCTGCGCAGCCTGGGTTTCAAAGATAAGTGTGAATGAAAAGGTCGATCCCTGCTCAGGGATACTATCTACTATTATTTCTCCGCCCATTAAACGTAGGAGCTCTTTCGATATTACTAAGCCTAAACCAGATCCGCCGTGTTTCCTGGTCGTCGAAGGATCAGCCTGAACAAATGGCTTGAACAATTTTTGAAGCTGTTTTTTTGAGAGTCCAGAACCAGTGTCTGTAATTTGGAAAAGAATTTTTGAACGATTGCCCACAGCTTCTAGTTGAGAAATTGTGATGGTGATCTTTCCATATTGTGTAAATTTAACAGCATTGCCGAGCAGGTTATTAAAAACCTGACGAAGTCTTGAAGGGTCACCGATCAGGTTGTTCTGATGATCAAAAGAAAAGCGTCTTTCAATCTCTAAATTTTTAGCGCGAGCTTTTGGAAGAATAATTGAAATAGATTCTTCTATTGTTTTTAAAAGATTAAATGGAATTGACTCAAGACTCAGCTGTCCGCTTTCAATTTTTGAGAAGTCAAGGATATCATTGAGCAGGAATAAAAGCATTTCACTGGCGGCTTTTGATTCCTGGACATATTCAAATTGTTCCTGTGATAGATGTGTGGTTTGCAGTAGTTCCAGATAGCCGAGCATTCCATTCATTGGGGTTCTGATTTCATGAGACATGTTGGCCAGAAAACGGCTTTTCATTTGATTGGCTGTTTCAGCCTGGATTTTGGCCTGATTTAATTCTTCTTCTATTTGTTTTCGTTCGAAAGCTTTTCCAAGCGAGTTAACATATGCAAAAAGAGTTGAAAACTCAGATTGTGACCAATGACGTTTAACGGTACAATCATCAAAGCCGATAAAACCATAAAAACGAGAGTTCACGATAATCGGCGCAACCGCAATCGATAATATTCCCTGGTCTTGCAAAAATTCTCGTAGTTTAAGGTTGGGTATTTCAGAGACTATACCTTGGAAAGCGTTTCCGCGAACTAATGGCGTCATAAAATCTTCAAAATCTGCAAATGGCACCTTCTGTAAAGCGGGTGAATCAATCAACGATTTATCAGATGTGGATGACCATTCAAAGCGCTGGCTCGAAAATCCGTTTCCTGAAGAATCATATTCATTTTCCCAAAAATAAACTCGATCAGCCTTTGCAGCTTTTCCGATGAGCTCACAGGCTACGGCAATAGCATGTTCAATATCGCGATTATCAAGAAGTTCTTTAATGGATGTGGCAACAGCACTGAGGATTTCTTCTTGCGCACGCAGACGTTCTTCTATTTCAAATTGTTCAGTAATATTTCTGACGATCACTAAAATGCGTTCTTTGTCATTAGGGACCATTCGACATTCGAAATGCTGTTGAGAGCCCTTTACCGTTAGTTCATATTCGAAGGTTGCTAAACATTGATTTTGATAGACAAGATGAATGAAATCCAAAATTTTTTGCGCTAATTCAGGTTTGAAAAAATCGTTAATATTCTTACCAAGATAATGATCTTTTGGAGCAATTAAATCACGACTGGTGCTGTTTTTTCCATCAATAAAAAAGCCGTTACGGTCAGTTACAAAAAGTAAGTCTGGAATCGCTTCCAGTATCGATTTTAAATAGGCATTGCTATGTTCTAAAGCTTTTTTATTATGGATTTGTTGAGTGATATCACGAGCAACTGTATAAATATAATCATCTCTTTTAAGACAGCGCCATTCTATATAAGCGTAATTGCCATTTTTTTGCTGACATCGGTTGACTAAAGATGCAACGGGATCTGAACTGGTTAGATTGCGAAAAAAATCCTTGCTTTTCTGACGGTCATCAGGATGGATAAAATCAGTAAAATCCTGCAATAAAAGCTCTTGATCACTGAAACCAAGAACTGTTTCAAATGATCGATTGAGTTTTTGCAGAATCCCTTTTTCGTTGAAGATGCTAAGTAAACTGTCACTGACGTCAAAAAATAGTTTGAGCTCATCAGACTGTTTTTTTTCGTTTGTAATATCAATAAAAAAAATGACAAGCTGAAAAGGTTCTGGCGTAAAGGCACGTACTCGGTACCAGCGTTTATAGTAATCAATATATTGTTCAAGATCTATATTTTGAGGCTTTTCAAAATTGATTGCAATGCGCGCGATTGATTTCAGCCAGTCAAATTTTTGATGATCTTCTGGGGGAATGATTTCTTTTAGTCTTTTCCCGATAATTTGAGTTCGTTGAAAACCGATGTGGTTTAAAAAAGCAGTATTACACTCACAAAATTCGTAATCGCTTGGTTGATTATTTTCACAAAGAACAGTGACACTGGCAAAACCACAAGGTGAAGTTTCAGTGAGTTGCTGACAAAAATTTCTGTCCATATATTTTCCTCCATTTAATGAGAACCCATTCTATGGTATAGCCTTTTTGGGCCAACTTATTCATCAACTGAAAAATCAAATAGTGTAATAGACAGAATTAAAATAGCAACCTGTTAAAAACAGGTTGCAGATAATGCAGTATCAGTTATTTAACTGTTATTTTTCAAAGTGTTTTAGCAAAAGTACCGATTTTCTTGTCCATATTAGATATATGCTGGGTTAACCAGTTCACAATCATCTGATTCGCATTAATAATAAGTGAAATATTTCCTCCGGATTTTGCATACTCCATTTTTATTTTTGATAATTCACCAATAAAATTTTGATGTGCTGTTTTTTGAGCAGCCAATTCTGGATAGTTGATTTTTGTCATGTAGGCTTCTTCATCGCGAAAATGCTGCTTAGTGTAATCATCAAGAAAATCAAGCATCTGTACAATATAATCTTTAGATTTTCCGGATTTTCCGGCTTCAAACAGTTTATCGGCTTTTTCAAACCATATTTTATGCTGCGAATCGATATTCTCCACACCTACAGATAGTTCAGGGGTCCATTTTATTGCCATTCATTTTTCCTCCTAAGCTTTATTTATTAAATTATAACCCTTCTAATTTATATTTCAAGATGTTTTTTTCACAGCTCAAAAAGAAATTAAAAAACTCGTAGACAAGGTAAAGTTGATTTGATAATATTATGGTAAAACTGAGATTGGAAACATTTATTGATTGGCGGTCTGCAAGCGCTTTTAAATTGATTCCATCAGGAGTAAAGATAATCACTAACTATTAGGAGGACAATTATGGCAATTTTTGAACGTCTCGGGGATTTATTAAAAGCAAATATCAATGATATGCTCGATAAAGCTGAAGATCCAGAAAAAATGGTAAAACAGATTATTATCGATATGGAAGCACAAGTCAATAGTGCTACCCAGGCTTTAGGGGCGGCAATGGGAAGTGAAAAGCAGGCTTTAAAACAGCTTGAAAATGCAAAAGCTTCATCGCAGGACTGGAACAATAAGGCGAAACTTGCTTTACAATCCGGCAATGAGGAACTGGCTAAGAAAGCTTTAGCTCAGAAGGCCTCGGTTGATAGTAATATTGCTACCTTTCAGGCATCTTATGACTCGATGAGTATGCAGACAGCGCAATTAAAAGATCAGGTAAGCCAACTCAAATCAAAACTTGAAGAAGCAAGAATGAAACAGAACATGCTAATTGCCCGTTCTAAAATGGCCGATGCTCAGAAAGGCGTTAGCCAATCTTTAAGTAGCACCAGCAGTACCAGTGCCTTTTCGAAACTTGATAAAATGGAAGAGAAAGTCAATGCTAAGGAAGCAGAAGCCCAAGCCTTCAGCGACATGGCTGGTGAGAATAGCAGTCTCGATAATGAATTTGACGCTTTGGAAAAGAATGCAGCCGTTGATGATGAATTAGCTAAATTAAAGGCCGAGTTAGGAATGGAATAGTCAGTCATGGAATATATTATTGGATTATTAATAATGGTGGGAGCGATTGTGTATGCAGTTTTTTCATTTCGAAAAAACACACAAAAGGCCGAAGAGATTCAATTTCAGCAAACCACCTGTATTAAGGATGTCCTTGACATAATTGGGGATTTGTCAGCACTTGATGAAAACTATCGGCATTATGGAGAGGTAAAAGGCCATCTTCACAGCGTTACTGGTGATGTAAAAGCACCTTATTCTGAACGGAATGTAGCTTACTATGAAAATACAGTATACTCTGTTAATGAAGAAAAACGGACAGAGCGTGATGAAGACGGAAATACGCGAACCTATACCGAAAAAGTAGAGCAGGTTTTGAGCAGCGAAAAAAGCCCCGTTGAAATCTACTTATCGGATAATAGCTGCGATGAGAAGGTTTATATTGACCTGGAGAGTTTTGAAGGAAATGTCGATTTAATGTCAGGCTGTGATCGATTTGAAGCAAATAATTCATCATGGGCCAGTCAGTTTAATTTAAGTTTCAGCTTTGCTAATTCTTCCGGTTCCAGATTTTTAGGATATCGCTTCTTTGAAGAGATACTTCCAGAGGATCAGCCAATGTACATCCTTGGCGAGCTTCATAAACGCGGAGATCGACTCTATGTTGGGCGAGCGGTAAAATCAAAAAAATCATCACATGTTACCTATAAATCGGAAGACGAGTTACTTGATGATATCAAAAATTCACGGACAATGTCGATTGTGATTGGCGTTGTTGGTGTAATTGTTGGTTTGATTGTAATGGTCGTTATGTAAAAAGCACATATTATATATTCTAAACTTTTTAGCCCTGGTTTCCAGGGCTTTTCATTTTTAAAGTTAGATCCAGGAGCATTGCAATTTTATAGATTCTGGCATATAATCACTTTAAGACTATAAAACGGAAGGTGTGTTTATTTATGGATCCGGAAATACAAATGATCGAAAATGAAATTAAAAACCAAATAAAAGCAGACTTTTCCCAGCGAAAAATCAGAGAAGTTGAAAAATTTCATCGAAGCCTTGCAGAATATGAGCCAACACCACTGATATCTTTAAAACATTTAGCGAGAAATTTGGGAGTTAAGGATATTTTCATTAAGGATGAATCCAAAAGGTTTGCTTTGAATTCCTTTAAGGCTTTAGGCGCTTCATTTGCGATACACAAAATTATGTCGAGTAATCAAGCTGGCGAAAAACCGGTTTTTGTGACAGCAACAGATGGCAACCATGGCAAAGCAGTAGCCTGGGCGGCACAGCGACAAGGATGTGAAGCCCATATTTTTATGCCCGAAGGTTCCAAAGAGTGTCGGGTTAAGGCCATCAAAAAGTTTCGCAACGCCCATGTCGAAGTTACTAACAGAAATTATGATGATACAGTGCGTTTTGCCTATGCTTATGCTCAGAATAATGGTTATCATCTGGTTCAGGATACCGGCCTTGAGGATTATGATCAGATACCTCAAAACATTGCCTATGGATATTCAACAATGGTTTCTGAGGCCTATCAACAGATGGGTGACAGCAAACCAAGTCATGTATTCTTGCAGGCGGGCGTTGGTTCCATGGCGGCTGGTGTAATCGGAAACTTACGAATCAATGGTCCCATACCTTTTATTTCGATTGTTGAAGCGATGCCTTGCGCCTGTTTTTACGAATCGATAAAAATTGGCAAACGATCAATTGCAACAGGTGATGGGGAGACGATTATGGCGGGATTAAACTGTTTGGAACCAAATCCGCTGGCATATCCGATGATTAAAAATAATGCTCGAGCTTTTTTTTCCTGCCCAGATTGGGTAACAAAGATTGGTATTCGCAAACTGGCAGCTCCTGATGGGTCGGATTCTGTCATTGAATCTGGAGAATCAGGAGCTGTTGGCCTGGGACTATTAATGACGATAATGCGTTTGAATAAATATCATACATTTAAGGAAAAGTTAAATCTCAACTCAGAATCTGTTGTCCTGCTGTTCAGTACAGAAGGTTACACAGATGAAGAAAATTGTAAAGATATTCTTTCAGGAAGGTGCTAGCATTTAGATATCGTTGACATTCATTTTTCCTTGCTGATAACCGGATAAGTCAAGAGCAACGGAATCAAAACCAATCTTTTTAAGCTTGGTAGTTAGAATATTGCGGTTTCTAAGAATTGTGTCAAAATCTTCTGGGACACATTCGATTTTACCCAGATTGTTAATTAATCGCAAACGATATTGTTTAAGCTCTAATGATTTTAAAATTTCTTCACCAGCCTCAACCATTTGGAGAGCCTGGGGGGTGATTGGTGAATTTGTTGGAATTCGTGTGGCGAGACATGCCATCGCCGGTTTTTTAGCGGTTTTCAGCCGATAATGAGCAGAAAGATTGCGGATGTCATCTTTGGTTAGCTGAGCCATTTTTAGCGGACTCAGGATGCCCAGCTCGCCAAGGGCTCGAATACCGGGGCGGTAATCTTTCTCATCATCCAAATTGGAGCCGTCCAAGATGGTTGAAAATCCGGCATCAAGAGCAGCTTTTTGAATTTGTTCAAAAAGAAACTTTTTACAGTGGTAACAGCGGTCTTGTCCGTTCTTGGCAAATTGTGGGACTAAAAAGATATTCGCTTCGATAACTCTGGCTTCAAGACCCATGGATTGTGCAATTTCTAAGGCTTCTTCAAATTCGGAGCGTGGCATCATCGCGCCATTTGCCAGAATGGGAAGCACTTCGACACCAGCTGTGTCAGTTGCCACTTTTAACAAGAGTGTACTGTCAACGCCACCGGAAAAAGCAATACATACTTTTTCTTGAGCAGCGATAATTTCCTTTAAAGTTTTGAGTTTTTCATTAAGATTGTTGTTTGTTGTCTGATTATTCATTATATACCTCAGTGATTAGATTTCTAATGAGTATTATACATTGTTTTTAGCTGTTTCGGCTAGAAATTTATTAAATAAAAAATATTGTGGAGGATTGAATGGATCGAAAAAAATTGATTATTCTAATTGGGAGCTTTTTCTTTCTGATACTGATTGTATTAACAATAATTTTACTGAATCTTTTCGGTACAAGTAAAAGTAATGATAGTCAGGTGCTTGGCATCGATTTATCAGCCTATCAGGGAGACGTAGACTGGCAGATGCTGTCAACCCAGAATATTGATTTTGCATTTATCAAAGCAACCGAAGGGGCTGACTATACAGACAGTCAATTTGAAAAAAATTGGACGGAGAGCCAGAAAACAGATTTAAAGGTAGGTGCCTACCTGTTTTTAAATTTTGATGTAACAGGTGAAGATCAGGCTCAACATTTTATTGATACGGTTGAGTTAACTGACAATAATTTACCACCAGTTATTGATTTGGAATTATATGGCAACTACAATGATACACCTTTAAGTAAAGATGCTGTACAGGTTATTTTAAATGAGGCGCTGAAGACTTTGGAAGAGCATTATAGTGTCAAGCCTATTATTTATACGACGCAAAGAATTTTTAATATGTATATAGGTCAGGATTACACCGATTATAAATTCTGGATTGTTGATCTGGATAACAGCTGGCCAGAAACTTTAGGAAATGGTCAGACCTTTACTTTTTGGCAATTCAGTCATCGAGGGATGATGGATGGCTATGAAGGCGATGAGATTTTTATTGATATGAATCTTTACAATGGCTCTTATCAGGAATTGTTGAATGAATTTTTTTAAAAAGAAGTTTTCTGAGCGCTTTCAGTCTTATTAGCGGTCAAGCTATTTAAGCAATCTTTCAGCTTAATTGAAAAATCGCATGTCATGTCTTCTGTTTTATGAAAGACACGCATGCGATTTTTATTGTAACAGCTTTATTTTAAATTAAACAGTTGCTTTCCATAATCCATGCAGGTTACAATATTCATAGGCGGCAATTACTTTATCGCCGTCAGTCAGAGCAAATTCAGCAGTGGGAGCACCGTCTACAGGCAGGCACTTGCGTTGCATACCTTTTTCTGTTTCTAGGAAAATCCAGGCAATGTGGTGTTCTGGTGTCATGGGATGGGCGACACTGCCGACATCAACTTTGACATTGTTACCAGTTATCGTAATGACCGGCACATGTTTTTCTTGTGCGGCATCGGTTGTATTAGCAACAACTTCAGTCATGGGATCACCACAACAAATCATTTGTGCACCTGAATAGTGAATCATGCCAACAAAATTACCACAATGCTTACAGACAAAAAATTTTGGTTCATTACACATAAATTTGACCTCCTGAGTCATAATTCTTATTAAAAAGTATTCCCAATGAATGACTTTTTAAACATTGAATTAGATTAATTCCTGATTATTATAGCATAAGATGAGATAAATAAAAATACATTATTGTTAAGAATTGAAAGTTTGCTTTGGAAAAGATTTCTGAAAGGAGCGCTTTGGCGATTAAAGATGGAAAAACAGTGGATAAAATGGGCAAGAGAATTACAGTCAATTTCTCAGGCGGGATTAACCTATTGTAAAAATGACTATGATTTAGATCGGTATCGGGAGATAGAACGATTATCCCGTGAAATTATTGAAAAACACACAGAAATCCCCCATGAGGTGATTGAAAGTTATTACCGGCAGGAGGTTGGTTACCTGACGCCTAAAGTTGATGTGCGTGGTGGCGTGATCGTTGGTGAAAGAATCCTTTTAGTGCGGGAAAAACTTGACGGAAAATGGGCCTTACCTGGCGGTTGGGCTGATGTCAATCGAACGCCTCAGGAAAATGTGATTAAAGAAGCATTTGAGGAAGCGGGGGTTAGAGTCAAGCCCAATAAATTAGTGGCTATTTTAGATCGCAGCAAATGGATTAGTGATCCATGCCCCTATACCATATATAAAATTCATATGCTTTGTGATCTCATTGAAGGGGAGTTTAAGCAGAATACAGAGACATTGGAAAGTGGATTTTTTTCTTTGGATGATCTTCCTCCTCTATCCCAGGGGCGAATCACCAGAGAGCAACTGGAAATGTTTTTTGAAGCCCACCACAATCCGGATTTCCGCCCTGTATATGACTAAAAAAAGCCGGTTAATAACCGGCTTTTTTAGAGTTTATAGATGACTTGAACGTTAGTGCAGGCGATGGGAGTCGCAAGCAGACGCGCAGCCGCATTTGTGCCGGCACTTTGCAGAGTGGTTTCATAGTCCGATACAATCGGAAGCGCACCAGTAATCATGGTGCCATCTTCATTGGCCGGATAGAAATTGCCGCCGGTGTCAAAAGTCGCATAAACACGGAAGTTTGTATTGCCATTTGCATCAACAAATGTGAACAGACCCGGTGTTTCAGTTGCGGTATAAAAATCGAAGGGGGGCACATCAGAATAGGCGGTGACTGTGCCAGTACCAGGATTTGATTTGGTCATCTTTTGGGCGGGGATATCTAATGTGACAGAAATGGTATTATTGTCACGAAAAAAACCGATGGGATAAAAGCCTTCCTCGACTTGAACAAGCTCGCCATCAATAACAGCCTCTTTTTTTCCATAGGCATAGTATTCGATTTCACCCTGTTCGTTTGTATAACCAAAAACGGCAAAGGTTACTGCCGGTAGGTTGGCTTCAGGGTTATTGGGATCAGGGTTGGTCACGCTCAGGATACTGTCCAGTGTTAATACATCAGGTATGGTTGCGTCAATGGGAACCGAGATAAGTGAGATGTAAGCTTCATCGTAATCTTGGGCTGAGCTTGTACAACCGGTCATAAAACACAGAATCATGATTGTGCTTGTGAAAAATGATAGGGTCTTTTTAAACATTTATTTCTCCTCAATCAAAGCTAATACTATGATAACGCAAATGATTGCGGACTTCAATCACGCTTTCGTCACAATTATGTCAAAGATTTAAACATTCAGGATGCATTTGTAATATTTCGTTTATAATACGATATTTGTCTAGCTATTTGGAGATGCGCATACCATTTCCCGACAGAATTGAAGCAAGGTCGTCATCAGATAAATTCAAACCAAACATCTCCTGGTAGTAGCTCCAGGTTTTTTCGGTCATGTCAATATCGGCAAATAAATCCGGATAAAAAAGTTTGGCAATAAACAAAGCTGCCATATGTGGCTCAATTGAACCGGGATGTCCCCATCTGGTTACCCCAACGGGTAGCGTATAAACTTGTTGAGCGGCTACAGCTGCTAAACCTGTCCATTTGGAATCAGTGAGGATATAATGACTGGTGTTGATATCATTGCAGATAATGGCATCAGGATTCCAAAGATAGATTTGTTCTAAGGTGGTCATGGTTTTCTCTGCTTCCGTAAACAAATTGCCAGCCCCTGTAGAAACATTAACAGTTCCCGCAATTGTGGTAATCTCGGAACAGATATCACCCTTTAGATCAGTTCTGGCGGCTTCATTGACGGAGTGATAAATGCTTACCTTTTGTTCTTCAGGGACAGTGGAGACTCTTTCGGATACCAGCGACAATAAATTTTGCATATCTCTAATATAGAGTTCTGCTCGCAGATCAAAACAAAACAGGCTCCTAAAGACATGCTGGCGGGAAGCAGGTAGCGATTATCATTGCCGACGAAGATGCGGCCAACATGTGGGATAATCAGTCCGATCCATCCGACAATACCGCTGACACAGACGGCTCCGGCTGTCGCTAAAGTTGCACAGGCGATGACAAATGCTTTGTTTAGTCCCACGTCGATACCCAGTGTTTTGGCTTCGCGATCGCCCATGGACAAAACATTAATTCGGTAACGAATCAGCAATAGTCCCAGCATACCCAAGGACATGGGAATTAAGGATAAAAAAAGATCACTGCTTTTTGTAGATGCCAGACTGCCCATTAACCAGAAGGTGATAGCGGGCAATTGGGTAGCCGTATCAGCTATATATTTAAGAAGTGAAATCAGAGCTGAAAAAATGGACTGAATAATTGTCCCGCCAAGCACCAGGGTAATTGTCGGTGAAGTGCCATCGATGCGACCGGCAAAGTAGCTCAGAATGACAGCTGCTATACCAAAAAAAAGGCGAAAAACGGCGTTAACAGAACGTTGTTAAAAAAAACAATCGCCAATGCGGCCCCAAATCCGGAACCCGATGAAACCCCTAAAATTCCGCTGGAGACCAGCGGATTTCGAAATAGTCCCTGAAAGGCAGCGCCACTTGCGGCTAGAGACGCGCCCACCATGACTGCCAGAAAAGATCGGGGCAGGCGTATTTGTAGAACGACAGCGGTGGTCTCGGTAGAGAGACTGCTGTCGTTTCCACTAATACCATAGATGAGACTTCTGAAGACTTCAGATGGTGACACCGTATAGCGACCAATGCAGATTGTGCCAATAAAGATTATAATTGGCAGCATGATTAGTAGCGCAATTGTTAGAATTTTTCGACGCCTTGACATTTAGGCTTTTTTACGCTTAAAGAAAAGAACAGCCACAACGATGACAAGGACACCAATACCGGCAATAATCAGTAAGGAATTTCCGGAATTGTTGTTTTGGCTGGCCGAAATTATTTCGGCTTCTTCAGCTACGCTAGCAGCGGTAGTAAAGCTTAACTCAAGAGGTGCTTCAAGCACATCACCGCTTTTAGAAGTAATAATTGGCTCGATTTTAATCGTGTAGCTTGTGCCTTCATCCAAGGCAGAGGCAGGTGTGATGGTCATAAAATTACGAAGATCGGGTTCAAGTTGATCATCCGCCATGCTTACTTCAGCAGGAACCTGGCTGTCACCATTCCATAGCGTTACGGCGGTAAGATTGGCATCCCGAACGATCAGATGAGCCACATTTTTACTGAATTCAAGTGTGATAGCAGCGTCAGGAGAAACATCAGTTGCGCCGTTGGCGGGGGTTGATGCGACTTAAGTCAGGGGCTCGTCACTGCCACCGCCCGTTCCATCACCACTACCAGGAGATGTGCTAGTCGAATCGTTTGTGCTTTCGGTGGTGGTTGTGGAAGCTGAACCGCCGCCTGAACCATCTCCGCCGCCTGAACCGTCACCGTCAGCGGCCAGGACACTTACACTCATCATAAATAGTGTCATAAGACAAGTCAGCAAAACATAAATACTTTTTCTTTTCATTTTCTTCCTCCTTTTTGGGTACAAACAATTCCATTTTCGACGAATCGACGAAATCGACAATTATAACAGGAAATGATTTCCTGGGCGATGCATTCTTCTTCTGACGCGCCTGCTGCCCAGTCATTGTCTGGCAAAAATAGTAAATCATTCATAAAAGGAATCCCCCAGTTTTCTAATCTGAGATTTTCCCAATACGGTGTATTCAAAAGCATCATTCACTTGAACAAAAAGGACAAAACTGTTTTTGTAAAGAACAGTCTTTGTTCGTTGATTAATATGAACCGTGTCAGAGTCAGCTAATGGTTTTTTACTGTTGTAATCTAAGACCAGATCAATTTCAGCAAGTTTTTTTAAGGCTGTAACTGTGCTCGAATTCCCAATCGGGAAATTTTTTAATGACGCTTTAATCTCACCATCACTGCCACTCAAACGCAGACCGACACCAGCCAGGGCGCCGATGATACCGTCGCCTGTTCCACCGTGTTCAGATAAATGAGCCTGATGCTGTTTCGCGCATAGATAAGCTGCGTCTTTATTCAGAATGCTTATTTTTGCGGCTTTTCCGAAATGAATGAGCTTGGAGTAGTCTTGACTTTCATAATAGGGTAGAATACACAGGCCCGGGTCGGAACCGTCAGCGGCGGTTTTTTTTAAATGATCAGAACAAAGTGCAATGATCTCATGACAGTCAGTTTCCAAGCCCTCAATGGTAAAACACATGGAATTGTTATGAGAGGTATAGGGGATGTCAGGGTGAATAAACAGCTGATGCCTGGTGACCAGTGATGGTGTTTGAAAACCGTGATCAAGAAGCATATCCCTGATCTGATCGGCGATGGTGCCGGTTCCAATTGATTCTAAATTATCGGTATCGTCAATACAGATATAATAATACACAAAGACCTCCGGAAGATAAATATAAATTCTTGTATGCAGATTTCATGAATATGATATAATGAATTTAAGAAAAACTTAAGGGGGTAAGTATGGGAAAGCGGAAGAAAAAAACGTTTGCCGAGCGTTGGACAGAGTTTCTTAATGAGGCTAAAAAGAATAAAACGAAAACTTTTGTCTATATAGCTTTGAGGGTATTAGTGGTTCTTGTTTTAATTGCTGAAATTTTTAATCGCAATTATAACAATGTTTTTTTATGTGTTCTAACCCTATTGTTATTTATGATACCGGGATTTATTGACGAGAAATTCAATATTGTATTACCGACGACACTTGAAATTATCATTCTCCTTTTTATATTCAGTGCGGAAATTCTTGGCGAAATAAACGAATATTATCTGATGTTTGATCGCTGGGATGATATGCTTCACACGATGAATGGTTTTTTATGTGCGGCCATTGGCTTCTCCTTGATTGATATTTTAAATCGCAATGAGAACGTAAAAATGTATTTATCACCTGTTTTTGTGGCATTTGTCGCATTTTGTTTTTCGATGACAATTGGTGTTTTGTGGGAGTTCTACGAGTTTGCAGCGGATTTCTTTTTTAAAACGGATATGCAAAAAGATACAATCCTGCCGGTGATCAGTTCGGTTATCTTTAATCCGGACGGGAAAAATGTTGCGGTAACCATGCAGATCAATGAAATGATCGTCAATGGTGTGACCTGGAATTATGGTGGTTATATCGATATTGGTCTTTACGATACCATGCATGATCTGTTTGTCAATTTTATCGGGGCAGTGACCTATTCAATTATTGGTTATTTTTACATTGTTAACCGTAAAAATGATGCTGACAGCGGGAATTTTGCCAGACGATTTATGCCGCGCATGAAGACCGAAGAGGAAATTGAAGAAAAAAGACAACAGGCGGAATAGCTTGCATGTAAGCTAACTTTTTAGGAGGAAATATGCTGCGCATAAGCAATATCAAATTATCGATTCTTGAGGCTGAAAGTAAAGATCAAGAGCGAAAGGCACTTGAGAAAAAATTGCAAAAAATGATTAAAAATGAGAGATTATTAGATTTTCAAATTTTTAAAAAATCAGTGGACGCGCGTAAAAAAGAGATGATTTTTTTTGTCTATACCATCGATTTTCAGGCTTTGGATGAAAAAGGGCTCTTGGCGAAAAATAAATCGATTAGCATTTCACCAGAATTAAAAGCAAATTCAGTGGTTAAAGGACAAAAACAGTTACAACAGCGACCTATTATTGTTGGGACAGGGCCAGCCGGCCTTTTTGCCGGCCTGATTTTGGCCGAAAATGGCTATCGACCCATTCTTCTTGAAAAAGGCGATGATGTGGATGAGCGTACCCGCAAAATAGATCATTTTTGGAAAACGGGACAACTGGATGAGAAAAGCAATGTTCAGTTTGGAGAAGGGGGAGCCGGGACTTTTTCTGACGGCAAGTTAACAACCAAAATTAATGACATTAGGTGCCGAACAGTGCTGAAAAAATTTATTGATGCCGGTGCACCGGAAGAAATTCTTTATTTAAACAAGCCACATATCGGCACTGATCTGCTTCGTGGAGTCGTCAAAAATATTCGTCAACAGATCATTAAAAATGGTGGACAGGTCAGGTTTCAAACAGAAATGACAGATCTGATAATTGAAAATAACCACATTAAGGCAGCAGTGGTTAATCAAAGTGAAGTGATCGAAAGCGCAATTATTTGTCTGGGAATCGGGCATAGTTCAAGACAAAGCTATCAGAGATTATATGAGCTGGGTCTTTCGATGAAAGCCAAGGCATTTTCAATTGGGGCTCGAATTGAACATCCACAGGCCATGATTGATGCCGGCCAATATGGCAAATGGGCAGGGCATCCAGCTTTGGGCGCAGCTGATTACAAATTGGCATTTCACGGGAAAGAGGAAAGATCTGCTTATACATTTTGCATGTGCCCAGGCGGAAGCGTGGTTGCTTCATCATCAGAGCGAGATGGGTTAGTGACAAATGGCATGAGTCAACACGCCCGGGATGGTGTCAATGCTAATGCTGCGCTTTTGGTTGGTGTTAATCCAGAGGATTACGAAAGTGATCATCCGCTGGCGGGAATTGAATTTCAGAGGAAATGGGAACATGCCGCTTTTGTATCCGGAGGCGGGAATTATTTTGCGCCAGCACAGCTGGTTGGCGATTTTTTAAAAGATCAGCCCAGTAAGTCCTTAGGGACAGTGCAGTCAAGCTATCGGCCTGGCATCAAATTAGGAGATCTGAGAGCATGTCTTCCTGAATATGTGACGGATACAATGAAATCGGCGATCATAGAATTTAATAAGAAAATAAAAGGTTTTTCTATGGACGAAGCGATTTTAACTGGCGTTGAAACCAGGTCTTCAGCACCGGTTCGGATCCTGCGTGATGAGAATTATGAAGCGAGTGTTAAAGGCGTCTTTCCCATGGGAGAAGGTGCCGGTTATGCTGGCGGAATTATGTCTTCGGCAGTGGATGGGATAAAAATTGCTGAAAAAATAATGGAAAGATTTGCGACTTTTGAGCGTGAAGAGGACAGCAGATAAGATTGCGATAATAGATTGCAGTTCGAGGACTTCTTTTAGGTAGCAAAAAAGAGCCGACCAGCCTTAATTTGACAGATGTATCGGTACAAAATCTTGCAAGAAACAGATTTCACCTTGAAAGATGAAATCTGCACTTGTATTTTACTGATTATCGGCGACGTTCATTTTCACTAAATGGATCTTGCTTTTTTAGATGTTTAGTTGTGTTCTTAGAAAGTCACAGGACTGGTCAAGTGATTGAGTTGCTTCCGGAAACATCGGTGCCATCAGAGAAAAACAGTGAAACATGCCCTTCCAGACATTGATTGAAACAGGGCTACCGGCTTCTTTGGCTTTTTGGCAGAAAAGCACGGAATCATCGCGTAAAGTTTCATCATTGCCGACTTCAATGTGGATTGGCGGCAGATTAGTAAGATCGCCAAATAATGGCGAAGCATATGGGTGCCTGGGGTCGCCTTCACCAACATAGTAACTTAAATATGTTTCATTGGCGCCTTCAGGCGTACAAGGATCATATTTTTTTCGACTAATATGCGATTCACCTGACATGGTCATATCGGTGCAGGGAGAAAATGCCAGGCAGGCTGCAGGCAAGGGCGTTTTCTCATCTTTGCATTTTAAGAGTGTGGACAGCAGAATGCCTGCTCCAGCTGAATCACCAGCAAAAGCGATGTTTTCTGCTTGAAAGCCGTCTTCAAGCAACCATTTGTAAATTGAATAACTGTCATTGACAGCTGCCGGAGAGGGGTGCTCAGGAGCCAGGCTATAGTCAAAAACCAGTGCTTTCAAACCCAGCGCTTTGACAAAGGTTGAAACCAGGTTTCGATGCGAACGGGCATTACCCATTACAAAGCCGCCGCCGTGAAAATAGAGAATTATTTTATCTTCAGGGGCATTTTGCGGAATGACCCATTCGCTGTAAAAGTTCGGGAAAACAGCATTTTCAAATTGAATATCCCTTTGGCCTTTAATCAGTCGTTCGGCAGCGGCATCGGTTTCAGCGCGTAGCTTTTCAATTGATGTATCTTTTGTAATAATGTCAGCTCTAAGCTGACCTTTTAACAGATGACGGTTTTTTAAAGTAAAATGAAATAGTGAAGCTCTAATACTCATCCTTATTCTCCTTTTGTGTTTTTAAAAACATTCTTTCAATGTGCTTCTGGTCGGGAAGCGGTGATTGATTACCCCGGGTTGAGACATAGGCAAAAAGCCCGTTGATTGTAGACCAGAATAGAATAGATAGTTGATCTGGATCACCATCGACAAATGAATTTTCAATTTGCCCTTGTTTAATAATCCTTGAAAAGATCAAATATGGAATTTCTCTTTTCTCATTAATCTTAAGTTTAGCCTCCTCCGGTATTGCCTGGGAGTGCATAGCGGAAGTTATCAATCGGTTGGTTTGCAAAAAACGTGGATTGCTATAAATTGTTTCATATAGTCCAGTAAGTGATTTCAAAAATTTTTCCCGGGCAGGTAAATCGAGTGCTTCAATAGAATGTGTGGCTTCGATTAAAAGATCCATCGCTTCATCAATCAGATCAGTATAAATTTCGTCCTTTGAATGATAATAGCGATATAAAAGCCCCTGGGAAATTTGCGCTTCATTGGCAATGTCGAGAATCCGGGTAGCAAATAAGCCCTTTTCTGAAAACTGTTTTAGTGCAGCCTGGCGGATATTAACTTTACTGACTTCACGCATTTGTTCGTTTTGTTCTGATGTTCTAGCCATAAAACCACCTCGCTTTATAATGAATGAACACTCATTCATTATAAAGCGAGGCAATCGATTTGTCAATTGAAAAATTTAGCAGGGTTTGGGCGGATGGAAAAAATACAATATTATATAATAACAAAATTAGTACAACTTAAACAATTTGAAAGATCACGATATATATATAAAGAAAATGTTTGATGATGAAAATAAAGAATATAAAACGAGATTAAAATGTATGTTTTTTATGAACTTTTAAACATCAAGAGATGCTATTTCGAAAGAAAAAGATGAATTATAAGAAATAAAAAAGATAAATAAACACATTATTAGACTTTTACACACGATATATTATTAATCCAACAAAAATAAACCGGCAAACTTACTGAAAGGTAAGGACGCAAAGCTTTAGGGCCTAAGTAGAATTATATGGTAGCCAGTTGCAGAAAAATTTTTGTAAAAAAGAAATAAAAGCAACGCTGCTCTGCGTTGCTTTTTATTTTAACAAAACAAGCATAATTGGAAAAACAGAATATTTGGCAAACTTATCGAAAGGTAAGGACGCAAAGCTATAGGGTCTAAGTAATTTACATGACAGCTAGTTGCAAAATAAATAGGTGTATTAAGTGCACCCAAAAATGCAACGTGTCAGAGCGTTGTTTTTTTATACCTGTAAGGAGGTGGATCGATGAATCAGACGCTGTACAGTTTATTGATTTTTCTGGCTGGTATGGGTTTTGGGTTGATAATAAAAAGTATTTCAGATATGTTGATCAGAAAACGATTGAAACAGTTAATGAAAGCTTCTGACTCGGAAAAACGTCAGGAAATGATTTTTTTCGGTGTCGCAAACGGGATGATCTGGTGGATGATGCTTACACAGTATGGTTTTAATCTGCAGGCGATTACAAGTATGTTTTAATATCGATTGCATTGATGATTGCACTGGTGGATTTGAAGATTCAAAAAATTCCCAATGAATTGCTTCTACTGGCCATCTTAATTGGAATTGGATTAATGGTGTCAGGCTGGCCTAAAGGTCATCCGGCTTTAAATATTGCCGGTTTTGTGATTGGATTTATAATTTTTATGCTTCCCACTTTTATTGGACGTGGTGCAGGTTGGGAAGATGTAAAATATGCAGCAGTCGTTGGTTTCTGCCTGGGAGTACATGGATTGATTTTTGCAATTTTAATGATGTCACTTGCAGTTATATTTTATGCAGCACTATTTCTTGTGAGAAGAAAGGAGGATTTAAAGAAAAAAATAGCATTAGGACACTACCGATTGTGCAGATGGAGAGTATAAATGAAGAAACTAGTGCTGATTGCCCTGATCCTATCAGTGGTTGCCGGAATTGCCGTTTTCCAGTTTGCCCTGTCATTAACGACGCGAACCGATGAAGAAACAAGACCGGTTGTCGTGGCTGTTACTAATATTGAAGCAGCGACCATCATCAAAGCAGAGATGGTGGAACTGCAGGACTTGCCGCTCAGTTATGTCCATCCTGCTTCTTACACTAATCTGGAGGATGTGGTGGGCAGAGTAGCCAAAGAAAACATCCAGGAAGGCGAACAGATTTTAACCACCCGCCTTAGTGTAGGAAGTGAAGAAAATGACGGGCTGGCTTATACTGTTCCCTCAGGTTTTCGAGCGGTTACATTAGAAACAGGCGAATTTCAAGGAGTTGGTGGTTATATTCAGAGCGGGGATCGGGTTGATGTGGTAGCAACCCTGGTCGCTGGGACGTCATCCGTATCCGAGTATATTTCTGAGAATTTACTGGTACTGGAGGTTGGCGACAAATAATGTAGTGATCATCCAATGCGAAGATGAATATTTTGAATCTATCAATCTGGCAGAAAAGATCTATATTCGGATGCCGGGCTGTTCGGTTTTTCTGATTTGTGATGAGTTTGACCCATCATATACCGAAAAAGTTATGCTGGCTGGGATCAGAAAAGTTCTGCAATTTCCCATTGACTCAATTACGCTGAATGAAAATTTAGAAACCGCCTATTTTCTTGAGAAATCCCGAATGGAAAATGTTGAATCCGGCACGACCACAAGTGTCCAGTCCCAGATGATTACCGTTTTTAGCACAAAAGGCGGAATTGGCAGAACGACAGTGGCGGTAAACCTGGCGGTGGCCCTTTCAAAAAAAGGGAAAAAGTTTGCCATCATTGATGCTGATCTGCAATTTGGTGATGTGAACGTTTTTTTTGATCTGGACCCCAAAGAGACGATTGCCGTTCTGACGGAGGGAAAAGATTCCAGCGACATGGATGCCATTAGACGGGTTATGGGGCTGCATTTTTCGGGAGTCAGTATCATATGTGCACCTAAAAGCCCTGAATATGCAGAATATATAACCCCTGATATGGTAGATGCGATGATCGATACCATGCGGCCTTTTTATGATTATATTATTCTTGATACGCCGCCGGTCTTTAATGATATTTCAATGGTGCCATTGAGAATGCAAACCTGCTTTTATGTATAAGTGCGCCGGATATTTCGAGTCTTCGCAATACCAAAATTGCGCTGAATGTCCTGGATACCCTGCAGCAACGGGAAAAAGCTCAGGTCGTGGTCAATCGTTTCGAAAAATCACTGATTACGATTAAGGATATGCAAAGAGTGTTGGGTGTCCCGCTTAAAAACACGATCCATACAGACTGGAAAACGACTTTAAATGCGCATAATAAGGGGATTCCGATTCTTTTGGGGGCACCCAAAACGGTGATGGGCAAGGAACTGATAAAAATCGTAGATTTTCTTTGAAAATGCTGGCTCAGCGTTAGAAAAATTTAAAATGTATCGACTAATAATTTTCAGGTGTTAGCCGTTGTCAAAACGACTAGATTGGGCAGAGAGGAGAAAAATATGGGACTTCTTGAAAAAATGGAACAGAAGCGAACGGGTCCGAAGGAAAGTTCTGACGAGGGGAAAAAAGAAGCACCGCGAGTCGATATTTATCAGGGACTAAAAAACCGGGTTCATCAGAAAGTAATTAATGAAATCAATAGCAGTAAGGTGGAAGAAATCACCAAGGAAAATTCAGCTGAAATCTTAAGAATTCTTGAGACAGTCATGTCGATTGAGGCTGAGAATGTTAATCGGATGGATCGGGAGAAGATTACTGAAGAACTGCTTAATGAGATTATTGGCTATGGCCCCCTTGAAACTCTGCTCAATGATCCGGATGTAACTGAAATTATGGACAATGGTTATAATCGTATCTATATCGAAAAAAATGGCAGGATCCAGTTATCACCGGTGATATTTAAAGATAATCAGCACGTTCTAAATGTGATTGACCGTATTGTTTCCTCGATTGGCAGACACGTTGATGAAGCCAGTCCCATGGTGGATGCCAGACTCCAGGATAGTTCACGTGTGAATGTGGTGATCCCACCCTTATCGCTGGTCGGGCCAGTTATTACCATTCGTAAATTTTCTAAAACGCCAATTACGGTCGATCAGCTTCTGTCATTTGGATCGTTGTCTCACCAGATGGTAGCCTTTCTTGAGGCGGAGGAAAAAGCAATGAAAGCGCCTGTTAAAATGATGATTCTCCTGGTTTTATTTGTATTGCCGGTTCTTTTTATTGTACTCTTGGGGCTGACAATTCTTCAGCTTGTTGAACAGTTTGGGTGAGGGTGGTATAATGGCAGAGATATACGATCAGGATATATGCTTATACAATGACATTAAAGTGGCTGATTCTTTCATGAAAAGACTGCTTGGTCTGCTTGGCAGCAAATATTTAAATGACAATCAGGGACTGATTTTAGAAAATTGCAAACAGGTTCATATGTTTGGTATGAAATACCCTATTGATGTCATTTTCTTGAGCAGTGATGGTCAGGTGCTAAGTTATGAAGAGTGCCTGCAACCGGGGAAAGTAAGTGCCTACGTTAAAGAGGCAAAATGGGTGCTGGAAGTACAGGCGGGCAGCTTTAAAAAATTTCAGAAAAATCAATCACAAAAACTTAAGTTGAAAGTATAAATAAGGGGGCAATATGGCAAATAAAGAGGAGTCTATCACACTAAATGAATTAAGAGATCAGTCCGAACAGACAAAACAGCGAACGAGTCGTTTTGGCAGCAGTGTGTTTGGTGGATATAATAAAAAACAGGTCAATGATTATACCAGAACTTTAAATGAACAGCTGGAGAATGCTGAGGCTTCTTTTAACAGTCGTCTGGAAGAATATGCCGCCATGACAGAAATGCTTAAGCAGGAACGTGACCAGTATGGGGAAATGTATAATCTGTTGAAAAGTGAAAAAGAAGAACTGTCACGTCGAATTGTCTTATTGGAATCTGATAACAGAGGATTGACGCTTTCATTATCTGAACAAAAGAAAGATCCGGAAGAATTTGAAGAATTGGTCTTGTTGAGACGTAAACTAAAAGCTTATCAGCATTATGAAGAAGAATATGGTGATTTAAAGACCCAGCTGGGGCAATTGAAAGCACTGGTTAACGACCTGAATAAAGAAGTCAGTGAGTATGCCCAAAACCAGCCTGACCTGCTTGAAAGGAATTTTGAACAGCCTGTTTTTATGCAAACTGAAAGAGAGCAATTAATTCGCGAGAAAAATGAAATTGCCGAAGAAAAAGGTGAACTGATCATCACTTTGGAACGACTAAAAGATGAAAATATTATGCTCAAAGCAAAGTGTCAGGAAAATGAAGAAAAAAATAAATTAGAAGTAGGGATGTTGCAGAAAACGATTGAGCAGTTGCGGGCGGAGAACGATCTTTTAAAGGCTCAGACAGAAGAAAACGAAAAAGCCGCCCGCAGGCAGGTAAAAGACTTACGACAAAATATGGAAAAATATCAGGATGCTCATCAAAGAATGAATGAAGAGATGGTTGCACATCTGGAACTGGCCCTTGAAAAAATCAGGAATAATCAGAAGCAAGAGAGTTTGTTCGATAGTGGCAATAGCGCTAGCGAAAGCTTTGAGATGTTATCTCTGCAAAACTTTGATCAGGACACGACAAGACTATTTGATGAATAAAATATCCATATAGTAAATATAAAAACGTTTTCAAAAAATGCTTTACAAATTACTTAAATGTGATATAATATATTTAATCAAACAGGAAGCACAGAAATTAGAGATTATCACATTGTTTAGAACGTAGTAGCTGTTAAAGTTGCTAAAAGCATCTGAAACAATCAAAAGGATCTGAATTCGAAAACAGATTGCTTGGAAATTAAAGATCAGACAACCCTATTTTGGAATTAAATGAAAGCCTGTTGTTAAACAGGATGAGTAAATAATTACCAGGAAAGTTTAAATGGTCGGTGTTTAATAGAACAGGCTGGAGATATGAATCTAATTAAAGCGTTAACTGTTTGAGGGAAATCAATAGGAGGTATCCAAACGGATGGCCGAACAGATTTTGGACTAGACCGATTTTATTGTAAAGAAAGTAAAATCGGTACTAGTTTTTTTTGTGTAAAGATTTATTAATATTAAATGCTAATGCATAATCATATTGACTTTTAATTCGGAAAATGCTAATTTAATTACAGGCAATAAAAATAGAAGGTATCTAGTATGGACGATGTTAAAAGAGAATTTAATTTACGACAAAAAAGATTGCAACAGGCAGTTCAGCTGCAAGTGCCGGATCGTGTTCCAGTGTTTTCTTTAAATGGTCCTGAAGTTACTTTCGAATACGCGGGTCATGATCTGAAAACGGACACCTTAGATTTCCAGACACTACGTCAGACAATTCCTTTTTATTACCGGGAAATGATGGTTGATGGTGCAGCAGCAACATTTTTCAGGTATCCGAGAATGTATTCATCTTTAGGTGCCAAAAATTTCCGGCAGAATAGAGATGGTTTTATGCAGTACTATGATGTTCAGGGAATGTTTGATACGGACTATGAAGATTTTATAAAAAATCCCATGAAAACGCTGATCGAAAAAATATTACCACGGATTTATCAGACTTTTTCTGTTAATGGAAAAGATGATCTTATAAATTTGACCAAGGGAATAATGGCTTATAAAGAAAATACCAGAGAATTGAATAATATCGATCAGTATTGTATGGAAGCTTGCGGCCTTCCTATTATATCAGATACGATGATAGAAAGCCCCTTTGATTTCTTGGCAGATCAGCTGAGAGGGCTAACAGGCATTGTAACTGATATGCATCGCCGACCGGAACAGGTAGAAGCTGCATGCGAAGCCTTGCTGCCATTAATGATTCACTGGGGAAAAGCAGGTGTGAAAGGTGGCTTTTTTGATGCACCGGGGATTTTTATTCCACTTCATATGCCGCCATTTTTAAATCCTCGGCAGTTTGAACGTTTTTACTGGCCGACATTTAAAAAAATGGTTGATGCATTCATAAAATCGGGTCATCCAGTTAGTCTGTTTTTGGAAGGCAATTGGTCAAAGTTTTATGATTTTCTCCAGTCCTTCGATGGTCACGTGATTGGCTTTTTTGAATGTGGAGATTTAAAAAGGATAAAGGAAAAATTGGGTCAATCAATTTGTATAGCAGGCAGTTATCCGATCGGTGTGCTGAAGTCCGAACCCCTTGACAAATGTATTGATATCGCCAAAGAAATACTTGATGTGGCCGCACCAGGCGGTGGATACATTTTTTCAACCGGAAAAGTAATCCTTAGAAAAAAGGAAGTGGATTTGGAGAAATTAAAAGCAGTCCATCAGTATATAATAGAAAATGGTAAATATTAGGAGTTAAGCAATTGGAAACGGATACTTATCAGATTTTAGAGAGCTGGATAAAAGAAAGTAAGGCCTTTTATCAGGATGAAAGCGGCATATTGGAAATGCTTGGAGAAGAAAAAGAGGAGTTTTTGTTTGGATTTATATTTTCATTGCTGATCTGACTTTAACCACTTTGGGAGGGTATATGGATAAAAACCTGCATGCGGGACATCGACAACGTGTAAAGGATCGCGCGATTTCTGAAGGCCTTGATGGTTTTGAAGAGTATCAGATTCTTGAACTCTTATTGTTTTACAGCATACCGAGAAAAGACACAAACGAAATTGCCCATAAACTGATTGATCACTTTGGCTCTTTGTCAAATGTATTCGATGCAACGGTAAATGATCTTTGTCGAGTAGAGGGGATAACCCAAAATTCGGCCTTGCTTTTATCAATGTTGCCAGATTTGACGAAACGCTATCAGATGTGTAAAGGCAAGGATAAAGTAGTGATCGGCAGCAGTAAAGCAGCGGGTGAGTATGCGTCAAAGCTTTTTACTGGAAAATTGTATGAAGCCTTTTACATGATTTGTCTGGATAGCCAAAATCGCGTCAATCATACATTGTTATTGCATGAGGGGACGATTAACGAAGCCCCGGTTTATCCGCGAAATATTGTCGAAAATGCGCTGCGTTATCAGGCCGTTAGTGTGATTCTGGCACATAATCATCCTGGCGGCAGCCTTCGTCCCTCGCAAGAGGATTTAAATGTTACCCAACGGATAAAAAAGGCAATGGAAACAATTTCTATCGCCGTAATTGACCATATTATTGTTGCAGAAAACCAGTTTTACAGTTTTGCTGAAAATGGTGTTTTATAAAGCTATTGTAAATTCCTGAAAAAGTAATCGAGCTGAAAAATTTCAGCAGTTGCTTTTTTTTATTTTTTTTTGTGTTAAAATTAATATTGACGATTATAAATCTGCTTTTAAATCTCTAATAATGCATTGATGACAGTTACCATTTTTCTTATTTTCGATTGAAAGGCGATAATATTTATAAGCGTAAAAAAATAAAGGAGGATGGAGATGAAGTTGCTTTTTTATGTCCTTAGCCAAACGGACAAATTGGATGACTTTTTAACGGAACTCAGCAGTAGAAATCTATGTGGTGCAACCGTGCTGGAAGCGACGGGCATGGCACGTTACTTAAACAGCCGACACGATAATGATGAAATTCAGTTTCTCAGCTCGCTGAGAGAATTTTTAAATCCGGATCGGGTTAAAAGTAATGTTGTGTTTATGATTGTTCAGAAAGAACAGGTTCAACAGGTTGTAGAGGTTATCGAGGAAATTATTGCGCCCCTAGATACACCTGATTCAGGTATTGTTTTTACTGTTCCCCTAGATTTCGTGAAAGGAGTTTCCTGTTTTGCAGAGTAATATTATTTTTGAGGTTTTTCTGATGCTGTTTGCAGGAATTCTTTTTGGGCGGATCGCCAAATTCTTTAAAATGCCCAATGTAACGGGTTATCTTGTTGCTGGACTGATTCTAGGTCCATCCTTTTTTAATCTGATTCCTTCTTATATGGTTGAAGGTTTTGGCGTAATATCGGATATCGCTTTGGGTTTTATCGCTTTTTCGGTGGGAAGTCAATTCGATTTTAATTATTTTAAAAAGGTTGGAGCGGCACCAATTATTATTGCAATTTTTGAGGCATTAACGGCAGTGGTGTTTGTTATAATAACAGTTGTGCTATTCGGCTTCGATAAAAAACTGGCCATCATGCTAGGTGCCATTGCCGCAGCGACTGCACCAGCTCAAACCATTATGGTTATTAAACAGTATCGGGCTAAAGGGCCCCTGACATCAATGTTGATGAGCGTGGTGGCAGTAGACGACGCAGTTGCCCTGATTGCATTTGGATTTGCCTCAACCCTTGTTAATATGATGTCGTCAAATCAGTCGGGAAGTCTTTTTATATCGATTTTAACGCCAGTCTATGAATTAGCCATTTCTTTGATAATTGGCGTCGTGGCAGGCTTTTTAATGAAACTGATTTTCAGATGGTTTAAAAAGCCTTCTAATCAATTATGTATTTCTATTGCTTCGATTTTACTGGCTTATTGGACGTCCGACTTTCTAAACGGTTCAGCACTGCTCTCATGTATGGCTTTAGGTGCAACCATGGCAAATATTTATCGGGCACAGATCGACCAGCTGGTAAAAATTACTGAAGATTTCACACCGCCGGTTTTTATGTTATTCTTCGTCGTGTCCGGAGCGGGATTTCAGGTATCAGCGCTTTCCAGTATCGGACTGATCGGAATTATTTACGTGGTGGCGAGAGTATTGGGTAAAATTGCTGGAGCCTATCTTGGTGGCCGACTAACTGGACAGGATCAAAATACCTGTCGCTATTTAGGTCCGACATTAATGCCCCAGGCTGGTGTGGCACTGGGACTGATAGTCGCCGCATCGCAAGTTGTTCCGGACTATGCCAATCAGATTCAGGTGATCGTTTTATGTTCTACCTTTATTTATTCCTTAATTGGACCGGTCGTTGCGAAGCAATCCCTGGTAAAAGCCGGGGAAATTGTATTGCCCGACAAGAAAGTCGCTGGTCAGGTGCATCAATGATAAAAAGTCTGGATCTAAAGATGTAGGCTTTTAAAGACGAATAGATGTTTCGTAGTATGAAATAGAGGGGAGAGGCCCTTGGATGCAAACTGCCAGAAAGTAGTTTTCAAATTCTTTAAAATCAAATGAATAAGGCATTTTCTGATGGTTCTCAAAGGCTTTGGGGATTACTTCAGTGCGGATTTCAAATTTGTCTAAAGCCATATTTAAACCGAGTCCCTTTGCTTTCAGATAACTTTCTTTTAGAACCCAGTGGTGGTAAAATTCTCTTTCCGGATTTTGCGCATTGAGAACCTGAACCGCTTCAAAGTGAGTAAAGTAGTGTTTGGCGATTTCCAGATCGGCTGATTCAAGCTTTTCAACATCTACCCCAACTTCAGAAGTGAAGGATGCACAAACAGCCAGGTCAGAACTGTGTGAAAGGTTTACATGGAATGATGGTGTATTTTCAAGATATCCTTTTCCATATAGGTTGTAAGAAAGATCTGCTTCACAATAGCCATGAATAGACAAGATATGATGCAGTAAAAGGCCGGCGGCCAGACAAGTATTTTGATCATTGCGATCACGCAATCGCTTAATTTTTTCTTGTCTGATGGCTGGTAAAAGTTCATAACAGTGGCTAAAGATAAAATCGTTTTGAAATGGAGTGGATTTTAGTAAAAGTACGTGGCACAAGTCAGAATCATAGTGATAATTCTGACTTGTGCCGTTTTCCATTTTACTGATTGACAGAAGGCTTTTTTTAGTTTTAAAAGGAGAATCATGAGTAATGGTGTTTTCCATTCGCGTGACCTTTCAATTTATTTGTATCAGGCATTTGAACAGCCGGACTTACTGGCTGGACAGCTTTTACCCAGTTTACAAAAATCACAGGGGATCAACGGTGTAAAATCGTTATGATCAAAAACCCCCATAATGCCGGAAACACTTTTCACAGGAATCATTTTCAAATGTGACGTTAGTTCAAGCCCAATATCAGAAGGGGATAAGAGTTTAAATATTGGTCTTTGATTGAGCAGTTCAAACTGATGTTGGCCGGGATTCCAGAATGGTGAAGGATAAAAACCGTCAGCTTCCAGTTCCTGACCTATTTTTTGTTTTAACCATAGACTTGCATTTTCAATGAATGAGGTTCCTCAAATATCGTAAAAATATTTTTTCATGCTGCCATCAAGTGTCTCAATTTGCTGGTCAAAACCTTTGATTGAGGCGACAAAACAAAAACAATGGCTGGCATCTTTGAGAATTTTGGGTGCCATTTTACCGGAAAAATTGGTGTCAGCTGCGACCATGACACCATTATCAGAAAGATCTTTAATTTCAAAAAGTTGATAGAGTGCTTCAATGGATAGAGATGCCATCATTAAATCACGACTTTCCAGAATATCATTACCATATTTTGCGGGAATATCTGTTATATCGATGTTGGTATGACGTTTAAAAAAGGAATCGACTTCGGTTAGTTCTGAAAATGGAATGGTTACTCGTTGACGGGGTTTATTTAACATGGCGTGTCCTTTCTATTTTACTGGTTAATGTTAAATCTATTTTTTGATAGATATTCATTACATGGTGTCCAAAATAAACATATTAAGTGACTTGATTGTTTTGATCTCATCAGCGGTCATTAATAAATTTTCTTTTGTTAATTCTTCTGGTTCAAGTGGGGTTGCCGACATTAAAAATTTTAATGTGAAGGGAGCGATTGGCCGATAGGAAATTCCGAACATCAAACCCCAATAGCTGGAATGATAATGAAGCGAATTGACGATGCAAAAGCGCATTTGTTCAATGGGATTGGCCTGATTAACAAGGTGAACATATGTCACAAGATCGTAGTTTTCAACATGACCAAGATAATAGAAAGAACATTTTTCATAATTATCAAAAGATGGGATATCCATATAAAAATGGCAGACAAGAGTATCAGTAACGGGGTCTGGAAGAATTGTCAGAAAGGATTTAACAATCCGACGTTTTCGACCGTCATAAAAGTAGAGGTGCATCTGTCGATTGCCACCGAACGGCATATTAGACGCCATTACTGGTGCCGGGACACTTGACTGAATATCAATTAATTGTTGAATATTCACATTCAGTGCCTGGGAAATCTCATACAGTGTTTCCAGATCCATGGCTATTTGACCATTTTCATATTTAGATACAGTTGATTTGCTCTTATTAATTCGCTCAGATAATTGTGCAATCGATAAGTGCAGTTGTTTACGGTAGAATTTGATTTTCTTCCCGACATATAGTGAAATTGACTCCATTTAAAAAACGCCTCCTGCTAACGAAACATCAGTAATCCGCTGAATTTATGAACATTGTATACATAATACGATTGCTTGTCAAGCTGATTAAATGTTGAACAGGAAGAAAAAAACTTTCTAATGTTCATTAAAATCGACAATTAGGTGAATAGATGGTGAGAAGCCTCTTAAAATTTTATAATTAAACGAAAATCCTGTTAAAAAAACCTTGAAATGAAACTAATGAAATACACAGTATCGCCATGTGAAACCGAAAAAAATTGACACTGGTGTTTATTTAAGATAAAATTTTGATAAATTAACGACAAAGACGTCACTAAGTTATTTAGTGGCGTCTTTTTATCGTTTAAAGGTATTTAATAGCGATTACCCAGACAATGAAGTCTATGGTTGATAAATAATCAGTCATGGACTTTTTATTTATTAATCAGAAAAGTTGCCATTTAAGTACACATTTAAAAAAGCAATGATCAAAATAAATCAGTGTTTAAGACCAGCTAATAAAAGTCAATAGGTAAAATAAAAATATTTCAGAAATGAGGTGTTTAAAAAAGGGTACAGCAAAGCAAGCCATCGAAAAAATCCGA
>JASGLP010000025.1 GCA_030156895.1 Eubacteriaceae bacterium | reverse complement strand
ACCCGGATTCCGGAGAAATTGAGGTAGATGGCCTGCTTTTGTCACCCCAAACGGTTAATGAGGTACGTAAGAAAATCACCTATGTCAGTCAGGATGCCGATCTTCCCAAAGGCATTGTCAGTGATGTCTTTAAAGAAGTCTTTTCCTTTCACGCCAACCGGCAGATTGGCTATCAGCAGGATCATCTGCAAAAATGGCTGCAGCGGTTTTCGCTACCGGCTGATACGATTGATAAAACCATGCTGATTATTTCACATGACGAAGTATTTAAAAATGATGCTATCAGGGAGGTGAAATGGTCATGAACGCTCAGGATATTGTTTTCTACGCGCCCTTTTTTCTCCTGATTTTTATTATTCCGATTCTCTATATTAATCAGCGAATGGGGATTAAACTCAATAAACGCATTATCTACTCGCTGTTTCGCATGTCCATTCAGCTGGTCATGGTTGGCTTTTTTCTGCAGTATATTTTTCTTTTCGATAACTTATGGGTTAATACCGCCTACGTCTTGTTTATGATCGGAGTGGCCGCAATGACCACCATCAAAACCTGCCAGCTTGATTTGAAAAAACAGTTTTTCCCGATTCTGATTGGCTTTGGCGTCCCAAATTTTATCATGATCCTTTTTATCAATCAGTTTGTTATTGGTCTGTCCAATATTTTTGAAGCCCAATACTATATCCCTTTAATCGGTATGCTTTTGGGTAACAGCTTAAGCGGCAATATAATCGGCCTTAATACTTTTTATCAGGGAATTGGCAAGAACGAACGCCAGTATCAGTACCGGCTGGCCTTGTCGGCCAACCAGTGGGAGGCGACTTTGCCCTGGTATAAGGATGCTGTGGTGGGATCGTTAAATCCCATTATCGCATCCACCGAAACGGTCGGCCTGGTTTCTTTGCCGGGAATGATGACCGGTCAGATTTTGGGCGGCTCTATGCCGATGACGGCCATCGTCTATCAGATTGTCATTATGGCGGCGATCCTGATCGTCCGTTATTTCAGCATTCATTTTTCGATTCTCCTAAGTCGCAAAGGGTCTTTTGACGGCTATGATCAGTTGAATATTTAGATTTGGGCAAAATATTATTGTTGATGCTAAAATATCTGTCTTTTATCCATGCATAAGCGGTGTTAGAATAAGAGTGTTATCTTTTACAAAATTGGAGAGATTATGGCTTATAAAGATTTAACACCCGAATCAGTAATTGAATATATCAAAAAATTCACAAAAATATTTACGCCGGATGCTAAGCTTTCGGTTTATGAGATTGGTGAGGGCGAAGATGACGGCGATGGTTTTGTCAATCATGTTTACCGGGTCTGGGATGAGTCCGGCCATTCAGTGATTGTCAAACAGGCCAAGCCTTACCTAAAAGTTTTTGGCGAGGCGGCTAAACTGACCACCAGTCGTAATCAGCTGGAAGCGGAGATCATCAAACTGCGCACCGCCATCACACCAGAGCATCTGCCCCAGATGTACTATACCGATCCGGAAAATAATCTCTTTATCTATGAAGACTGCGGTCGCCTAAAAATTATGCGATTTGAGCTGGCCAAGGGGAAATCCTTTCCCAAGTTTCCCAAGCAAATGGGGGCTTTTTTGGCTAAATCCAATTTTTACACCTCGGAGATCTATCTTGACCAGGTGGCCCATAAGGCGCTGGAAGTCAAGTTTATGAACCCGGAAATGCGGGTTATTATGGAATCAATTTTGTTTCTGCGGGATGCTTTCATGGAAGATGCCGACCTGCCGCCCATGCCCGATCCTGATCCTCGCCATGTGGCAATGAGTGACCTGTTCTGGGATAAAAAAGAATTGCGAATAGAGCTTTTAAAACTGCGCGGTGTTTTTATGCGCAAGAGTGAATGTTTGGTTCATGGCGATCTGCATACATCCAATATTATGATTGATGAAAATGAAATGAAGATTATCGATATGGAGTATCCCTTTATGGGCCCTTCATCCTCGGATACAGGTTATCTGGCGGGAAATCTGATTTATGAATTCATCGCCTGGCATTATCATGAAGAAGGCACAAAAGAAACAAGAAAAGCTTACCGCAAGGAGATGCTTTCCTATCTGAAAGGTATGCTCAAGGAGTATATAAGCGTTTATTCTCAGTGCTGGGAAAAAGATGCCAAAGCGATTTACAAAGACTATCCGGAGTATCGGGATTACCTTTTAAAAAATTACCTACAGGAAAGCTGCGGTTTTGCCGGTTGTCAGATTGCCAGCCGGGTGGGTGCTTATGTGGCCTTGCCGGATTTTGATGTTCTGGATGATTCAGGAAGAAATTGTGCCAGACGTTTATCGCTGATCATTGCGGATGCCCTGATTATGAAACGAGAAAGTATCGAATCGGCAGATGATATCATTCATTTGATAAAAACCATCACCAAACGGTATTTTAAAGTGATGAAGTTATTGCAGGATAAAATAAATTAATAAAAATTACTAAGGACAACCGTCCCAACAGAATTTCCTGTCGGGATGGCTGTTTTTATTATGGCCAATTGTCGATGTGCCGATCTCATAATAACTTTGTTTTCAGTCTGTATAGCGGCTGCAATCTTTTACCGCCAATAAAAAATATTTGTGTGAGCACGCTTTGATTAGATGCTTGCTTAAGGGGGTAAAAATAAAAAAAGGATAAGAATGCAGAAAAAATTTAAAAGACGATGGGATGATTTAATAATCATTCAAAATTTTTAAAATCAGAAAAGAGGAGGTGTTTTAAGTGAAAAAATTATCGATTATTATGGTCATGATGATGATTGGTGCGGTCCTTTTTGTGGGTGCCAGCTGCTCTGCCAGCACGGCAAATATCAGCAATGCGGTTATGACCAGCGCTGTTGATGAAAATTCTGAGCCCCTTGATGAAGTGAGCGAATTCCCGCTGGATGTCGATGTGTTCGTGGCGGCTGAACTTCATAATGCGCCGGATGACACCACCATTACCTTTGTCTGGTATCAGGGGAATACAGTGTTTGATACCGTGTCCATTGGCAATGACGGTTACTCTGATGCGCCGCTGGTCGGCTATCTGCCGGCCGGGATGATCACCGAGCCCGGAGACTATTCGGTGGAAATCTACATTGATGACCGGGATGAGCCGGATACGGTTACATACTTTACCGTTGTTTAAAACGAATGAAAAGCCGTCTGGATGGGCGGCTTTTTGTATGGTTTATTTTTAAGGTAGCTATTTGCTTCGATCAAAATCAAAGGGTGTCTCCTGATAAACGTAGTAATTCAACCAGTTTGAAAAAAGCAGGTTAGCGTGGCTGCGCCACCTTACAATGGGTGACAGGGATGGATCATCATTCTCAAAATAATTTTTGGGTACTTCAATGTTTTTTCCCTGAGCAATATCCCGGTCATATTCCAGCTTTAAGGTCTCGGCATCGTATTCACTATGGCCAGTGACAAAGATCTGTCGGCCCTTTTGAGCGGTAACGACATAGACACCGGATTCATCAGAATCAGCCATGATGGAAAGATCGGGATGGGCTTCTATATCATGGCGTTTAATGCCAGTGTAGCGGGAATGTGGAACATAAAAAATGTCATCAAAGCCTCTAAACAACTTCACAAAGGAATGGTTGAGGGTGTGTTTAAAAACCCCGAACATTTTCTTTTCAAGCAGGTGTTTTTCGATCCCGTAATGATAGTAGAGACCGGCCTGAGCCCCCCAGCAGATATGCAGGGTTGAAAAAACATTTGTTTTGCTCCAGTCCATAATCTCGGTCAGTTCATCCCAGTAATCCACTGCTTCAAAGGGAAGGGTTTCGATAGGGGCACCAGTGATGATCAAGCCGTCAAAATGCTGATGACGGACATCTTCAAAATAGGAATAGAAGCTGTCCAGATGGTCGGCTGAGGTGTTCTTGCTTTCGTGGGATTTGGTATGTAAGAGACTGACTTCAATTTGCAGTGGTGTGTTACCTAAAAGCCTTAATAGCTGGGTTTCGGTAGCGATTTTTGTGGGCATCAGATTAAGAATGGCAATTTTAAGCGGTCGGATATCCTGGTGAATGGCCCGTTCCAGATCCATGACAAAAATATTTTCACCAGTCAGTATTCTGGAAGCAGGCAGATCATTAGGAATTTTAATCGGCATTTTAAGCCTCCTTTGCTGCTTTAAAGGCCTCTTCTAAATCAGCCAGCAAATCATCAATGTGTTCCAGGCCAATAGACAGTCGAATCATATCCTCAGTCACGCCGGCTTTAAGAAGATCATCACCGGATAACTGCTGATGCGTGGTGGTGGCCGGGTGAATGACTAAAGATTTGGCGTCAGCGACATTTGCCAGATGGGTAAACAGTTTTAGATTGTCGATGAATTTTTTAGCCGCTTCGATCCCGCCTTTAATCCCAAAGGTAAAGATTGAACCAGGCCCTTTTTTAAAGTATTTCTGCGATAAGGCATAGTAGGGGTTGTCGACAAGCGCCGGATAGTTTACCCAGCTAACCTGAGCATGTTTTGAAAGAAAAGCAATAATTTTTTCAGTGTTTTCCAGGTGTCGATCCAGTCTTAAAGAAAGGGTTTCCATTCCCTGCAGGAGTAAAAAGGAGTTAAAAGGGCTGATGCAGGCTCCGGTATCTCTTAATAGCTGGACGCGGGCCTTGACAATATAGGCCGCCGCACCGATATCCTTGGAATAGGTGATGCCGTGGTAGCTTTCATCAGGGGTGGTTAATTCGGGAAAACGGCCGCTTTTTTCCCAGTCGAAGCGTCCGCCGTCAACTAAAAGGCCGCCAATGGTGGTACCGTGACCGCCAATAAACTTGGTGGCTGAGTAAACCACGATATCAGCACCAAAATCAAGCGGCTTAAAGAGATAAGGGGTAGCAAAGGTGTTGTCAACAATTAAAGGGATGCCATGGGCATGGGCAATGGCAGCGACTTTTTCCACATCGACGATATTGATGGCCGGGTTACCCAGTGATTCAATATAGACGGCTTTGGTTTTATCCGTGATGGCCGCCTCAAAATTTTGCGGATCATCCGGGTTGACAAAGCTGGTGTGTATCCCCAGGCGGGGCAGAGTAGCATTTAAAAGATTGTAGGTTCCACCATAGAGGGTAGCAGCGGCAACCAGTTCATCGCCGCTGCCGGCAATATTTAAGATAGCGGCGGTGATGGCAGCCGATCCGGAAGCAAAAGCTAAGGCACCTACTCCGCCCTCCAGCAGACTGATGCGATCTTCAAGAACGGCACTGGTAGGGTTCATAATACGGGTATAAATATTGCCGGGCTCTTCCAGAGCGAAAAGCTTCTGGGCATGATCGCTGCTTTCAAAGGCATAAGAGCTGGTCTGATAGATTGGTACCGCTACCGACTTGGTAGTAGGATCAGGGCCTTGGCCGCCATGAAGCTGAATGGTTTCAAAATGCTGTGTGTTTTTCATTGGAGTTCTCCTTTTTAATTTCCTTAATGTTATTATAACTGATTGAGGCCAGTGTGTTTTGATTTTTTTCTGGAACTGAAAATTCCGGACTATGTGGAAGAAGCATTAAAGTTAATGAACTGCGCAGGCTTTCAATAGGGTATGTAGTAATTGAGAAACAATCATTGCATACAATTCCTAGAGAAATTATATGCAATATACCATGCGCGCTGGGACTTGTCAATTGAAATGAGAAAAATAATGTTATAGAAGCTTGTGAAGGTGGATGGTTGTCTTGACTAAATTTGAACGCTGGCAGAATATCTTCTAATTAGCTTTGTTTGCTTATTGTAACTGACCTTCAGTTTTTTTATCTCCTTGGTTTGTTAAAAGCTAAAGATTTCAAAAAATCCGTTGACACGAGCTTTCTAAAAGTCTATAATAAAAAAAAGTTTTACTTACAGATGGAGAAAATCATGGAAACTTTAAGAAGTAATGTACAATTTTATTACTTTAGCAACATCCAGAGCTATTGGTATGGCTTTGGTTATTTTGCGTGTAATAAAAAAGCATTACCCACGAAGTTTTCAAACCATGAAAAGTGATTGATACCATCAGTATTAATTAAGTTTATTTCAGGAGACTTCCTTTGGGGAGTCTCCTTTTTGTTTATCTTCAGTGCACGGGAGATGGATGAGGATTTTAAATTTTGGAGGATCAAATGATTATTGTAGTAAAACCGGATGCAACTGAAGCAGAAGTAAAGAGGCTGATTGAGATGATTGAAAGTCAGAATTTAAGTGTGAACTACTCTAAAGGAACTGAGCGCACCGTTATCGGTTTAATTGGTGACACGGCGACTGCGGATCTGGAAAAAATTCAAACAAATCATATTGTCGATAAAGTTTTACGAGTTCAGGAACCCTACAAAAAAGCCAATCGCTTATTCCATCCTGATGACACGGTGATTGATGTAAAAGGGCGTAAAGTCGGCGAAGGCCATATCTCAATTATTGCCGGGCCCTGCTCAGTGGAAAGCGAAGAGCAGGTGGTCAGCATCGCCAAAAGCATTAAGGCTTCTGGCGCAACTTTCTTAAGAGGCGGCGCTTTCAAACCCCGAACCTCACCTTACTCTTTCCAGGGAATGGGCTACGAAGGTCTGGAACTGTTGAAAATTGCCCGCCGTGAAACGGGCCTGCCCATTGTCAGCGAGCTTATGTCCCTAGAACAACTACCGGCTTTTGAAGACGTGGATATCATCCAAGTGGGTGCCCGTAATATGCAGAACTTCATTCTCTTAAGAGAACTGGGTAAAACAAATAAGCCAATCCTTTTAAAACGCGGGATGTCAGCAACCATGAAAGAGTTTTTAATGTCGGCTGAATATATCATGAAGGAAGGCAATGATAACGTCATCCTCTGTGAGCGAGGTATCAGAACCTTTGAAACAGCTACCCGTAATACCCTGGATTTAAGCGTGATCCCAGTCCTCAAGAAAAAGAGTCATCTGCCAGTTATTATTGATCCCAGCCATGCCACAGGTCTTTCATGGACGGTTGAATCCATGACCAAGGCAGCGATCGCAGCGGGCGCCGATGGGGTCATGATCGAAGTTCACAACAACCCGGAAGAAGCTCTTTGTGACGGTGAACAGTCAATTACACCAGAACAATTTGATAAGATTATGACAACAGTCAAGAAATACGCGGAAATCGAAAATAAGGTGCTTTAATGAGAAAACGAGAAGAAACGGTCGTTGGCTTTATTGGCCTGGGACTCATGGGCGGTGCTCTGGCCATGGGTCTCAGGAAAATGGGTTTTAAGAAAATTCTGGGTTATGATATCAAAGCGACCGTGATTAAAAAAGCCATTGCCGATGAAGTGATTGATGACGGCGCCTGGGAGTCAGTGGGGCTGGTCAGGATGCTTAAAGAATGTGATCTGGTCTTTATCTGCCTGACCCCCATGGATGCTCTGGGTTTTCTGGCTCTTTACATGGAAGACTTTAAGCCGGGCGCTCTGATCACGGATATTACCGGGGTTAAAGAGGTGATTTTTAGAAACCTGGGAAAACTCTTACGAACCGATATCGATTATGTACCCGGTCATCCCATGGCCGGCAGTGAAAAGGAAGGCTATGGTGGGGCGACGGATTCAATTTTTGTCAACCGCAACTATATTTTAACGCCCCGTCCAGAGAACCAGCCTGACAATATCGCTTTTTTAAAGGAAATTATTACGGATCTGGGCTTTAATCATATCGTCGAAACAACCTGTCAAATTCACGATGAAAAGATCGCCTTTACCTCCCAGCTTTGTCATGTGATTGCGGCGGCTCTGGTGGACTGCGAAGACGATTTAAGTATCACTGGTTTTGAAGGTGGCAGTTTCGGTGATCTGACCCGAATTGCCATGATTAATGCACCCATGTGGACAGAACTTTTTATGTGTAACCGAAAAAATTTACTGGAACAGATTGAGAAATTTGAAAAGAGCCTGGATGCCATGAAAAGCATGATTGCCGAAGATGAAGAGAAGGAATTGATTGAGCGCCTCCAGTCAGTTCGTGAAAAACGTATTGAAATGGGAAATATCCGTGAAGCTAAATTAAAAAGACCTGAAGCTGAATAGCCTCAGATCCGTGTTCATACAAACCCCGCACCGACCAATTGGATTTCGTAGTCTGCGCGCGGATTCGTACAGTTGCCCAATTTGGAAGCATTAATTATCAAAGTTATCCAGCAACTGTTCGCCCCGAGGCAGACAACTGAAAAGCCAATTGTCAGTGCTCAGGTGGTCAATATAATGTTATCTTTAGTTTAACCTGATGCTATTTAGCCTCAGGTTTTTTGCGTTAAGCGGCCAATGACGTTTAGTCGCCCGCCAAAATGCGTTTGCAAAGGCTCTAGCCTATCCGCTTTGACGCTGGTAATCAGAGTGGTGGCCGGGCCGCAGGATTTTTTAAGATCTAAATCGTTGCTCAAACCAGAGAGCTGCAGCTGATAAATGTTAGCTAAGCTTTGAGCTTCATACAAAATACCCTTGGAACCGCAGGGAACCACCTCATTAACCAGGTCACAACTGCTAAGAAAGGCCAAGTCGGGATAGGCGGCAATTTCTTCGTCGTTTTCAAGAACCACTTCACCGCCAACTTTGGGTTTGCCGATACAGACGATCAGATCACCTGCCTGCGAAGGCTTTAAGTTGAGCTTTGGGGTAGTACCCAGAATGGTAATGCCAAAACCGGTCATAACGGTCTTAAAGTTTTCTTCAGTGGAGCCGTTGATTAAAAGCTCCGGCAAACCGGCTCGCTTCAGTTCTTCATGGATGCCCGCAATCAGATGTTTACCAGTGGGCTCCATTTCATTGCAAATGGTGTTGGCAAGGCCGATAATTTGGCAGCCGCAGGCCAGGAGCTCAAAGAGGCAGACTCTGGTGGCGAAAATAGAAACGTATTTGGTGGGAACATCCAGTTCATCTTCCGGTTTCTCACCGACGCCGGCGCTGCTGTCACAGGCGGTAACCAGCAGCCGATCCGGCAGCTCAATGACAGATAAATCACGGTATAAATAGGTCTTCATGAGCTTAGCCTTTTATCGGGCTTTGGAAGCATCCAGATCCAGTTGGGCTTTTAAAGAAGTTGGGATAGCGCGGAAAATCACTGCAGCGAACGCGGCATTAATCCCGCCAACCAGGGCCAGGGGCACCATCATGCCAATTACTCCGGCCCAGGTTAACATGGGAACCAGTAAAGGTGCACAAAGCAAAGATAGAATTGGTCCGTTAAAGAGTGCGGCTACCAGGACTGAAACAATTAAGCCGATATTGGTCTGATCGCGTTTGTTAAAGAGGTTGAAGATAAACCAGGTGGCGATCATGGTTACCCCCATGCCAATCCCAATTAAAAAGTGTACCGGGAAGGTATAAGGAAAACCGGAGGTGGCTGAGGTCAACAGATGGCCGGCGAAACCGATGACAGCACCATAAACAGGTCCCAGTAAAAAGGTGCCTAAGAAAGCAGGCAGTGAATCAAAAGCAATGGTGCCAAAAATTTTGAGCTGGGCGCCGATAAAAGATAAGGCAATTAACAGCGCTGTGAATACTAGTTGTTTTGTTGAGATTTTCATAATAGTCTCCTTTAAAATAGAATGAAATTTTGTTGCGCAAAAAAAGTCCACACCAATAAGAGATGTGAACTTTACCTTCGTCCATAATCGATACAGTTCTGGCAGGTCTCCTGAGTCAGCTTCATCGCCATTTGTCCCTTCCCGTGAGGTGGTTTTGACAATGGCTCCGGCAATACAGTGGTGGGTCCCTACAGGAATGATACCTGTTTCCCTATTCTCCTTAAAAAAGGCACCAGAAAAGTGTTAATAAACTGAGGAAATAATAACATAGTCAGTGGATAAAGTCAATTCAATTTGCCGTTAACGGTAGAAATGATCAACAAATGGTTAAATTATGTTGATAACCTGTTGATAAACACTTGTTTCAGTGGATAACTTTCGTTTTTTTGGGGAAAAAATGTTGATATTAAAGTCTATGTGGTCGAATGCTGGTTAAAATTTATCAATCGTAGCGGTTGTGTTGGGGACACGGACTGTGTTAAAATGCTATTCAGAAATTTGGAAGAGGAGACCCTTAATTGATATTAATGATTGATAATTATGATTCATTTACATACAACCTTGTCCAGTACATTGAGTGTTTAAATGAAGAGGTTCAGGTCAGAAGAAATGACATGGTGACCGTTGCAGAAATCAAAGATTTAAAGCCGGACATGATCGTCTTGTCACCGGGGCCTTGTACCCCTAATGAATCAGGTGTATGTCTGGAGGTTGTTGAAACTTTTGCCGGTCAGATTCCAATTCTGGGGATCTGTCTTGGTCATCAGATCATCGGCCAGGCCTTTGGGGGTAAAATCGTTAAGGCGCTTGAGCCAGTGCACGGTAAGGTTCATGCAATTACCCATGATAAGCAGGGCGTTTTTAAAGATCTTAATCATCCACTTAATGTCACCCGCTACCATTCACTGGTAGTCGAAGAAGAAAGTCTGCCGGACTGTTTTGAAGTGACGGCCCGTAGCAAAGAGGGAGAAATTATGGGAATGCGGCACCGGAATTTTTTGATTGAAAGTGTTCAGTTTCATCCTGAGGCGATCCTGACGGAAATGGGAATGGAGCTGCTGAGTAATTTTAAACAGCGGGCAAAGGGGATCCAATGATCATTGAAGAAATAAAATGTAATTTAACAAGTTTTGAACTGTTTCAGGGCTTTCGCCATGAAGCCTACAGTTTTTTTCTGGACAGTGGGATCGATGCTGATGGTTTAGGCCGGTATTCTTTTATGGGTGCGGATCCTTTTCTGATCTTTTCAAGTAAGAATGATGAAATCGATATTTATGAAGAGGGTGTCGTTAAAAAATTAAAAGGCAACCCGTTTGATGAGCTGAATAAACTGATGGCCCAAAATCATCGTGAATATGAATCGGACTTTCCCTTTGTTGGTGGGGCGGTCGGCTATTTTGGCTATGATCTTTGCCATCATACTGAAAGGATTCCTCGTACGGCTGTTGATGATGTTAAAATTCCCGATTGTTTTATGGGTTTCTATGATGGTATTATTATAGTCGATCATCAAAATGACAAGACCTATCTGGCGGCTTTGGGGATCAGAGAAAAGCCAGAAAACTTAATTGTCGATCTCAAAAAAAAGGTGGCTCTGGCACAAGCCTTTGCAAAAGAAGATAAACCATCATTATCAATTAATGAGCAACATCCATTTCGGGGAAACTTTGCCAAAGAAGCTTACATGGATGCCCTGGATGCTATTCATGAGTATATCCGTGCCGGAGATATTTATCAGACCAACCTGACCCAGCGTTTTCAGTGTCAATTGCAGCTCGAACCGCTGGAACTATATGGGGTTCTTAGGAAAATCAACCCCGCGCCCTTTGCTTCTTACCTGGATTTTGGTCAGGGACAGATTGTCAGTTCTTCACCGGAACGTTTTATTCAGGTAAAAGGGCGATCTATCGAAACCCGACCCATCAAGGGCACCATGCCGCGCGGAAAAAATCCGCAGGAAGATGCCGCTAATAAAAAAACCCTGGAAAACAGCGAGAAAGATAAGGCAGAGCTCTTAATGATTGTGGATTTACAGCGCAACGATGTGGGCAAAATTTGTAAATCGGGAACGGTGAAAGTGCCGGAACTTTATAAACTAGAAACCTACGAAACCGTTTTTCATCTGGTTTCTACGGTAACAGGGGAATTAAAGGATGATATCTCACCGGTTGACTGTGTCCGAGCGACCTTCCCGGGAGGCTCCATTACCGGGGCACCGAAAATCCGGGCGATGGAGATTATCGATGAACTGGAGCCGACCCAGCGCAATATTTATACCGGGTCTATCGGCTATCTGGGCTTTAACGGTGATCTGGATCTGAATATTGTGATACGAACCATCGTTTGCAAGGATGGGGAAGCTTATTTTCAGGTTGGCGGCGGTATTGTCTGGGACTCAGACAATCAGCTGGAATATGAAGAAACCTATCATAAGGGAAAAGCTTTGTTTGAGGCATTAAAATATAAAAAGGGGTGAAAAGACATTCATTATTTAAGCATTAACGGTGATGTGGTGGAAAGAGGTTTTGTTGAGGCTGATCCCGGCTATCTCTATGGCTATGGCCTCTTTGAAACGATAAACGTCCAGAAGGGCAAGATGGATTTTTATCAGGAGCATATGGAACGTCTGATTAAAAGCAGCCGCAAAATTGGCCTGAATTTCAAAAGAGATCCCTTTAAAATAGAAGAGGACTGTAACCGACTGATTCGAGCTAATCGGATGAAAACCGGGGGCTTGCGGATCACCTTCAGCAAAGGGAAAAGGCGCAACAATCTCTTTATTACGGCCCGGGAAAACCCCTACGACAATGAAGCAGCGCGTAAGGGGATTGCTCTGACCGTCTCCTCCTACAGGCGCAATGAAGACAGTCTTTTAGTGTCGGTGAAATCCGACAATTATCTGGAAAATTTGCTGCACTTAAACCGGGCTCAGGACCGCGGTTTTAATGAGGTGATTTTTCTCAACAGCAAAGGACAGTTGGCAGAAGGCAGCCTTTCAAACTTGTTTTTTATTAAAGATAATGTGGTTTATACGCCAGCCGATGATTGCGGCCTGCTGCCGGGTATAATGCGGCAAAAGGTGGTGGATCTTTTAAACGAAAATACTATTAACTGTCAAAAGGGGCATTACAGCCTTGATGAACTGCTGGCTGCAGACGAAGTCTTTGTCACCAATTCACTGATGGAGGTTATGCCGGTGAATCGAATTGATGATCGGGTCTTTAAAGTGGGCCTTGATACTAGTCTGGCTCGGATCAGAACCCTCTATTATCGCAAGTGGAATGAGAATTTATAATTGCAGCATCGACTAAGAAATCCAGGAAACCGATCTGTTGGTCATTGGATATACAGACGTATTTACATTTTTCGCTGTGCACATGAGCTGTGTACGGCTTTTTTGCATTTAAGACAAATCGCTTAGACGAGGGACGGCATATAAATATTGTAATGATTGAAGAAATGGTCGTTTTGTGGTAGCATGGCAAAAAGAGTAAAAGGAGTTTGTTATGGCACAGGATATCAATAAAGAAACGGCTCTTAAGCTGTTAAAAGAATACAATGAAACAGAATCTCTGGTCAATCATGGCTTAGCGGTTTCCGGTGTGATGCGCCACTTTGCTGAATTGGAAGGCGAGGATCCTGATTACTGGGAAGTGGTGGGGCTTTTACATGACCTCGATTATGAAAAATATCCTGATCAACATTGTGTAAAAGTGGTGGAAATTTTAAGCGATAATGGTTTTGAAGAGACTTTTATCAATAGTGTCGTCAGCCATGGTTATGGCATCTGTTCTGAGGTGGAACCGCTTCATCAGATGGAGAAAATTTTATATGCCACCGACGAATTAACGGGCTTAATTACCGCTTGCGCCTATATGCGGCCTTCCAAAAGCGTTAATGATCTGGAGCTTAAATCAGTCAAGAAAAAATTTAAAACCCAGAGCTTTGCGGCAGGTGTCAACCGTGAAATTGTGAGCAAGGGCGCCGATATGGCTGGCTATTCATTAGATGATCTGATGACCCAGACGATTCTGGGCATGCGTAAGATTGCCGATGAAATTGGACTGGGCAGTAATGATTAAAATTCCCGAGCCGGTCACGGAAATTTTTAACCGGCTGAATGAAAATGGTTTTAAAGCCTATCTGGTGGGCGGCTGCGTCAGAGATTACCTGCGCGGACAGAGCCCGGGGGATTTTGATATGACCACCGATGCCAGGCCGGATCAGATTAAAGATTGTTTTAAAAACGAACGGGTTTTAGAGACGGGGCTCAAGCACGGAACCCTGACTGTTTTAAAAGGCGGTCTGGCAGTGGAAATCACGACCCACCGGACTGAAGGCCTCTATTCTGACTCCCGCCATCCGGATGCGGTTTTTTTTACCAAAGAACTCTGTGAGGATCTAAAACGGCGGGACTTTACCATGAATGCTTTGGCTTATCATCCGGTCAGAGGGATTATTGACTGCTTTAATGGCCTTGAGGATATAAAAAATCAGGTCATCAAAAGCGTTGGCGATCCTAACCGCCGCTTTCAGGAAGATGCCCTGCGAATTCTGCGCGGCCTGCGCTTTTCAGCGGTACTGGGATTTATAATAGAAGCAGAAACCTATCAGGCTATGCGGGATCAGGCGCATTTATTGAAACGTATTTCCGCTGAGCGCATCTCACAGGAATTGGACAAACTTTTACTTGGTGAAAATGTCAGAAAAATTTTGATCGATGGGGTCGATATTTTGGGGGTGGTGATCCCGGAATTACTGCCGCTTAAAAATTTCGATCAGAAAAATCCCCATCACTGTTATGATCTTTTAAATCATACGGCAGTCAGTGTGGCGGCGGCAGCTCAGATATCCGAGCTTAAATGGGTCATGCTCTTTCATGATCTGGGTAAACCGGCCTGTGCGAAAGTCGATCAGGATGGAACAGGACATTTCTACGGTCACAGCAGAGTCTCTGAAGAAATCGCCCGCAAGCGTTTAAATGCCTTGCGCCTGCCTAAAGAAAAAATCAGGAAAATCTGTCTGCTGATAAAATATCATGATGCGATAATTGAAAAGGATCAACGGCTAGTAAAACGCTGGCTTAACCGTCTGGGAGAAGAAAGCTTCAGACAGCTTTTGGCGGTAAAACGGGCAGACTGTATGGCCCAGGACGCGTCCTGTCATTATCGGCTTGAAGAAATTGATGAGATTGAAAAAATGATCGATCAGCTGATTGCCGAACAGGCCTGTTTTTCTTTAAAAGATCTGGCTCTTGATGGCAATGATTTGATTGCGGTGGGGATAGAAAAAGGACCAGCGGTTGGTAAGGCTTTGAAAATGCTGTTAAAAGCAGTAATGGAAGAAGGCCTGGTAAATGAAAAGGAAAGCTTATTAAAGTTTTTAAAAGAAGGAGAAAATCATGTTAATTGACAGTCATGCCCATATCGATGATGAAAAATTTGATGAAGATCGCCAGGCGGTGATCCAAAGAGCCCTCGATTCAGGGGTTGGTAAAATTGTCAACCCGGGTGCTGATGAAGCCTCCAGCCGGCGGGCGGTTTTGCTGGCAGAAAATCATGACTGTATTTATGCGGCAGTGGGAATTCATCCCCACGATGCCAAAAGCTATGATGAAAACAGTCATGATCAGATGCTCAAAGACTGGGCGAAAAAAGAAAAGGTTGTCGCCATCGGCGAAATCGGTTTAGATTATCACTATGATTTATCGCCTCGGGATGTCCAAAAGGCCGTTTTTATTAAACAGATTGAACTAGCCAAAGCAGTTGGTCTGCCAATTATCATCCACAACCGGGAATCCATGGCCGATATGGAAGCCATTCTGAAAGATCATTTTTCAGCGACAAACGGTGGCGTTATGCACAGCTACAGCGGTTCGGTGGAGATGGCTAAAGTCTTTTTGGATATGGGTCTTTATCTTTCCATCTCCGGCCCTGTAACCTTTAAAAATGCCCGTAAGCTGCCAGATGTGGTAAAAATGCTACCCCTGGATCGGATGCTGGTGGAAACTGACAGCCCTTATCTGACCCCTACGCCCCATCGCGGCAAACGCAATGAACCGGCCTATGTACGACTGGTGGCCGAGGAGGTGGCGCGGATTAAGGGGATGGCATTGGAAGAGGTTGAAGAAATCACGGCGCAGAATGCCATTCGCTTGTTTAATCTGAAATAATTTTTTTTATTTCCCCTTGACATTGATGGGGAATTTGTGTAGAATATTCGAGTAGCTGTTTTGCAGGGGTATCGCCAAGCGGTAAGGCAATGGACTCTGACTCCATCACTCTCAGGTTCGAATCCTGATACCCCTGCCATTATTTAAAAGATCGGGCCGTTGGCAAGATTTGCGACTTTAGCGAATGAGGTTGTAAATGTTGCTGACGGCCTTTTGTTATATAAAAAATCAGGAGTAATCAATGAGCGAATTAAGTGTATTTGATGTGTTTGAATATTTGCCGGGGATCAATTGTAAAAACTGTGGTGAAAACAACTGCATGGCCTTTGCCGAGAAACTGTTAAAAGGCCAGAAAACGCTGGATGGTTGTGCCCCTTTGCGTGAGGATATCTATAAAAAAAGAAAAGAACAACTGATGGCAATGTTAAAGGTGTAAATCGTGTTTACTGGCTGAAGTCTTTGTTAGTTAGTACGCCTGAGCGCCGACAATTGGCTTTTTAGTTGGCTGCATCGGGGCGAACAGTTGCACTAAGCTCGATAAAAGAAATGCCAAATTGAGCAACTGTACGAAACCGCAGCAGCCTACGAAATTCAATTGGTCGGTGCGGGGTTAAGTCATAGGCTCCGACAAGGTTGTTCTTGAGATTTTTCAGGTTTTCGATTATAATGAAAACGACGGCTTTTAAAAGTTGTTAATTGCAATGAGTCTGAAAGGGTGGATATAAATATGGCTAAACCAAGAAATGATATCGAAGTAAAAGAACGCATTTATCAGGCTGCAAAAACCCTGTTTCTGGAACTGGGGTACAAAAAAACCACCTACCGTGAAATAGCGGATATGGTTAATGCCAATGGTGGTTTGATCACTTATTATTATGGTTCAAAAAGTAAATTAGGCTTGATGGTCTATAATGAATATATGAAACAGATCAAGGAACTGGTCAGGCAGCAGTTTGAAAATAAAAATATTGAATACGACCTCCTGATTGCCACAGCCACAGAAATTCGCGTCCATGGTCGTCTGATGTTAACCAATCGGAATTTGCGGCAGTTCTATACTGATCTCTTGTCCGAAAATGTTTTATATAAGGGGACAGCAGTGGCGGTGGATTATTTTCGCGTTCTAGTGGAAGAGTACGGTCAAAAAATGCCGGAGTATAAAATGAAGCTTTTAACCTACGGCAATTTTGGTTTTCAGCAGGGGATTTCACTGGCACGGGAGATCGGCGAAATTGATTGTTCTTCAAAAGAGTTTGATGAAGCCAATATTGAAGTTTTTTTATTGCTGCTGGGAATCGACACTAAAAAAGTGAAAGAAGTCCTGGAAGTCTCAACTAAACTGGAAAATGAAATGCCTGAAATTCTTGTCAAAAAAGGATTCGAAATGAGCGTAATACCCCAATAAAAGCTAACATAAATAAGCTTAAAGGAAACGATAACCGTGGTTGCACTCTTATCGTTTTTTTATTTACAAAAATGGCAGGGAGAAGTGGATGACTAAGAATTTTTTGTATTTACTGGATGTCAGGCCCTTATATAAAAAAGATAAATTTGATTGGTGTTTAAAAGAAGTCTGTCCTGAAAGACAGCAGAAAGTAAACCGATTAAAAAGCATGGAGGTAAAAGCCCTCGCTTTAGGCGCCGGGCTCCTATTAAAAAGAGCCGCACAGATCCATTATCAGCAAAAGGATTTGCCGGAAATAATTGTAAATGATTGTGGCAAACCGATGTTTGCAGGGACTGATAACTTTTTTTTCAATCTATCCCATTCCGGCCATTTAGCTGCCTGTGGGGTGGGACCCAAACCACTGGGGGTGGATGTGCAAAAGATCGGTCAGGCTCGTATATCCCTGGCCGAACGATTTTTTCATCATAAGGAAAGCGCTTTTCTTAAACGCTTGCCTGAAAATCAAAGGGAAAATGGCTTTTCGCAGATTTGGGCGGCCAAAGAAAGTTATATCAAGTATCAGGGCAGCGGTCTGGGTTTTCCGCTTAATGCCTTTTTTATTGAATTTATGGTAAAATCAGATGGCTGGGAAGCGGTAAACTGCAGTCAACCCGGCGTTTATTTTAAAAACTATCCGGTTCCCGCTGATTACGCGGTCTGGTTTTGTTCCGAGCATGACAGCTTTGAAGAAGCGGCAATCTGGCTTGAAGTTTAATAATATGGGAGGTGTCTGGTAGTGGATGAGAAAAAAAAGGAAAGGCTCTGGACGATTTTTGTAACTTTTTTTAAAATAGGGATCTTTACTTTTGGCGGCGGTTACGCCATGATCTCTTTAATCGAATACGAAATGGTGGAACGCCATGGTTGGATCAACAGTGAAGATATTGTTGATATGATTGCTATTGCCGAAGCTACGCCAGGGGTAATTGCGGTTAACACGGCTACCTTTGTGGGTTACAAAATTGGTGGTGGACTGTTGGGATCCATTGCGGCAACCATTGGCGTGGTCATGCCTTCACTCCTGATTATTTCTGTGATTGCGACTTTTTTTGAGTCTTTTCAGAAGCTTTTATGGGTTGGTTACGCTTTCCAGGGGATTCGTGCCGGAATTATCGTTCTGGTTTTGGGGGCGGCGATAAAGCTGGGTCGAAAAGGAGAGTATAATTGGCTGACGGTAATAACCCTGATTGCTGCTTTTGGGTTGGCAGTTTTTACCGATCTGAATGTTATTTTTCTGATTCTCGGTGGCGGAGTGATTGGCATTTTACGCCAGATTTATTTAAACAAACAGATGATTCAAGGCGAAAAGGATAATCATGATCTACATTAATTTATTTATTACATTTTTCAAAATTGGACTCTTTACCATTGGTGGCGGCTACGCCATGATTCCTTTAATTCAGCAGGAAGTGCTGGGTAATAACTGGTTGACAATGACCGAATTCGTCAATTTTCTGGCTGTTGCCGAATCGACTCCTGGGCCATTTGCGGTCAATATCGCTACCTTTATCGGGATGGAACTGGGCGGCATTTTTGGTGCTATCGTAACGACTACGGCGGTAGTTTTGCCTTCTTTAATTATTATTGTCCTGATTGCTAAGCTGTTTACCGGTTTTCAGGATAATAAATGGGTTAAAGGCGCTCTTTATGGCATTCGACCGGTAGTAATCGCCCTGATTGCTTCTGCGGTTGTGAGCCTGATGTTAAAAGGTCTCTTTTTGGAAGGGGCAGACATGACCAGTCTGCAAACAATTGTTAATGCCCTTCAGTTTAAAGAACTTTTAATTTTTGCCATCACCGGTCTTGCCTATTTTAAATTTAAGCTGCATCCAATTCAGCTGGTCCTTTTATCAGGTGGATTAGGCATCATCTTTTTTGGATTGATTCCAACATATTTTTAAGAAACTTTAAATGTTTGGACTTCGACACAGAAACGTCACAAAACTTTGTTAAAATTTCAAAAACTCTGGAAGGAGGGATTGAAATGATAATTCTGTTAAATGTTGTAACTGCCTGGACGTCAGTCTTTTTGGCGGTGCTTTTATCGGTTGTTTATATATTAAGACTGGCCAACAAGGGGAAAAGTAAGGACACTTTTATCGGCCGCCTTAACCGCAAACTACGTAATGTGCATAAACCGATGGGGATTCTTTTTGTGATCACGGCCTGTACTCATGGTTTTTTTTCATCGGGAGCTATTTTATCGTTTAATTTCGGGACGCTTTGTATGTTAATGGGGATTATTTTGGGTCTGACCTACTGGTTGCGCAAGGCCTACAAAGGAACGTGTTCATGGTGTAAACCACATCGGATTTTGACTGTTGTGCTACTGGCTTTTCTGGGGATTCATTTATGGGAAGTGGGGGGCATTATGGGACCCCAGGCTTTTATGACGGCATTTGCCAGAGAGCTGGAGTCAAACGTGGAATGGGTTTACGGTAGCGAAAGTGATCTCCAGACATCAGCTGAAGAGATCACGACGGAGACAGAAAGTAATCAATCGAATGCCACAGCTCAGTCTGACACGACGGTCGACGATCAGGTGGCAACGGTCAATCAAAACCTGTTGATGGAAACGGCAGATATCGCTGATGGTACTTACACCGGGGTGGCTGATGGTTTTGGCCCTGATCTGACGGTTTCGGTGACAGTTAGTGGTAATCAGCTTACGGCGGTTTCAGTGGTTTCGCACAATGAAAATAATGTCAAATATTATGGCCGGGCCATCAATGCCGTGCCAGCTGAAATTGTTGCCAATCAAACGCCCTACGTGGATGCGGTCTCTGGGGCCACCTACACCTCAAATGGAATTATGAACGCCGTTGTTGATGCGCTTCAGCAGGGACTTATTTCTGGCAATATTTAGTTTGGTCAGGATATTTCTGAGGCTTAGACAAATGTTTGCATCTGAAAATGCAAAATTTATAAGCGGAAAGCAAATCTTGACAAAAGAAGCGCAAACCGGTAAGATTAGACTGACATAAAAATAAAAGTGTTACTGAACGAAGACATTAACCAGGAATCAGAAGAACGTTCTGACGGGTTAGTGTCTTTTTATCATTTAGGAGGTAGTGATAATGCCGAAAATTTCGGAAATTGGTCTAATTCGATATCGTGAGACACCAGCGTTGGTGATTCGAAAAGAAACGACGATTGGAAAACTGCCACAGCTGATTGGAACTTCTTATGGCATGATTATGGCGTTTCTTGAAAAAAAGGGTCAAAAAATCGCTGATATGCCCTTTGTTTTGTATCAAAATTTTGACTTTCAAAAGATGAATGTTGAGATCGGATTTCCGCTTGCCCAAAAGATTGAAGGCGACGGTGAAGTTCAGGCGGCAATCATACCCGAACAGGATATGATTTATTGTATGTACCAGGGAGCTTACAATAAAATTGAACCCACTTATAAAGCCATGTATCAGTGGGCGGCTGATCACGGACTTGAAGTAGAAGAAAAGGTTTATGAGTTTTATTACAATGGCTTGGAGGTCAACGACGATTTGCTTCTGACCAAGATTCTGATGCCTGTAAAAACATGAGTTTGTTGTAGACGAAAGCAGTTAAATCTTTTAAAATAAGATGAAGTGAAAATTCTACTGGGGGAAAAAATGATCGCATATCGAAAAGAACTGCATTTTAATCTGCCAACGCGCCGAGGGATTATTAATATTACTGGGGATGTCAAAAACGCTTTGAAAGAAAGTGGGATTCGGGAAGGCATGATTCTAGTCAATGCCATGAACATTACGGCCAGCGTATTTATAAACGATGATGAGGGTGGCCTTCATCATGACTATGAAGTGTGGCTGGAAAAGCTGGCGCCGGAAAAACCCTACAGCCAGTATCACCATAATGGCTTTGAGGACAACGCCGACGCCCACCTTAAACGAACCATTATGGGTAGAGAAACAGTCGTGGCCGTAACCGATGGTAAATTGGATTTCGGAACCTGGGAACAGATTTTTTATTTTGAATTTGACGGAAAAAGAGATAAACGAGTGCTGGTAAAAATTATCGGTGAATAAAAAGCGGGGTGTCCCGCTTTTTTCAGTCGTCGCCGACGCAACCTTGGGGGAACTCAGGGGAGCAGACTGTTTCCTGATAATCGATGTCATCGAGCTGGGCTTGCCATAAGCCGTGGATATCGCAGTAGGCGTAGACCGCTACTATATCCAGGGGATCAATATGAAAGCTGGCTTCGGGTTTATCTTGTGGGGTCAACTGGATAAAACTGCCGCCTTTTCTGCTTTTGACAAAGATCCATAGAATTGAGTGGTCGGTTGTCATTGGATGGGGGAATTTGCCCACTGTGACAGTGATTTCATGGTCCTTGTGGCTGACAATCGGGACGTGTTTTTCCTTGGATGCGTCAATGGTGTTGGCGGTCAGTTCGGTCATATTATGGTTGCAGTATTGAGAAATCGTGCCGTGCAGTTCCAACAGGACACCAGTGCAGTCGTTGCACTGAAAAAGACTGGATTCGTTCATGGGGAGCCTCCTTTGGCGATAATCTTTTAAAAAGATAAGATTGATATTTTAATTAAATACCCGGTTTTTTGCAAAATATTGATCAGTGACCCAGACAAATTTCCTTAAATGATTTGAAATAAACTTGTTTTTATCAGGCGATTACGTTATAATACATTAGTCGTGCTAGATGGAGAGTTAGCGGTGCTTTGTAACCTGCAATCCGCTACAGCAGGATTGAATTCCCCATGGAGGCTTCAGATTTTGAGGTCTGCCGAAGGCAAGTGGTGTTGACAGTTGGACCCTTCGCAATAGAAACTTATGAACCCCGTCAGGTCAGGAATGAAGCAGCGGTAAGTAAGACCTTTTATGTGCCGGAGGATACTCTGACTCGAGCAAACGACCGACGTAACGCTTGGAGGCTGATTGTCGAAGTGGGGTGCACGACAAAATATTTCTGAAACGATACCAAACTTTTGTTGGTATTTTTTTTATGCCTTCAACAGATAAAAAAAAGCTGTCCTTCAATAAATATTTGAGATCGTCTGTATTTTGTCAAAATATCTTGTTATAATGATTTTAATTCGATGCGATTTTATCTTACAGAGAATACAGAAATTTATGAATAGTGAGGAAAACCCATGCGATTTTTTCAAGTAAAGCCGGCAATATATTATGGGGAGGATTCCCTGAAGCGTGTTCAGGAAGGTAATTACAAGAATGTCTGTATTGCCACTGATCAGGGAATGGTGAAGTTCGGGATTCTTAAAATGCTGACTGATTTACTGGACGAGAAAGGAATCAGTTATCACGTTTTTTCCGATATTGAGTCCGATCCTTCCACGGATATTGTGGAAAAGGGTCTGATGCATATCATTATGAATAAACCGGACGCCCTGATTGCCATCGGCGGAGGATCGGTGATTGACGCGGCCAAAGCAATTATTTTTTACTGCGTTAATTTCAAGCGGATTTTATTTGAAGATCGCTTTGTGCACAAACCGGAATTCATTGCGATTCCCACGACTGCTGGAACCGGCTCGGAAGTGACGGAATACGCTGTTATCACCGATAAAAAGAACAATACTAAAATTCCTTTAACTGATATTTTAATGATGCCGGATACAGCCATTCTCGATCCCAAGCTGATCGAAAGTGTGCCGCCGAGAGCTACCGCAGCTACTGGTATGGATGTTCTGACTCATGCTATTGAGGCCTTCATTTCCACCAATAATAATCCCTTTTCTCGTTGTTATGCCAGCAAGGCCACGGAACTGGTTTTTAAAAGCCTCTATGAAAGTTATGAGAACGGCTCGAATCTGACGGCCAAATCCAGTATGCAGATAGCATCCTGTATGGCCGGTATCGCTTTTAACAGCGCCGGACTGGGCATCACCCACTCTATTGCCCATGCCGTTGGGGCTAGCTTTCATCTGCCACATGGTTTAGCCAATGCCATTGTTTTGCCCTATGTGATTAAATTCAACGGCCAGAATGGACGGGTTGAACATCTCTATCAAAGGCTTTTGAGTGCGGCGGGTATTTTAAATGTATCTGGCGATGCGACTGAAACCATGTACAATAGTGTCGTGGCTTTGAGTCAGTCTTTAAACATTCCGGCTTGTCTCAAAGATGCCGGAGTAACAGAAGAAGCTTACCTGGCCGACCGGGAAGCCATGCTTCAAAAGGCAATGGCGGATGTGTGCACCACCACCAATCCCCAGACTGTCGACTATGAAGCAATGAAAAAAGTAATGGATCAGGCTTATTACGGCCTATAAATAAGCGCTATCAAGCAAAAATATGGGAGCATTTCAGATCGGTTCAGATCCGGCTGGAATGCTCTTTTTTGCCGCGCTTGCAAGTGCCGGCCTTGAGGGCTATAATAAAGGAAATATAATGAGTCAGGAAATGCATGAAAAATTACCAGGAATTTAAAAAAAAGTATCAGATCAGTTTAAATAGCCAACAGGAAAAAGCCCTGCTGGCAAAAGAAGGCCAGACCCTTTTGCTGGCCGTGCCGGGCAGCGGTAAAACAACTGTGATTATCAATCGGATAGCCTATCTGATTCAGGTTGAAAAGGTGGATCCGGCCGCTATTCTGGCATTGACTTTTAGTCGCATGGGAGCCCGTGATCTTAAGCAGCGCTACAGCAGCGCTTTTGGTCAGGACGACATCCATTTTTCAACTATCCATTCCTTTTCCCTGTCGGTCATTAGAGCTTACGAGCGGCAGTATCATAAACGAGCTTTTGAAGTGCTGGCCAACGTAACGCCCTTTATCCGGCAGCTTTATCTTAAACTGTTTAAGGCATATCCGTCAGAAATCGAGCTGGCCGAAATGACCCAGCGGATCGGTTATGTTAAAAACATGCTGCTGACCAGGTCTGAGATTGAGGCGCTGCCAGCACTGGAGGTCGATTTTTTCAAACTTTTTCAGGCCTATGAAAAGAGCAAACAGGATCAGGGTCTGATGGACTTTGATGATTTGCTTAAATATACTTATGGCCTTTTAAAGCGACATCCGGAAATGCTAGCATCTTTTCGCGACCGTTATCGCTACATCCATCTTGATGAGGCTCAGGATACTTCTAAGATTCAGTTTAAAATCATACAACTGCTGGCTGGCAGCCAGGGTAATCTTTTTTTGGTTGGAGATGAAGATCAGAGTATTTATGGTTTTCGTGGTGCCTATCCCCAGTTTCTGCTTTCTTTTAAAACAATCTGGCCGGCGGGTCAGGTGCTTTTGATGGAAACTAATTACCGCAGCAGCCAGGCCATTGTCGGATGTGCCGACCAGTTTATCCGTTTGAACAGTGAGCGATATCAGAAGAAAATGGTAACCTCCAATCCAAAAGGCCTGCCCCTTAGGCGGGAGTGGGTCAAATCCCTGGCAGCTCAGTATCAGCTGATTCTTGAATCGATCCGCAAAGAAGGCAAAGAGACGGCGGTTTTATATCGCAATAATGAATCGGCCATTCCCCTGGTGGATCTTTTAGATCGGGAAGGGATTCCCTTTTTGATGAAGGAACATCATCCGGCTTTTTTTAATCATTTTATCATTAAAGATATTCGTTCTTTTTATGAGTTTTCTCTGCGCCCCAATGATTATGATCTTTTTTGCCAGCTTTATTATAAAATGGATCTGGCCATCTCCAAAGAAATGGTTGGATCAGTGAAGATACGGGCCAGTGAGACGGCGATCAGGGCTCTGATTAGGGAAAACCGGGATAAGACCTGGCTGGTTAAGCGGCTGGAGCTGGTGGAAAAAGAATTGGCGCGCCTAAAGACCATGCCACCACAAAAAGGGATTGACCTGATCCTTGATGAGCTGGGCTATCGCGGTTTTTTGCAGTTTAAGATCGGTGCTGGACATTCGGAGGAAAACCTGAATCAGAAATTGTCAGTGTTAAAGATTCTGGCTGGACGTTCTGAGTGTTTTGATGCCTATTTTGAACATCTGCAAGCGCTCAGCGAAAAGCTTAAGGAATCCAGAATCTACAAGCAGAAAAAACCCCGGGTAACTTTATCGACCTTTCATTCCAGCAAGGGGCTGGAATTTGATAAGGTTTTTGTCATTGATGCCGTGGAAGGCACCATCCCCTGCTCGGCTAGTCGCGAAGATCCGGGTCTTTTTGGCGAAGAGGTGCGGCTTTTTTATGTTGGCTCTACCCGGGCCAAAAATGAACTGATTTTTATTTGCGTCAGCGATCAGAAAAATGGAGTCTTTCCCTCGCCCTTCATCGGCTATTTAATTGATGGCATCCCTAAAAAGAAGCCGCAAGAGCAAAAGCATCAGGGCGGTGAGCGTTTCGGCATGAAAAGAAATGACCCAATCAAAAAACTGCCTAAAGTGGATGAGGCTGATTTACAAGCCTATCAGGTGGGGGCTACAGTCTCACACCGTCGTTTCGGTAAAGGTCAAATCATCAGCAGGAATGGCGACGTGGTTAATGTGCAGTTTGAAAAAGTCGGCAATAAAAAAATGAATTTGTCGGTCTGTCTGGAAAATGGCGTGATCCAGTAATAAAGGGATTTGCTGGCGTAAATCTTATTTTTCTGCATTTAAAAATTGACAAAAGGCTGCGAAAAAAACGAATAAATTTGATTTTGCCCCAGGAATTCGCTATAATAGGGTAAGTGCATTTTGCGCCAGGAGATTATTTTAAAATGAAAACAAAAAAAGCAAAAAAGAATCGGTTCAGAATAATTTTAAACGAATCCATGGGAGAAGAAACCGGCTGTCGGATTATTGAAGACACGGAAACCGGGGTAAATTATTTATACCATTACGATCACCTTGGCAGCGGCCTGACGGTGCTGATTGATGAAGAAGGGGAGCCGATGGTGGGACCGCAGCAGTAAGAAAAGACTTTCATATTTTATAATGACAAGCCTGTGAATGTTCATTCAGGGCTTTTTTCTATGTTTTGGTTTAGAACAAGAATAAAGGTGTATATAATAAGAAGAATAATTTCAGGGAGGTAAGAGATGAGTACGTATATTGATGCCATCATGGCCAGAGAGATTTTGGATTCACGGGGAAACCCGACCATTGAGGTGGATGTTTACCTGGAAGATGGCAGCCTGGGCCGCAGCATTGTACCTTCCGGTGCTTCAACCGGAGCTTTTGAGGCGGTTGAACTGCGGGATGGTGACAAAAGCCGATATGAAGGTAAAGGGGTTTTAAAGGCTGTGGCTAACGTTAACTACGCGGCTGAATATCTGATTGGTATGGATGCAGCGGATCAGATCTCCATCGATGCGGCGCTGATTGCCCTGGACGGCTCGGATAATAAAGGCAAGCTTGGCGCGAATGCTATTTTAGGCATTTCCATGGCAGCTGCCCATGCCGCGGCCAATTCTTTTAACATGCCACTCTACCGTTATCTGGGCGGTATCAACGCTAAAACCTTACCGACACCGATGATGAATATCTTAAATGGCGGTGAGCATGCTGACAATAATGTGGATATTCAGGAATTTATGATTATGCCGGTTGGTGCCGACTCCATCAGAGAAGCGGTACGCATGGGTGCAGAAACCTTTCATCAGCTGAAAAAGGTTTTGTCGGCAAAGGGCATGACCACATCGGTAGGGGATGAAGGCGGCTTTGCCCCTAACCTTCAATCCAATGAAGAAGCTCTACAGGTGATCGTGGATGCCATAAAAGCCGCTGGCTACACGCCGGGACAGGACATTATGTTGGCCATGGACGTGGCAGCATCTGAACTTTATGACAAGTCCAGCAAAAAATATTTACTCAAGGGCGAAGGGGTTGAAAAAACGGCAGAGGAAATGATTGATTTCTATGAAGCCCTGATTGATAAATACCCCATTATCTCCATTGAGGACGGATTGGATGAAGAAGACTGGGACGGTTGGAAACTGATGACTGATCGTTTGGGCAAAAAAGTTCAGCTGGTGGGAGATGATCTTTTTGTGACAAATACGACTAGGCTTAAAAAGGGAATTGATGAGGGCATTGCTAACTCGATTCTGATTAAGGTTAATCAGATCGGCAGCCTGACAGAAACCCTGGATGCCATTGAAATGGGTAAACGAGCCGGCTATACAGCGGTGGTTTCCCACCGGTCTGGCGAAACTGAGGATGTGACCATTGCCGATCTGGTGGTGGCTGTTAATGCTGGACAGATAAAAACCGGCGCGCCATCACGGACCGACCGGGTGGCAAAATACAATCAGCTAATGCGGATTGAGGAAGAGCTGGGCAAGCTCTCGGTTTACGCTGGGAAAAAGGCTTTTTATAATTTGTCCTAACTGTTGCATCATTTAATTGCTACTGACTGAAGAGAAAGTTAATTTTGAATACTCGAGCACCGACAATTGGCTTGGAAGCCTTCTGCCTCGGGGCGAACAGTTGCTGGAAAACGCTTTAAATCAGTGATTTCAAATTGGGCAACTGTACGAATCCGCGCGCAGACTGCGAAATCCAATTGGTCGGTGCGGGCTTTGTACACACTGAGTGTCCCGGTAACGGGGCACTTTTTAGAAAGGAAGAAAAATGAGATTAAAAGGAATGGCGATTGCCTCGCATCCGCCGGTTCTGATTCCGGAAATCGGTGCGGGTCGCGAAGCAGAAGCACAAAAAACGGCTCAGGGAATGCGGGATCTGGCAAAGAAAATTGTTGAAGTAGGGCCTAAAACCATTGTTTGCATCACCCCTCATGGTAATGTCTTTCGGGATGGGGTAGCAGTTATTTACGAAAATAAAATTGCTGGCGATCTGGGAAGATTTGGTAGCCCAGATATAAAAATGGAGAAAAAATGTGATATGGGATTGCTGGATGAATTAAACCGCTCCTTTGCCGTCAACCAGTGTCACAGCATCTTTTTAAACCAGCGCACCGCCGAAGAATATGAAATTAAACTGGAAATTGATCATGGACTTTTAGTGCCCCTTTATTTTATTGACCGTTTCTATAAGGACTATAAGATTGTTCATATCTCCATTGGATTTTTAAGTCTCTATGAGCTCTATCAGATGGGCATGGCCATCCGGGAGGCTGTTGAGCGCACCAGTAATGATACCGTTATTTTAAGCAGTGCCGACTTGTCCCATTGTCTAAAGGACGAAGGCCCCTATGAATTTAACCAAATGGGACCGGTTTTTGATGACAATATTGTTTATGGGATTGGCCAAAAAGATTATTATTCCATTTTGACGGTGCCCCATGAGGTTTATGAACCAGCCGGACAATGCGGGCTGCGGCCAATTGTAATGGGTCTGGGAGCCCTGGATGGTTTTGATACGGATGCAAAAGTTTATTCCTATGAAGGACCCTTTGGCGTTGGTTACATGACTGCTTATATTGATTTGAAGGAAGGTAAAATTCCCAGTCTGCAAAAGCGCTATGAACAAGACCAGCAGCTGGCCTATAAAAGCCGGCGCTCCAGTGAATCAGCCTATGTGGCACTGGCCAGGGCATCCATTAACACTTGGGTGCAAAGAGGGCGGAAGCTTAATTTTTCTAACTACAAAGACCAGGTTGAAATTGATGATAAAGCTTTAAAGGATCTGGACTATCAGCAGGCTGGTGTGTTTGTATCGATCCACAAGCAAGGGGAACTGCGGGGCTGCATTGGGACGACCAGGGCGGTGACCGAGAATATTGCCCAGGAAATTATCCGTAATGCCATTGAAGCGGCCGCCTATGATCCGCGTTTTTTACCGGTCGAGGAAACGGAGCTGATGGATCTGGAAATCAAGGTGGATATTTTGGGCGAGGCCGAGAAAATAAGCAGCCCGGCTGAACTGGATCCGAAGAAATATGGTGTTATCGTCGAGAAAGATCTGAATCGGGGTCTTTTATTGCCGGATTTGGATGGCGTTGACTCGGTGGAACAGCAGGTAGCCATCGCCCGGCAGAAAGCCGGGATTCTGGAAAGTGAAACAGACGTGGATCTTTACCGTTTTGAAGTGAAGCGCTATCACTAAAAGAACTTAGCAGGCGGGGCTGCTGATAATGCTGCTAGAGAAATTTGATATTATAAATGGGGCTCAAGTAGGGGCAGAAGTTTCTTGAAAGCAACTGGCAGGGTTAAGCGGTCGGTTTCGTCGATGGGGATAAAACAGGTTTGATCATCTGCCTTGATGGAATAGGTGGCTGTTTCTTCCTTTAAGTAAGCAGGCAAATAGAAACTATAAACCTCTATTTCCCAGATGATATGGGTGAAAACATGACGGCTGTGTCCCAGATATTGTGCCTGGGGCAGGTGCTGGGTGTACTGGTTTAGGAGATCGCTGATGGCCTGGCCGGGTTCATCTGTCTGTGTAACAATGGGAAAAGACCACATCCCTGCCAGCAGACCCTTTTGATCACGACGAACAAAGAAAAGGTGCTTGTCTCGGATTAGGATTCCCACCTCCATCTGCATGGTTTTTGGTCTGATTTTTTTCTTCTTAATCGGAAGTTTTTCCTGATTTCCCTGAGCGTATGCCTGACAGCCATCACGCAGAGGACAGTCAGGGCATTGAGGATTTGTGGGACTGCAGATTAGAGCTCCCAGTTCCATCAGACTTTCGTTGAAATCGCCGGAATTGGCGGGGAGGATTGTTTCAAGCCATTGGGTAATGACTTTTTTTGTCTTGTTTTCGCCGATATCAAGATGGCTGTTTAAAAAGCGGCTGATGACCCGCAAAACATTACCGTCAACGGCTGTTACCGCTTCATTAAAGGCAATGCTGGCGATGGCTCCGCCGGTATAGGGACCGATCCCCGGCAGTTTTATGAGCGTCTGGTAATCAGATGGGAAACAGCCATCATAGTCGCTTTCGATCAGTCGCGCGGTTTTATGAAGATTGCGGACCCGGGAATAGTAACCCAGACCCTCCCAGGCTTTTAAAACGGCTGACTCTTCGGCAGCAGCCAGGGTCTTAAGATCAGGAAATTTTTCAATAAAGCGCTTATAATAAGGGATCAGGGTATCAATTTGAGTCTGCTGAGCCATGATTTCCGAAATCCAGATCTGATATGGATCTTTTGTTTGGCGAAAAGGCAGGCTTCGTTTATTTTTATTAAACCAATTAGGGCTATTATTTTGCAAAATGTAAATCTGTGCATTGCTGATGTTAAATGCTGGCATAGAAACTCCTCTTAAAATTTGTTTTGTAACAAATGACAGTATAACGGGGCTGGCTAAAGGCTTCCTTGAGATTTTACCATGTCCTGACCAATCATGGCAAAAATTTACACTTTCCCTCCAATGACGATGAAAAACGGCTTTAAATTCGTCTTTTTTATGGGAATGACTTACCAGCGCGTGGGGTCTTGGGGACAAAGACCTTGACATGATACGGATTGGATGTTAAACTAATCGTAACAAATATGTAAAGTTTCAGATGATGTGTTGACAAGATGAAAGGTTTTTTATGAATAATAAAAGAGAAACTGGGGGCTTTCTTAAGAAATTTCCTGGGGTCAAAATTGGGATTATTGGATTGATCCTGCTTTTGGTCGTCGGAGTTTCCAGTGCTTTTACCGTTGAAAAAGAAATTCGCGTCACTTTTGAAGGCGAAACGGTAATGGTTGAAGGAAAGTTGTTAGAGACCCTTGAAGAAGTCCTCATTGCCAACGATCTTCCAGTAAGTGAAGAATACCAGTACAGCGCTTCCCTGTCGTCGCTCTTTAAAGATGTGGCAGAAGTCACAATTACTGAAAAGACAAGTGGGAATCTGACTGTTGATGGTCAAACAATTGAATATTTTGCAGGAGATGAAACGATTAGCCAGCTGCTTTCCGAGATGGACATTGAACTGGATGATGATGATCGGGTCGAGCCGACAGGAGATACCGTCATCACTGAAGAAACCGGTGATATTAAGGTGATCCGAGTGGATGTGGTTGAAAGCTCTGCGGTACGTGAAGTGCCAATGCAAGTAACCCTTAATGAAAATACTGAATTGCCAGCGGGCTCCCGAGTGGTAACACAGGTTGGGGTTAATGGCAAAAGTAATGTCACGGAACGTGTTTATTATGAAAACGGCGTGGAAGTTAAACGTGAAGTCGTAAAAAGTCAGATTGTCGAAGCGCCACAGGATGAGATCATTGAAGTAGGCCCGGCAACAACTGTTACTGTACCGACAAATGTTCAGGTTTCTAAAAATTCCGATAACATTAATGTTGAAAGCAGTGATGAAGCTCAGAATATTTCTTCAGAAGTTTCTGATGACTCCGGCTATTCCGGCAGCATGACAGTTTCTGCTACCGCTTATACGGCAACCGGCAATAATACTGCATGCGGATTGCCACCACAGGAAGGGCGAACCATTGCGACCTGGGCGGGTATTCCTTTTGGCACCAAAGTTTATATTCCAGCTTTGGGAGGTGTCTACACGGTTGAAGATCGTGGCGGCGCGGTAACATATGGCATAATTGATATTTACATGGATTCAGAAGAAAAATGTGTAGCCTGGGGAAGACAGACCATCGAGATTTACTTCCTGGATTAGGGCAAATTATAACGAATACAGATCCTTGAATTGATTGATAAAATTGATTCAGGGATTTTTTAATGTATTAAAAAAAAACAAAAAATATTGAAGTCACTCTGTTCATTGTATACAATAATTGTTATACTAGTCTCATGTAAAAAACTAAGACAAAGAAGTCTTATGATAGTTGGAGGGAATCATGGAGATTAAAGTTGTAAAAACGAATGCACCCAAAGCGATGCCTCAAAGCGACAGTCTGGAATTTGGTGTTAATTTTACGGATCATATGTTTATGATGGATTATACGGAAGGACTGGGCTGGCATGACGCAACAATTCTACCATACGGCCCAATTGAGCTGATGCCTTCAGCAATGGTTCTTCATTATGCACAGGAAGTTTTTGAAGGATTAAAGGCTTACCGTACACCGGATGGACAGGTTCAGTTATTCCGACCGCTGGAAAACTTTAGACGATTAAACCGGTCTAATAAACGTATGTGTATTCCTCAGATTGATGAAGATTTTCTGCTGGAAGCACTTAAGGAATTAGTAAAACTTGATGCTCAATGGATCCCGGAGGGGCCGGGAACATCTTTATATATTCGACCATTTATCTTTGCCACAGATCCCTACATTGGCGTTCGTGTTTCGAAACAGTATAAATTCATGATTATTATGTCTCCAGTGGCTTCTTATTATAAAGGCGGTATGGCACCCTGTCGAATTTTTGTGGAAAATGAGTATGCCCGAACAGTTCGTGGTGGTACCGGAGAAGCCAAATGCGGCGGTAATTATGCCGGTGGTCTGGCGGCTCAACAAAAGGTTAAAGAGCTGGGTTATGATCAGATTTTATGGCTGGATGGTGAAAGCAGAACCTATATCGAAGAAGTGGGGACCAGCAATGTCTTTTTCCTGATTGATGATGAGTTTGTAACGCCATCACTAGAAGGAACAATCCTGAGCGGAATTACCCGAAAAAGCGTAATCGAACTTTTAAAGCACTGGGGTAAGAAGGTCGTTGAACGACGCATTACCATCGATGAACTATATCAGGCCTATCAGGATGGAAAAATAAAGGAAGCCTTTGCAACGGGCACAGCGGCCGTTATTTCGCCGATTGGATCGTTAGGGTGGAAAGATGCCGAAATGACCTTTAATGACGGTAAAATCGGTCAATACGCGCAAAAAATCTATGACACTCTCTATGGTGTCCAAGTTGGTGAAGAAAAAGACGAACTGAATTGGATCGAAAAAATCTAATCACAGGTATCAAAAATAATTTGAAAAATTAATAAAAAAACTTTTTCAGAATGCTTGACAATTGTCATAATTCCCGCTATAATAAGTCTTGCATTTTGAAATTACGAGAGGTACCGAAGTGGTCATAACGGGGCGGTCTTGAAAACCGTTAGGGTGCAAGCCCACGTGGGTTCGAATCCCACCCTCTCGGCCATTCAAATGCTAATTATATGATTTTCGATCATTATTACCCTTGGAGAAGTACTCAAGTGGCTATAAGAGGTGCCCCTGCTAAGGGTATAGGCCGTTAACGCGGTGCGAGGGTTCAAATCCCTCCTTCTCCGCCATTTAATATTACGCATTAAATTTAGACCTGCTACGATTGTGGCAGGTTTTTTTACGTTCAAAATAATTTAATAATTGTGCTAAATAATACTGTCACACATTTTGTCACATATTGCAGCAGAAAGAAAAATAGGCTAGACTTTTATTATAAAATGGGTCGACTTCTATTTTTTTTGTAAAGGTGAATAGGGCTTTGCAGAAAACGAATAAAAAAAGATTTAAATGAGAAAATATTTGTAATCGTATATCAAAGGGGTATAATAAATTATGGGTTTATGTTCAAATAAAAATTATAAATTCTTTTTAATTTTCAGGAAGATTATTAATAGATAAGGAGTGGGAATATGGCAGTCATAGATTTTAAATTAGATGCGTGGAAGAATAAATTGCTTGACCTTGGGAAAAGAAACAGATTAATCAATTATAAAGAGACTAAAAGGTCAAGTTTAAAGATTATTAAACCAGATATTTTAAATCTATGGCAGGATTTTGTTGTTAGTGAAAGATCAATAGAGTTTCCCTTTTTTGATGAGGAATTATCAGATGCTAACAGTGAGCAATTGGATTCTATCGATGAAGAATCTAATGAAACACAAAGCTATATTCAGACCAATCAAACAATTAAAGAGCAGCAAAAGACGTTAAGATCACTTAGAGAAAAAGCTAAAACAGCTGTAGAAGAACTTGGGGTAAATATTCTGTATGTGTCTTTTGGTTTTTTGCGATGGGCTGAGTCTGGGAAATCAGAACAATACTTGATGTCACCACTTGTTTTAGTGCCGGCATCATTAACAATTGAGTCTATCAATGATCCATATATCCTTAATATTCATGAAGATGAAATTGTTATTAACCCAACATTGAAATACAAATTGGAAAATGACTTTGGTATTATTTTGCCTGAAATTGATGAAGAACAGGATTTGAAATCTTACTTTACTCAAATAGGGGAACTGATTTCAAAAAACAAATGGGAACTTGTTGAGGATGTTAGTCTTAGTTTGCTATCATTTTTAAAAATAAACATGTATCGAGACATAGAAAAGCACAAGGATAAAATTAAAGCCAATGCTATAATACGTTCAATTTCGGGAGATGCAAGTGTTTCTAATTATGATGTTGAGAGTATCAATAACTTTGATCATGATAAACAAACGAAGCCTGTGGATGTATTCCAAGTTGTCGATGCGGATTCAAGTCAACAAGATGCGATTCTAAGTGCAAAAAAAGGGGTGAGTTTTGTACTGCAAGGTCCACCTGGTACCGGAAAAAGTCAAACAATAACGAATATTATTGCAGAAAGCATCGCAGATGGCAAAAAAGTTCTATTTGTATCAGAAAAAATGGCGGCGTTAGAGGTTGTCCACAGAAGATTATCCATGACAGGATTAGAACATTTTTGTCTAACATTACATAGCCATAAAGCGAATAAAAAAGAAGTTTTGGAACAACTGCGTACAGTTCTTGAGTTCACACAGAATACTGTTAAATTAACTGATGAAGCATTTCAAAAACTCGACCAATTACAGACAGATAAAGAGAAGTTAAATGCTTATATTGACACTATTCATACTAAAGTGCTACCACTGGAAAAGACGATATATGAGGTTAATGGGATATTGGCGAATCTGAGCATATATGAGGATATCATTTTTAATGTGCCGGACATCAATGAAGTGACAGCTCAAAAATACAATCGGTTTATAAATCTTTTAAATCAATACGTTCATACATTGGGGAAAATGACAGATGATTATAAGGTCAACCCATGGAACAGTGCCAATGTTCGAACGGTTACAAATGAATTGAGGCATGATATAAGTTATAATCTGAAAAATTTGATACCGAAATTGAAAAGGTCGATTGAGTTGGCAGATACTATTGAAAATACTCTTGATATTAGAGGCTTTCATTCATATGCGGGGTTAAAGAAACTAATTGATATTTTGGAAGTTTCTTCGCGTTCACCACTAGCTCCTGCAAGTTGGATAACAAATGATGATTTGTCGGTGCTATTAAAAGAAATTGATGAATTTTCAGAACTGAAAATTAAATACTTCAAGGAGAAGGAGAATTTATTTTCTATTTTTGATAAGATTAAAAACTTGAATTCAAATCTAATTATTAGCCAGGATCGCGAACTTTTAACTTCCAATGAAATTGACCATGTTATAAATAAATGGAATGATTACATTCTTAAAAATCAATCATATACAACATGGCACAAAACTGGAAGTTTTGAAAAGGCTAAGAATTTATATGATACCTTGAGTTGTAATATAAAGGAATATTGCACACTTAAGAGTGACTTATTAAACAATTTTGAAAATGAAATCATGGACATTGATCATCAGGCGATGTTATTACGATTCAAAACGGAGTATACATCATTTTTCAAGATTTTCAAAAAGCAATATAAATTGGACAAGAAAGAGATTTTAGGGAAATATAAAACTATTGTAAAAAAAATTGAAGATGAAACTGTTATACAAACCCTTTTGAAATTGAAACAAATGGCAGAAATATCTGATTTGCTGTCCGAAAATTCACAAGAATATCAAACCCAGTTTTTTGATGTTTATGACAGGGAAAATACCAAGCTTAATATTTTGGAAAAAATGTTGGATTTATTTTCAAACCTAGAATTGGGACTTACTTCATTAAATGATCTGAAAAAAATGACAAACTTGATTGAATCAAATGATATTAAGCTGAAGAATCACTATCAAGATTTGTATTCAGGGCTGAATACTGATTGGAATCAAGTTAAAAAAACTTTGGAATGGGCCAGTCAATTCAGAAAAATAACTGAAAAGTATGATGTGAATCAGGAATTTATTGAAAATATTTGTAAAAGTAGCGATAAGATAAGTTTGTGTAATAGCTTTTTATCAGATTTAAACAATGTAATCCAGCAAATTGATCAAGAATTTATATGGTTCTTGAAAATCTTTGATGATAAAGATATGCTACAAGATTGCACCATTAATGTCTTGCTTGAAAGAGTTGAAAAATGTAAAAATGGCCTAGCAAGTCTTGAAGAATGGATTGATTTTAGGACTGCACAGAAAAACTGTATTGATGAAGGTCTTGAAGATTATATTAATAAGATGAAGGAGATGCAGATTAAAACCAGTAAAATAATACCGGTATTTAAAAAACGGTTCTTTCGTTTGTGGCTAGATGCGATATTGCCACATTATCCAGAGGTTATGAACTTTAGAAGGAGAAATCAGGAATTTATTATAAATGAATTTTCGAAACTTGACAAAGAACAGTTAGAAATCGCTAAAGCCAGAGTTAAGAAGAAATTAATTGATAATTTGCCATCACTTTCTAGGTTTACCAACGGCGTGGATGAAATAAGTATTTTAAAAAGGGAATTAAGCAAACAACGAAGAATAATGCCCATTAGAAAGCTATTTGCCCAAATACCTAATTTGTTATTGACATTAAAGCCGTGTTTAATGATGTCACCGCTTTCTGTCAGTATTTTTCTTGAATCTGAAAGCTATGATTTTGATATGGTGATATTTGATGAGGCTTCTCAGATTAATACTGAGAATGCCATTGGAGCAATTTCAAGAGCAAAGCAGGTGATTATTGCTGGGGACAGTAAGCAGCTCCCGCCTACCAATTTTTTTGCAGCATCAGTATCTGATGAAGAATTTGATAATGATAACGATGATGAACTGGATGATGTGAATGCTTATGAATCAATTTTGGATGAAGCAAATCTGTTGCCGGAAAGAACGTTATTATGGCATTACAGAAGTAGGCATGAACATTTGATTGCATTTTCAAATGCCAAGATTTATAAGAATAAGCTAATAACTTTCCCTTCAAATGCAGAAAAAGTTAATGATCACGGTGTTGAATATTTTTATGTAAAAGATGGATTTTATGACCGTGGTGGGAAAAAGGGTAATACTATAGAAGCTCAAAAAATTGCTGAAATGGTATTTGATCACTTTAGAAAATTCCCAAACCGATCATTGGGTGTTATAGTATTTGGTGAAGTACAGCAGCAAGCAATAGATGGTGCTGTAAGACAGCTTCGAATGAAGAATACAACCTATGAACAATTCTTCAAAGAAGATTTGGTTGAATCATTCTTTATTAAAAATTTGGAAAATGTCCAGGGTGACGAGAGGGATACAATAATCTTCAGTATAGGTTATGCAAAACCTCCTCAAGGTGGACAGATGCATATGAACTTTGGGCCGTTAAGTAAATCTGGCGGTGAAAGACGTTTAAATGTTGCTATCACGAGAGCGAAATATAATGTAAAACTTGTGGGATCTATTATGCCAACCGATATTGATTTAAACAGAGTATCTTCGGAAGGTCCAAAGTTATTGAGGAGTTATATTGATTTTGCAATTAATGGACCGTCTGTATTACTTTCTGAAACGAATGAAAGTGATATTATAGAACATGATTCGGCATTTGAAGAAGCGGTTTTTAATTATCTTGATAGAAAAGGATATCAAGTGGGAACTCAAATTGGGTGCTCCGGATATCGTATTGACTTAGCTATAAAACATCCAACGCACAGTGGCAAATATGTATTAGGAATTGAATGTGATGGTGCAGCATATCATTCGGCAAGAACAGCAAGAGAAAGAGATCGTTTAAGACAATCTGTATTAGAAGATATGGGATGGACTATCTATAGAATTTGGTCCACTGACTGGATAAAAGATCCTGTGACGGAAGGCGAAAAATTAATTGAAGCTGTCGAAAAAGCGCTTCTTGATTATAATAATGAGTCAGATAGTTTCGAAATCGAAAGAGTTAAAAATTTGAACATTCAAAATACTGAACACTCATATTTAACGGTTGATATAAAAGAAACGCTGGAAGATGATGATAATCCTTACCAATTTGAAAGACAGGTCTATGCGGATTTTGATAGCCTCCCTAAAAATTCATATGGCAATTTAGAACTTGTTGATTGCATAATGGAAGTTGTTAATAAAGAGTTTCCCATTCATTATGATCTGTTATGTAAGCGGATTGCACCTTTATTTGGTCGGGAAAAAGTATCATCAACCGTTAGAAAAGAAGTTGATTATGGTCTTGTACGTTTAGAAAATGATGTTATTAGAAACGGTGATTTTTTAATGCCCAATAATGAAGTTGTTATTAAACCAATACTAAACAACACCAGATCAATTCAGCATATTAGTACCGAAGAGCTGGCTGTTGCAATGTATAATGTAGCCCAAGTTTGTGTAGGAGCGACTGTTGATTCAGTTTGTTCAGAAACGGCAAGGTCCTACGGATTTAAAAGACGGTCAGAAAGAATAAACAGCTCTATGTTTGCAGCATATGAACAATTGAAATTGAGCGAAAAGGTCAAAGAAATTGATGGGAAAGTAATTGTTGAGTAACATAGTCTCTCATACAAGAATACTGGAATATTTAAAAATTGAGTCTTTAGTTATTTTATCGAATTAGTATCATGTGATAAATTTTTCAATCCCATTAATCCCACGTTGGAATCTGTTTTGCTGGTAATGTCAGTATAGTAAGGCGAGAATACAGAAAACCCCAAATAATGTGCACAGTTTATTATTTACGCATTTTATATAAATACATTAACGAGAACTGAATTGCGCTTAAGACACCATGAATTTCTAAAATTATTTTGAAATGATCCGCCCTATTGGCCCTTTTGATTTTTAATCAGATAAGAGTTAACCTACTAAATTATTGCGTGTTAATATTTCTTTGAAAATTACATTACAGGACGAATTATGTCCAGGTGATTCCTTTATACTAATATCATAAAGTAAATCAATGAAAAGGGGAATCAGGATGATTTTAAAGAAAAACGATAAGGATCAGAAAAAGAATCAATTATGTGAAATATGCCATAAGAAACCGGCTACAACGTCAATGAAGAGCCATGCTGGTGTGGTGAAGGTTTGTCAGGAGTGCAAGAATAATGTGCGTATTTAAGATATTGTCAGGAAAGGTAGGAAGATAAAGTGGAATCATATCATGATGAAAAGAAAACAGCCCGTCTCCTGGCTATTTATGATCAGATCATACAGGGTGAGATTGTCAATAAACAGAAATGGGCTGATCAATATGAGGTTAGCGATAAAACCATTCAACGGGATTTAAAGGAGATTGAAGACTATCTCCAGTCTGCTTATCCTGAGATCAGAGTTGTTTATGATCGTAAAGCAAAAGGCCATCGTTTAAACCGGGAAGGAAGCGTGGCACTGTCAGATCATGATATCTTTGCAGTGATCAAGGTGCTGATGGATGCCCGGGCATTTAATGAAAAAGAAATGGATGAGATCCTTAATCATCTCCTGCGATTATCCTTTAACCGTAAGGCAATTGAACTGGGAATAAGAAATGAGCGTCGGCGCTACCATCCGGTCAAACATGATGAAGACTTGATTGAGCGAATATGGTTTTTCAGTCAGAACATTAGAACGCAGAATGTTCTGGACGTTCAATACAAGAAGCAGGATGGGAAAATAAAAGCTTACAAAATAAATCCATTGGGATTGTTGTTTAATGAATATTATTTTTATCTAATTGCTGAGAAGCACGAAAAGGATGATTCAGGTTCGCGCATTTTCAGACTAGACCGGTTTCTTAATTATGCAGTATGCGATGATGAGCATTTTAAGATTGTTGATGACAGTAAGCGTTTTAAAGAGGGTGAATTTAGAGAACGGATTCAATTTATGTATACTGGTGAACTAACCACTATCAAATTTAAGTTTAAAGGTGATTCGCTGGAATCTGTCTTTGATCGTCTGCCGACAGCCAAACCAATTTCAGAGGAAAATGGAGAGACACTGATTAAGGCAAGCGTTTATGGTGAAGGGGTTAAAAAATGGCTGCTTTCACAGGGGGATTGGGTTGAGGTGATCAGTCCGCCAAGTTACCGGAAAGAGATGATTGAGATGATTGAGCGGATGAGAGTGAAATATGAAATGGATTGATATTAGGATTAAAGGGTGTAATTTTTAATAATTTATGGGGGGTTAAAATGATATTAGAAGAAAAAGAAAAAATAAGCTATATTCAAACATTAATGTACATGGTAAGCGCTGATGGTAAAATTACGGCTGAGGAAACAGAAATGTTTTATTCGATTGCACGTAATAATAATATGTCAGATGAATTAATTGAACAAAACTTAAAAGAAATTATTGATGGTAAAAGAATTTCTGATATCGTGATTGACATTGAACAAAGAAACACTAAACTTATGCTACTTTATGAATTAATTCTAATTTGCTATATTGATAGGGATTATACTGAAATAGAAAGAGAGACTGTTGAAGAAATCGCCCAATTAATGAAAATTGAAACAAAAAAAATTCATGAATTAGAAAGTATTATAAACGAATCACAGGAACTTCAAAATAAATTAGAGATTGCTTTGGAGGTAAAATAATTAATGGAATTTGGAAAGAAATTTGCGAAAGCTGTTGGAACTGGAACGTTAATTGTATTAACAACTGGATTAAGAGTAGTTAATCCAGCGTTAGGAGTTGCGGGGGGGATGATAACATCAGCTATTATAGCTGGTACTGTAGGAATTATTGGGTCAGAAAAATTTGATAAGGCTTGGAAAGGAAAGCGTAAAAATAGGAGTAAAAAGGACTTACAAGAAGAAGTAGAGAGATTACAAAAAGCAGAAAAATCAAAGCAGAATATAATTATTGCTTTAAAGAAGGAAATTGATGAGTTAAAAAAAGAAATTGATGACTTGAAAAAAAATCGCACTGATGATGCTAAAGCGATAGATAATTTGACAATACAAGTTGAGTATTTGATGGAAATATTGAAAATGCAAGGCTAAATAAATGGATAAAGATTATATTATATTAAAAAGTGAACAATTAGATGTAGATGATATCAAAGAGAGTATGCATGAATTGTCAGAAATTGCTAGTGTCCAATCTTCAAAAATTGAAGAATTGCAAAAAAAACTCGATCAAATTTATAAATCACAGGGGTTAGAAAAACCAGAGATTAAGTATAAAAAGCAAGAAGCAATAACTACAATTACCAATAAATATGAAGCGATGTCTTATCAAGAGCTAGCAGATGAAGCATATCAAGATTTAACTGATCATGGACTTGATCCTGAAAACATCAAAAGAGAGGATTTACTGGATTCAGAAATTATTGAAGAGATTGATAAAGAATTGAATAGACCTGTAGCAAGAGCGGAAAAGTGGGGTACGAATGACTTTATAATTGTATTTTCAGCAGCTATTGTAGGCATAACCGCAGATTTTGTTTTAGGAAATCGAGATAATCCATTGACTGGTCAAAATTCAGAGTTTTCTAAATATTTAGATGAATTGCATAAGCATAAGCCTAATTCGCCAATAGATTATCAAGGAAAGTATTTTGGTGCGGATAAGGAATCAGGGGCAAATTTAGGGACGCACAGAATATTAGCAAAAGGGCATGATTTATTTAGAATAATTGAGGCTATATGGCAAATTAAGAATGGCACATTTGTTGGTATAACGCATCACAATGGAATTGCAGAAAAGATAGTATCAAATGTAAACCAATATGGGAAACCTTACGAAGTATGTGAAACGTATTATGAAGCGTTAAAATTTTTTATCGAGCATATGAAAGGAGACTTTTTTTCAAAAATGAGTCTCCCTATCCCAGGATATTCCTTTTTCATGGAAAGTGATAGTAGAGCTTTAAGACTCTTGACTGTGAATTTATATAAACAAGGATTAAATATGAAGAATGTTGCAATCCAAAGTGTTTCTACAATTGGTATTGAATTAATTCTCCGAGTTTATATGGGTATTGTTGCAACACAAGAACTTATAGAAACTTCTGATATTTATGTTGAAAATGATTTTTCTAATGCTGACAAAATAAAAATGATTTTGTTTCCAGCCCGAAATGCTAAAAATCGTGAAATGTTTCTTTTGGCACATACAGTTGTAATGGCAACAAATACGGGGAAAATAATTATAACTAAAAGGCCTCAAGATATTAATCTAACGGAAATTTTAGCTGTAATTCGATATTTGATTCCATATTTGAATGAGGTTAGGAAAAGACATTCTAAGGTGGCAAAATTAAAACGGAATACAAATGAAATCCTTGAAGAATGGGAGCGATTAGAAGCCGAAATATGTCCTGAAGAAATTGTTAAGGCATTACCTAATAGACCATTTACTGTTTAATTAAAATAAATTTTTCAAACGTTGTTTGCAATTAATTGTTAATAATATAATTCAATACTAAAGGCGAAATTTATTTTGATACAATGAGGATATTTCTTAGTTTAATTAGTGGAAAGAGGTGATTTTATGTTGATTGAGAAGATTATTGATTTGAAAAATGGTGTTGAACTGAAAGGATACGTAAGAGCTAAAAGTTACTTTGATGGTGAATTTGATGAAGAAGAATTTAGTTTTATCGGGTATGCGTTTGGTAATAAGCCCGCTATTATTGGGAATGTTAATTACTGTACAAGTTGCGATTGTACAAAAGAAGAATGCGAAGAAGCTAAAAGAAAATTTACATGCAATATACCTTATAAGACATATTATATCTTACCCGATGGCTTAAATCTTTATATTGATGGAGTGAAGATTATAGATTATTAAGCAACTAGTGTAGTGGCACGTTCATAACAGAACTAACTCTACCCTGATTATAATTCAGGGTAGAGCGATGCCAGTTTCACCCTTGCATCTTTGGTTCTG
>JASGLP010000077.1 GCA_030156895.1 Eubacteriaceae bacterium | reverse complement strand
ATGAAGTCTGGTTAAATCCAGAAAAAGATGAAGAGAATACAACCAATAAATCAATCGGTTAATTTAAGAAAAACTGCCAACTATCTTGACAACTACCGGGATTAATGGTATAATAATGGGATAAATGAATATGTAATGTATAAATTCGTTTAGGATGATTCAATCATTGAGGGAATCTGGTGAGAATCCAGAGCGATCCGGTCACTGTAAATAGTTATGTTCTCTTTAAAATGTCACTGGGCAACTGGGAAGGCGAGAGAAATACAAGCTATGAGTCAGGAAACCTACTAAACAGAAGTACTAAGATATCCTTCCAGGGAAAAGGGAAGTTAGTAACATTGACCGTATTGATTCTGCGACGTTTAAATCAAACTAGGGATCAATAAATCCGATTAATTAGCCTCTTTTTCTTTATTGGAAAAGAGGTTTTTTTGTATGGACGCATGCCGGTGTGGTCGTTATTAAGCCTTTGTAGCCTGGTTGATATATAAAGCATTATGGAGGAATTTATGTCTTTTAAAGAAAAGAAGATTATAAGCATGGTGGGGATTTTTGCGCTATTTTTCGGGATTTACCCGGTAGCCAATGCCATGCACATCATGGAAGGCTATTTGCCTGCAACTTATTGTGTGATTTGGGGCGTGATCTGTTTGCCGTTTTTGGTGGCGGGTTATCTGTCCATTAAGAAAAAAGTAGAAGTCAACCGTTCGGCCATTACCATGTACGCGATGGCGGGAGCCTTTATTTTCATCCTGTCATCACTGAAGATTCCCTCAGTTACCGGATCCTGTTCACATATGACCGGGACTGGACTGGGCGCTATTCTGTTTGGACCGACAGCAGTTTCTATTTTAGGATTGATTGTCCTGATTTTTCAGGCGATTTTGTTAGCCCATGGCGGCTTGACAACTTTAGGGGCCAATACCTTTTCCATGGCCATTGCCGGACCCTTTGTAACCTACGGGATTTATATTTTATGTAAAAGACTAAATGTTAATAAACACGTTGGCGTGTTCCTGGCGGCGGCTCTTGGCGATCTCTTTACCTATATGGTGACCAGCTTTCAGCTGGCAATAGCTTATCCATCAGAGGCTGGCGGGGTGATGGCATCAGGATTGAAATTTTTGGCCGTCTTTGCCCCAACGCAATTGCCCCTGGCCGTGATTGAAGGGATTTTAACGGTCGTTATTATGATTACCCTGGAATCATACGCTTCCAACGAGCTGATCGGTCTGGGTGTTCTGGAAAGAGGTGAAGCATCATGACAACAGCCAATAAAAAAACAATTCTGATTTTACTGGCGATTGTATTCTTGATTGCCCTGGTACCGCTCTTTGTTTTACAGGGGGCTGAATTTGGCGGTTCTGACGATGCCGGCAGCCAGGTGGTTTCGGAAATCACCGGAACAGAGTATGAACCCTGGTTTACTCCGGTACTGGAAACCATGATCAATGGCGAAATTCCCGGCGAGGTTGAGAGTCTGATGTTCTGTCTGCAGACAGGCATAGGTGTCGGCGTGATCTTTTTCTTCATCGGCAAGTTCTCCGAACGAACCAAGTGGGAAAAGACAACCGGCAAAAAACTCAACGAGTTCGAAAAAGAAGAATAAGTAATATAAAATTGCACAGACTCAAGATAAAGTTAATTTAAACACCTGAGCACCGACAATTGGCTTTTCAGCTGTCTGCCTCGGGGCGAACACTCGCAAAGGCAACGAGCCAATCACAAGTTTACTTGTAGTTGGCGACTGCCTGCGGCGTAATCAGAAATGCAATTTCTGATTAGTTGCTGGAACCATATGTAATTAATACTTTCAAATTGGGCAACTGTACGAATCCGCGCGCAGACTGCGAAATCTAATTGGTCGGTGCGGGGCAAAAGGTGGCACTGAGCAATATAAAATTACATAGCACGAATGTTGAATTCCAATCTAAAAAGGGTTCTTGTTTAGATTGGAATTTTAAACATTCATCCAAAAAATGATTAAGGAACAAAGTATGGAAAATGAACCGATTTTAAAAGTCACAGATCTTGCCTATACCTATGGGAATGGCCAGGTCGGACTGAAGGGTGTCAATCTGACAATTTATAAAGGTGAGAAAATTGCCGTTTTAGGATCAAACGGGGCGGGCAAGTCCACCTTTTTCTTGAATATTAATGGTGTCCTGACACCGGAAAAAGGTCAGATTTCCTATCAGGGAACCGTGATCAATAAAAAGACTTTAAAAGAATTGCGTAAAAATATCGGAATTGTTTTTCAGGACGCGGATAATCAGATTATTGCGCCAACAGTCCGGGCGGAAGTAGCCTTTGGACCAATGAATTTAAAACTGCCCAAAGAGGAAGTCTTAAACCGGGTTGATCAGGCCCTAAATTATATGAATATGCAGGACTATAAAGATCGACCGCCCCACTATTTAAGCGGGGGCGAGAAAAAACGGGTTTCTATTGCCGATATCATCGCCATGAAGCCGGAAGTGATCATCTTTGACGAACCCACGGCGGCCCTGGACCCTATTAATGCCCAAATGCTTGAAGAGGTGCTGGAAAAGCTCAGTCAGGAAGAAAAAACCATGCTGATCTCCACGCACGATGTTGACTTTGCCTATCGCTGGGCGCAGCGCATAATCGTTTTTGCAGAAGGAAATATCATTGCTGATGGTTCGCCGCTGGAAATATTTAAGAATCAGGAAATTCTTGAAAAAGCCAACCTGACCAAGCCGACCCTGCTTACGGTTTATGAGACCTTAATGGAAAACCAACTGCTGCCCAAAGGGTGCCAGGCACCTCAAAGTATTGACGCTTTTAAGGCCTTGTTTAAGGAACATAAAATCCCAGATCTGGAAATGGTATTATAAAAGAAGAGGAAGTTCATGGAACAATTGTTAGGAGTCGGTCTGATTATTCTGTATGGCTTGATGATCATGACCGCAATCATAAAAGAAAAGAAAAACGATCACGGACACCATCATCGCAGGGGTCATAAACATGGTGAAGGCTTTGAGATGGACGTGCATGCCTTTGCCTCGCACTTAAAAAGCTGGAATCCGGCCTTTAAAGTGGCTTTTTCGGTGGCCTTACTCTTAATTTGCATTATCCTCAATAATCCCTATGTGTCGATGATGGTTCTGCTGACAACTGGCTATCTGACCATGATCAAAGGCGGACTGGCAGTAAGGGAGTATTTTTCCATGCTGATGATTCCTTTAACTTTTATCCTTTTGGGAACCATCACCATCGCTCTTGATTTTTCATGGCAGCCAATTAATGTCTATTCGCTTCATTTGGGCTTTTTTTATATCAATACTTCGCCGGAAAAAATTATTGAAATGCTTTTAATGATTTTAAAGGTCTTTGCAGCAGTCTCGGCGCTCTTGATGTTATCGCTGACCACGCCGTCGTCGGAGATTATTGCGGTGATGCAAAAGGCTCATGGGCCCAGTCTGATCATCGAGTTGATGAATCTGATCTACCGCTATATTTTTATTTTAATGGATGTTTTCATTAAAATGAGAAATTCGGCCGCTTCCCGGCAAGGCTATTGTGATTATGCCACCTCGATTCGCACCTTTGGCGGAATTGTGGGCAATATGCTGATCGTCTCAATGAAAAAGGCCAATGCCTATTATACAGCCATGGAAGCCCGTTGTTACGATGGGGAACTCTTGTTTTTGGAAGAAGAAAAGGATATTAGAGCAAGTCAGATTGTGGCAGCTGGAATCTTTATGATGGGAATTTTTTTAGTCTGGTGGTTGACGACTTTCTAGAATTGTTGAATTGCAATTGGGTTTATTGGGCTGCTTGTCTTGATGAGTCCTGTGGAAGTGTGTTTTTTTCTTGTCCTTGCTTTGAGGGTCATGAAAAAAGTGCGTTTAAGATGCGAGAATGACGCTGATTGCAAGTCTGAAATCGAGCATGAATCAGTTTTGATGTGCAAAAGCGTTTGAAGTTATAAAAGAATAGGATCAGTTGGATGCTAAGCGGATTCCTGACCAATGATTGATACAAGGAGGTTTAAAATGAAACTGGTAGTTGTGGGGATTAACCACAAAGATACACCGCTTGAAATACGGGAAAAAGGCGCTTTTATTCGTCGGACTATTAATGAAGGGATTGACGAACTGCTTTTGCATAAGGCAATCAGTGAAGTGATTATCCTGTCGACCTGCAACCGCAGTGAAATTTATGTGGCTACTTCCGAGCCGGATCAGGCGGCAGAAATTTTGCAGGACTTTTATATTAAAGAAAAATCAAAATTATTAAAACCCTATCTCTTTGAAAAGAAGGAGCGAGAAGCCCTTTACCATCTCTATGAGGTGGTGACTGGTCTTGACTCTATGATTCTGGGTGAAGATCAGATTTTAGGTCAGGTCAAGGAAGCACTGGAAATTTCCCAGGAACAGCAAGGCTGCGGCAAGTATCTGACCAAAATGTTTCGCGAAGCGGTGACCTTTACCAAGAAGGTTAAAACCGAGTATAAAATTTCAGAGACCCCCTTATCTTTAAGCTCCACAGCCATCAAACATGTTAAAAGAACCTACCCGGAAGATTTTGGCGAGAAAAAAATTATGATTATCGGTTCCGGGAAAATGGGGATTCTGGCTCTTCGCTATATGAAGGCGGAAGGCTTTCAGAACCCCTATATGACCAACCGAACCTATCATCATATGGATCGCTGTGAGACCATTCATGAAAATGTTGTAAGGGTTTATTATGAAGACCGTTATGAGCTCCTGGAAGATATGGATGTGGTGATTTCAGCCACGGCTTCACCCCATATTATTTTAAAGGCCGATCTCATGAAAGCCCGCAAAAAGCCGCTGATTGTCATAGATCTGGCCTTGCCCCGGGATATTGAAGAAGGAGTTGGCGACCTGCCCATGGTCGAGCTTTTAACCATTGACCATTTTAAAGATATCATGGATGAAAAAATGGCATACCGGGTGGAAGTGGCCAAGAAAATTGAGCAGGAGATCCAGGTGGAAATTGAAGGCTTACTTTCCTGGATTACCCACGCCAAGGTTGACAATATGGTTAAAGATTTAAATGAAACATCCCGGCAGCTGGCCGAGGAAACCATTGAAATTCTGCTTGGTAAAATGAACCTTGATGAAAAGGAAGAAAAGTTCATGGCTAAAATCATTCGCTCCAAATTTAGAGAAATGGTGATGCCGCCGATCAAGCAGCTTAAGCAGCTGGATAGTGAAGAGGCGATTTTGGGAATAGAAAAAACAGTCACCTACCTGTTTTCGTCAAAACAGGGAGAAAAGCATGATTCCACTGCTGTTTAGCTTAAAGAACCAGAAAATTTTGGTGGTTGGCGGAGGTGAGATTGCGACTCGCCGGGTACAGACCTTATTATCTGAGGGCGGCCAGGTTATTTGCGTCAGCGCTGAGTTTTCTGAAAAGCTGAAGGAAATCAAAAATGACCGATTGGTCTTGAAACAAAAAAAATATGAAAGGTCTGACCTTGAGGGCATCAAGCTGCTTGTAGCGGCTACTGCCAGTGGTAAAATAAACGAGATGGTCAGGCAGGATTGTAAAAGCCGGGGGATTTTGTGTAATCGGGTGGATAACCATGAAGATTCAGACTTTATTTTTCCCGCTACCTTAAGACGCGGTGATTTATCCATATCTGTTTGTACAGAAGGTGCCAGCCCGGCTCTGACCAAAAAAATCATCCGCTCATTAAAAGTGGAATACGACCAAAGTTTTGAACGAAAAATTGAACTTCTAAAAAGTCTGCGCCAGATTGTGCTGACCCGCAAACAGGTTGATGTATCTACCAGGGAAACACTTAATCAGCTGGCTGATTACTCAGTTACGGAGCTTGAAGAAAAACTTGATGAATATAATAAAACGCTATAGGAGAATTGCATGAAAATCAAAGTAGGGACCAGAGGAAGTCAATTAGCCACAGTTCAGAGCGGATGGCTTCTGGATGTGTTAAAAAAGGCCCATCCGCAAATTGATTTTGAGATGGTCATCATCAAAACCAAAGGGGACCAGATCCAAAATAAACCCCTGGATAAAATCGGTGATAAAGGGCTTTTCACCAAAGAACTGGAAGATGCTCTCTTATCGGGGGACATTGATATGGCTATCCACAGTATGAAGGATATGCCATCCAAATTGCCGGATGGATTAGTGCTCACGGTTCCGCCAGTTCGAGAAGATCCACGGGATGTGCTCTTAACCAGGCATCCGGTAAAAAGTCTGGAGGAACTGCCCCCAAAAGCTGTGGTGGCAACGGGCAGTAAAAGACGTATCGCCGCGCTAAAAAAACAGCGGCCGGATCTGGAAATTGTGGGCATTCGCGGTAATATCGACACCCGTATCCGCAAGATGCAGGAACAAAATCTCGACGGAATTATTCTGGCAGCAGCCGGCTTAAAGCGCATCGATAAATTTGAATCTGATGAGTATGTAACCATCCCCCTAGATGAAAAAACCTTTATTCCGGCGCCGGCTCAGGGAATTTTAGCGGTGGAGATGAAGGAAGGTAATGAGACCGTTCGAAATATTATGGCGGCGGTTACCGATCAGAAAACTTTGATTCAAATGAAAGCGGAAAGAACTTTTTTAAAAGCTTTAAACGGTTCTTGCCATATTCCGGTTGGTGCTTATTGCCAGGTGGATGATCAAAAAATTACCCTATACGGCCTTTATGGCACTGAAGATGGGGCTTATGTCGTGACTGAAAAAATATCCGGACAATCCGAGGAGGCTGAAAAATTGGGAGAGAAGCTTGCAGCAAGCTGTTATCAAAAAGTTCACGGAAATAAAGGTAAGGTTTATCTGGCCGGCGGCGGCTGCGGAGATCCGGAACTGATCACTGTCAAAGCCATGGATATCCTTAGAAAAGCCGATGTGGTGGTTTATGACGCATTGGTTAATGAAAGCTTTTTAAAAGAAGCCCGGCCTGATGCCGAGATTATTTATGTCGGCAAACGGGCGGCTAACCATGCCATGAAACAGGAAGACATCAATGCCCTCCTGGTTGAAAAAGGCTTAGCGGGAAAACTCGTTCTGCGTTTAAAAGGCGGTGATCCCTATGTCTTTGGTCGTGGTGGCGAAGAAGGGGAAGACCTTTATGATGCCGGCGTCAGCTTTGAAATAATTCCCGGAATCACCTCGGTGATCGGTGGCTTGGCTTATGCCGGGATTCCCATTACCCACCGGGATTGTGTGTCGTCTTTCCATGTGGTTACAGGGCACTTAAAATCCAATGCCTATGATGGTTCCTCCGATCTTGACTGGGAAACCCTGGGAAAGCTTAAGGGCACCATTGTCTTTTTAATGGGCGTTAAAAATCTGGAGAAAATTTGCTCCGAGCTGATTAAAAACGGCATGGATCCGCAGATGCCGGCAGCGGTAGTGCATCGGGCCTCAACCCCCTATCAGCGGGTCGTTACCGGGAATCTTAAAACTATCTATGGCATTGCGACGGCTGAAAAAATTACGGCGCCGAGTCTGATCGTGGTTGGCCAAGTGGTTAACAAAAGAGAAAAACTGCGATTCTTCGATACCAAGCCCTTGTTTGGCAAAAACATTGTGGTTACCCGGTCACGGGAACAGAGCTCTCAGATGTCGGAAAAGATTCGCGAACTGGGCGGAAACCCCATCGAGTATCCCACCATTAAAATTGTTCCGATTAATGAAGACCAGCTTGATGACCGAATTGCTAAACTAAAAGATTATAGCCATATCATCTTTACCAGTGTTAATGGTGTGGAGGTTTTCTTTGATGGGATGAAACGTTTAAATAAAGATGCCCGTGCCTTCGGCAATCTCCACATTACAGCGATTGGTGAAGGCACCCGAAAAGCACTTTTGGATCGCGGCCTGGCGGCTGATTTTGTTCCGAAAAAATATGTCGGCGAAGAACTGGTTGAAGGCTTGACCCCACTCCTTTCGGCTGACGCCAGGATACTGCTGCCACGCTCAAAAAATGCCCGTATCTATGTGGCTGAAGAATTGTCGAAAATCTGTGCTGTGGATGAAGTACAGTCTTATGAGACGGTTCGCGAGGATCTGGAAACTGAGGATATGGCTGGTTTATTGAAGGATGGTAAAATTGATATGATTACTTTTACCAGTTCCACCACGGTTTCATATTTTCTGGAGAAAGCCGGGATTGAGAGCCTGCCATACATCAATCAGACAAAAACAGTGTCCATTGGCCCCCAGACGTCAAAGAAATGTCAGGAACTGGGGATTGAAGTGGGAATTGAAGCAAAAATCTACACGATTGACGGGATGATTGAAGCCATCCTTGAAACACTAAAATAGAGGAGAAAAAAATGTTACCGACACGATTACGTAAAAATTCGGCGATCAGAAACCTGATCCGGGAAACCCGGTTATCAATGAATGATGTGATTTATCCACTTTTTATTGTGGATGGTCAAGGTGTAAAAAAAGAAATCAGCTCCATGAAAGGCCAGTACCATTTATCCCTGGATATGCTGGCGGCGGAAGTTTTAGCGCTGAAAGAAATTGGTATTCGTTACCTGATTCTTTTTGGTGTGCCAGATGAAAAAGACGATATGGCCATGCCGGCTTTTGACGAAAACGGCTTGATTCAGCAGGGAATCAAGATCATTAAAAGCGCTGATCCAGACATGTATGTGATCACGGATGTTTGTCTTTGCGAGTATAAAAGTGACGGACATTGCTGTTTCTTTGAAGAAAATGGTGACATTCAAAGAGAAAAAACCCTGGGGATTTTAAGCAAGACCGCCCTCAGTCATGTTGTGGCTGGCGCCGATATGGTGGCACCCTCTGATATGATGGACGGCCGCATCGGTCATATGCGAAAAACCCTTGATCAGGCCGGATATGAAAATATTCCAATTATGTCTTACGCCGCTAAATACGCCTCAAGTTTTTACGGGCCTTTTAGAGAAGCGGCTAACTCCGCTCCGGCTTTTGGTGATCGTCGATCTTATCAGATGGATCCGGCCAACTCCCGGGAAGCTTTAAAGGAAATGCAGCTGGATATCGAGGAAGGTGCGGATATCATTATGGTTAAACCGGCTATGCCTTATCTGGATATTCTGGTTCAGGGGAAAGAGCTTTCCTATCTGCCCATGGCTGCCTATCAGGTCAGCGGCGAATATGCCATGATCAGAAACGCCGTGGACGCTGGACTGATGGATGAAAAAGTAATATTTGAAAGTTTGATCAGCATCAAACGGGCAGGGGCAGATATGATTATTAGCTATTTTGCCAAAGATCTGCCAGCTCTGATCGAACAACATGAAGGATAAGGAGCAATAATGAAGCGAGAAAAGTCAGAAAAACTTTTTATAGAAGCACAAAAAGTCATTCCCGGTGGGGTTAACAGCCCGGTTCGGGCCTTTAAATCGGTCAACATGCCGCCGGTATTTATCGAACGGGGAAAAGGCGCAAAAATCTATGATGTGGACGGTAACGTTTATACCGACTATATCTGTTCCTGGGGCCCCCTTATTTTAGGGCATGCCTCACCCATTTATTATCAGGGTATTCAGGAAGCACTGGAAAAAGGCTGCTCTTATGGTGCACCTACCGCTATTGAAGTCGAAATGGCTAAAATGATTACCGAGGCTTATCCTTCAATGGAACAGGTCAGAATGGTTAATTCCGGAACCGAAGCAACCATGTCGGCCTTAAGACTGGCCAGGGGTTTTACCGGCCGGGATAAAATCATTAAATTTGAAGGCTGCTATCATGGACATGGCGATGCCCTGCTGGTTAAATCCGGATCTGGAACCTTAACATTTGGGGTACCAACTTCTGCTGGTGTTCCCCAGGGGACAGCTAAAGATACATTGGTGGCTGTTTACAACGATCTGGAATCGGTAAAAGCCTTGTTCGCGGAAAACCAGGGTGAAATTGCGGCCGTGATTGTGGAGCCGGTTGCCGGCAATATGGGCGTTGTACCACCAGACATGGCTTTTATGAAAGGCCTGCGGGAATTGACTCAAAATGAAGGCGCACTGCTGATTTTTGATGAGGTTATCACCGGTTTTAGACTGGCTTATGGCGGCGCTCAGGAAGTGATGGGGATAACCCCGGATCTGACCACTTTAGGTAAAATTATTGGTGGCGGCATGCCAGTCGGCGCTTATGGCGGTCGACGAGATATCATGGCCTGCATAGCGCCCTTAGGCGGGGTTTATCAGGCGGGAACCCTTTCCGGTAATCCCATTGCCATGAAAATGGGGCTTAATACCTTAACTTATTTAAAAGAACACCCCCAAGTGTATACTGACCTTGAAACAAAAGCAATCATGCTGGAAGAAGGCTTTAAAGAGAACATCAAAAAAACCGGTACTAAAGCGCAAATGGTGCGGTTTAAAGGAATGACCTGTTTCTTCTTTACCGATGCCCCGATTATCGGCTATGATGCCGTTATGACCGCCGATACCGCTGCCTATGCAGATTATTTCCGATCCATGCTTGATGCCGGTAATCTCCTGCCACCGGCTCAGTTTGAAGGAATCTTTTTGTCAACCGAGCACACGGAGGCAGATCTATTAAAAACCATCGCCGATCATTATCAGGCCTTGAAAAATATGAAATAAGAGGAGCAGAAAGCATGTCAAAAAAAGCCTTACTGGTGATCAGTTTTGGGACATCCTATCCGGAGACCCGAAAAAAAACCATTGCAGCAACCGAAGATACCTTAAAAAAAGCCTATCCTGAATATGATTTTTTTAGGGCCT
>JASGLP010000024.1 GCA_030156895.1 Eubacteriaceae bacterium | reverse complement strand
CTTTAATCAGGTGGTGCAATGTTTTTGCCTAAAACATCGCCAGTATGGAAATGTTTTGAGTCTGGTTGCGTAAAAGAGGCTCTTTTGACACTCAAACCATACATATAAATATAATAATAAACCTTATAGTGTGGTTTTAATCGGTGTTTTTAATAATTATTTCATTGTTGAAACGGATTTAGAATATTTTGATAATATAAAATAGCATATTTAGGGCTAATTTATCACACGTTACTGGAAATACTTAACGTTTAAATCCTAGTTGACAACAACGTAACACAATTGCTAGGAGGTATCTGCTCTTGAAACGATTGTCAATGAGAGAAAAATCATTATTGATGGCTATAAGTATAATTCTGCTATTACCTATATTATTACGCTCCAGCACTTTAGCTTCACAATCAAGTGTTGATAAAAATAGATTAGGTACAGAATTAACGGTGGAAATATTAGAAGATGGGAGCGTAGCGCCTGTTGAGAACACTTCTGAATTGAGTGAAGTTCATCTAGATATAATTTTAAAATCAATTGGTTATACTGATAATTATATCGATAAATGCGATATTATGAGAAAAAGAAGACTTGTGAATGTTGGCGGAAAAGTTATTGATGGTCATATTTTTAACTTTCAACATGCGCAGATAGCAAGTAATGATCAAATAGAAGCGGCGACTTTTAATACGAGTCAAAATGGTTACGTAGAAGATGGTAAGTGGTCAGCTTTTATTTCAGCAACAAAAGTAGGTGAAACAAATACCCATTATAAATATTTGATAGCAATGGATTACTTTTGGGATCAGCAACCGATCGCTCAATTCGGTGACAATGCAAGTTTATCTTGGGCGGGGATTGGTTACCTTGTATCTGATACAACGGTTAGTAAAAACGAGCTTTATTATATGGGGAATTGGATGGTATTTGATAATACGGTCACTTCTTTAAGTAACTCAGGCATGGCCGTAGATATTGCCTGTACTGATTTTGTTTATGGTCCACAAACGGGATTTTTAGAATGTCAAATATATGTCAGTAAAGATTTTACTGGTCAAGAGGTGACAATCAGTGGAGCGTATAATCATCCGTGGAGCCCATGGGGATTTATACTAAAAGGCGATGAATGGAGCTGGGATTATGGTTTTACCGTTTTATAGATACATTAAGATTTTGATCGTAGGTATCGTCGATTTGTCAGTCTTGGTATGATTTTGACGCAAGTGACAGGACTGTTGGTGTTTTTGGTGCGAAGATTTGGCTGTGATGTTTCAGATATTTTTCTAATGGTTTTTTTGGGAGAAATCAGTTATAATTTAGATGAATAAGTAGGTGGATAAATGAACGAAATAGATAATAATGAAAAAGAAAATCAGAGAAGCCATCATGATGAGTTCTTTAGAAATGTGTTCTCTGATGTAAAAATAGCTAGAGATTTCATTGAAAATTATCTACCATCACCGATTTTAGAGATGGTGGAACTGGAGAATCTGGAAATTCAGTCAGGGACTTTTGTTGATGAAAAATTAAAGAAATTTTCGACTGATATGTTATTTAAAACGACTGTTAACAAACGTGATGGTTACCTCTATTTTTTGTTTGAACATAAAAGTTACCCGGAGCGTCTTGTGTCGCTGCAGCTATTGAATTATCTGGTTAGAATTTGGAACCAGAAAGTTGACAAAGAAAATGCAAGGCATATCCCAGTTGTGATCCCGATGGTTATCTATCATGGAAAAACGAAATGGAATATTGGGACTTTAAAGGATCTGATCTTTGATTTTGATTTATTCCCGGAAGAAGCCAGAAAAATGATTCCTGATTTTGATTATCTGATATATGATATTTCAGGATATTCTGATGAAGAGATAAAAGGACATGCGAAACTCAGAATTTTGCTTTCTGTTTTAAAGGCAGTATTTGGAAACAGCGGTAAATATGCAGAACAAACTCTTGTCAAGGCGGGTGTTGCTTTGGCTGAACTGGAAGAAAGCGAAAAAGGAATTGAATATTTTGAAATTTGCTTGCGCTATATTGTGGACTCCAGACTGGATTTTAATACTGAGCAATAAAATGTTGTTATTAAGGAATTAAGTGATTCTTTCAAAGAAGGGAGTGAAGTAGCGATGACATTGGCTGAAAAATTAAGAGAAGAAGGCTTTGAAAAAGGTCTTGAAAAAGGTCTTGAAAAGGGTCTTGAAAAGGGTCGTGAAAAAGGTCTTGAAGAAGGGAAAAAAGAATTGGCTATTGGTATTGCAGTTAAACGACTGACCAAAAAATTTGGAATAATGCCATCTGAGTTTCGGGAAAAAATTGATGGCCTTGATTCGACTTCTCTGGAAGTATTGAATTACGAAATTGATGACTTTAACAGTTTGGATGATGTTAGGAAATATTTAGCTCTCTGAATTAACTTTTATTTTTGCATCTTGCGCCTCCTAGATTTTATTGTTTAAGATGCTGTCGATATCCCGATTGCCAGAGTTAATTTTAAGCTTTGGCAGAAACTAAAAAATAAAAACGCCTTCCCTAAAAATGATTTAGGGAAGGCGTTTTTATTAAGTAGTAAGAATAACTAACACTTAGCCAGATTTCTAACCTGGAAAGCCTTCAAATATTCAATCAAATTGTCGATGGACTCATAATTACGGTTGTGCTTGAGCAGTTCGTAAGAAACTTCCATGCCCAAATGAGCAGGCAATAGCTGGTCTTTCTCTGGTAAGCGGGCAATATCGTAGCAAAGCCCACGAATAGCCAGTCTAGAAAGGGCATTAACACCAGTATAGCCGAGTGCATTTTGAAACTGATCGGTTAAATAGGCATCAACATCCAGGTTCTTTAAAGCATAAGAGTCATTACGATACTTGCAAACAAGGGCTTTAAACTCAGATTGGAAAGTCTCATAGAGTTCTCTGATTGCGCCTAAGAGGTAGTTTTGAAAATCTGTCTTTTCAGTAGCAGTTCTGGAAGCATCGCCAAACCAGCAGAGATAGTTAAGAATAAGACTTCCAGTAAACCGGCCGAAATCCTGGGCGATCGGCCCAAAACCGGCAAATTCGCCATCAATAATACGGACATCGTTATGATTAATCATAACGTTTGAAGAGTGCAGGTCGGTATGAATCAGGCATTCTTTTTCTTGGGCAAATTTCTGGTGCAGTCGCTTGAATTCAATCTGAACGGCCTGGTCATTAATAATTTTACCACGGATTTCTTCCAGTCCGGGCAGGCTAGGGCGATCCCAGGAGACACCGGCACCTTCCTCAAATAAAAAGTGCTCAAGAGCATTGTATTCGGGGTTTGTAAAAAAGCGTTCCACTTCTGACTTTTTATAGTTGGTTAAATGCAGGTTGGAAGAATAAAAAAGATTATGGGCAAAAAACTGGCCGATCTTTTTGGCAAAATGAGTATGTTTAATCATTCGGCACAGATCAAAGCGTAAAAGACTTAAATCCATCAAGTCTTCCATCACAATGATCCGGTTTTCTTCATCGAACAGATAAATATCTGGACAGATGCCTTTATAAACTGAGTTCCAGAAGATCAGCGTTGCAATCTCTGAACGCATCCGACCTAAATCAAGGGTCCATTCGTTTAATTGCCCATGGGGATCGTCACTTTGTTCATCTTCAATGCGCATGCGTGGTAAATTCAGCATTTGTTTGAGAATGACCGATTTTCCATTTTCGTCATAAACGTGATAAATCAGATTAACAAAACCTTCAATGCTTTCTTTGACAGCATGAAGATCAACGACGGTGATATGGGCGTCGGCATCAAAGAGTTGTTTATCCTTTACATAGACTTCAACGCCTTTGACGGTCAGATTGCCATAGTTGTCTAGAATCATGTGACACTTCCTTTATTTTCGATATTTTTCCATATAATGATGAATGATGCCTTCCAGTTCCTCAATTCCCTGGCCAGTAACAGAACTGACTTCAAAGATACGGGTTTTTTGCACACCTGCATAGGAAAGGTGTTTGCGGCTGCGAATAATATTACCGTTTTCCTGATCAATTTTTGTGATCACTCCAATTGTTGGGATATTATAGGTAAACACAAAGTTGGGGGAATAAGAATTTTGTGAATCGATGCAGGAAGAGACCAGAATAACCAGACCGGCATCCAAAGTAATGTTAATAGCCTGTCTGGAAAAGAAGGGTAACTCCAGAAATTCACCCGGTGTATCGATGAAATCATCATAATAAGTAATCATCTGGGTTTTTTCGTATTTTATTTCATCTTTAGACAGTCGTTGTTTGAGAGTGGTCTTGCCACTGCCGATTTTTCCGATAAGGGCCACTCTTTTGCGGTTATTGGCCATATTTATGAATAGGTAATCTTAGGAATATCAAAGCCTAAAATCTGATTCAGTGTGTTTAAAATTTCGGAAACTGCAGCCTTAACATCACTGACCCGGCCAGTCAAAACAAGTGAGCCGCTAAAACGATCTAAAAATCCGATTTCTACAGCCGAAGCTTTAGTTGCGGCATCAGCGGCAATGATCGCTGCCTCGCTGGGTGTAATGGTCAAAATGCCGATGGCATCGCTGGCCTCGTCATCAAGCCCTAATTTAATATAAACTTCATCTTTAGGTTTGGCAATAATATGGGCAAGGGTGACCTGTTTGCCCGGTACATATTCCTGTATGGAGCGGTTCTTTTTTTCGTTTTCCATGTTTCTCACCTTCTCGTCATATTTAAATAGAATTACCGCTATTATAGCATTGATTGGAAATGCTTTACATGGCTTTGCGATTTTTTACATTGATTGGTCAAAATTGTTTCTGATAAGATCGGACAAATTTTGATTTCTTTTATGTACATAATAGGCTATAATAAAAAATCTGATTTCGGTTAGTTTCGAGAAGACAAAAAGAATTATAATTAACACCCGAGCACCGACAATTGGCTTTTCAGTTGGCTGCAACTGTACGAAACTCACCAGCCTACGAAATCCAATTGGTTGGTGCGGGGTTAGTATGCAAGCTGTAGTTTGATATAAAACTTTAAAAATTCTTGTGAAAATGTAAAAACTCGCAAACAGCGGGCTTAAAATTATTTTTTTAAAAAATACGTGGTATAATAGTAAAATCAAGTCATGGAGGTAATGGGAATGCTTTGGAAGGAAGTTCAAATCACGACAACATTGGAAGCAGAGGAAGCGGTGGTTAATGCTTTTTACGAGAGCGGGGCACAAGGTGTCGTCATTCAGACACTCCAGGATGTGCTTCTTTTACAGGATGATCCGAAGGTGAATTATATTGATGAGTCCTTGCTGGAGATTGATCCGAATGCCTCCATAGTCAGGGGCTATTTCAGCGAAGTGGAAAATACCGAAGAAGCATTGCATCAACTAATTACGGCTGTTAAGAATTTGCCTTCCTGCGGTTTGAATCCCGGTAACTGTGAAATGGTCATTACCGAGGTGGAAGAAGATGACTGGGCCAATTCCTGGAAGAAATTCTACAAGCCGACAAAAGTCAGCAAGAGTATCGTGATCAAGCCAACTTGGGAAAACTATGAAACTGAAGAAGGGGAGATTGTAATCAACATCGATCCGGGCATGGCTTTTGGCACTGGCACCCACGAAACAACGCAGCTCTGTGCCATGCATCTGGAGGATTATATCAAACCCGGTGATGTGGTTTTGGATATTGGCTGCGGAACTGGAATTTTATCTTTAATTGCCGGTAAACTAAAGGCTAAAAAAGTGGTAGCGGTGGATTTCGATACCCTGGCGGTCCAGATCGCCAAAGAAAATGCTCTTCTTAACGATCTCGAGGGGATGATTGAAATTCGCGAAGGCAATTTAACCGATGTGATCGATGAGGTGGCCGACGTTATTGTGGCGAATATTCTGGCGGCAGCTATTGTTGAGTTGTCCTCACTGATTCGACCTTACTTAAAAAAGGATGGGATTTTTATTTCCTCCGGCATTATTATTGACCGCTTGACCGATGTTTTAAATGCCCTGGAAACAGAAGATTTTAAAATTCTTTATGTCCAGCAGATGGGTGAATGGGTCGGCGTAGTGGCTCAAAAGATTGGCTAATCATGCATCGATTTTTTGTTGAAGAAAAGCAGATTCGTGATGACAGGGTCACCATAACTGGTGAAGACTTTAAACACCTGACCCGGGTGCTGCGCTTAAAAGCCAATGATGAGATTGAAGTTTGCGATGGACAGGGATGGGATTATCAGGTTCTTATTCAAGCATTTACGGACAAAGAACTGACCGGAAAGATTCTTGGTAAATCTGTTTCCCAAGGAGAAAATAAAGATTTTGAAATAACGCTTTTTCAGGGTCTTCCTAAAGGCAGCAAAATGGAAACCATTGTCCAAAAAAACGTGGAGTTGGGTGTTACGGCCATTGTTCCCTTTTCATCCAAGCGGGCAGTTTCCGAGATTGCCAAAAAAGAAGATAAAAAAATAGAACGCTGGCAACGAATCGCCTATGAGGCGGCCAAGCAGTCTAAACGGGGAATTATCCCCACGGTTTTACCGCTGCTAAAGATTAAAGGCCTTTGTGAAAAACTGGCTGATTTTGATCTGGTCTTATTAGCCTATGAGGATGAAGAGGAAAGCAGCCTAAAAAAAGTGCTGACCGACTTTGTCTGGCCGCTTGGAAACAAATTGCGGATTGCTGTCATAATTGGACCGGAAGGTGGTTTTGATCCCGATGAAGTGAAACTTCTGACCGCTTCAGGCGCAAAAAGTGTCTCCCTGGGGAAACGGATTTTGCGGACGGAAACAGCGGGGATGCTGGTGATTGGACAAGTGAATTTTTGGAAGGAATAAATTTTTGAAGAGTAAAAAAGTTGGATTCATGACTCTGGGCTGCAAGGTCAACAGCTATGACAGTGAAGCACTGATGGAGATTTTTGAAAGCGATGGTTTTGAGATTGTTGAGTTCTCAGAGATTGCTGATGTCTATGTGGTAAATACCTGCACGGTTACCCATTTGGGCGATCGAAAGTCTCGAAACGCCTTAAGAAAAGCGCGACGATTAAACCCTGCTGCGGTGATCTGTGCGGTGGGCTGTTATGTTCAGGTTGCCCCTGAGGAAGTCGAAAAAATCGAAGAAGTGGATCTTTTGATTGGTACAAAAAATCGTGCTCAGATTCTGGAGTATATAAAAGCATATCAAATGGATCAGCAACAGCATGCGTTTGTGTCAGATATTATGGCAGAAAAAGTTTTTGAACCCTTAAAGATTTCGGAAAGTAAGGGGAAAACCAGGTCCTTTATTAAAATCCAGGAAGGGTGCAACCGCTTTTGCACCTATTGTATTATTCCCTATGCCAGAGGTCCAGTGCGCAGCAGGGATCTAAGTGATGTTCTGGACGAAGTAAAACGGGTTGTGGCAGCCGGTCATCAAGAAGTGGTTCTAACAGGCATTCATATTGCTTCTTACGGAATAGAAAACAAAGCGACTGATCTTGTTGAACTGATCGAGGCAGTTGATCAAATCGATGGGCTTGAAAGAATTCGGCTGGGTTCTCTGGAACCGGCTTTTTTAACAGCAGAGCGGATAGGGCGGTTAAAAAAACTAAAACATTTCTGTCCGCATTTTCATCTTTCGCTGCAAAGTGGATCGGATTCAGTGCTTAAGCGGATGAAACGACGCTATACAACGCTTGAGTACAAAAAAACAGTGACGCTGATCAAAAGTTTTTTCCCGGATGCGGCATTGACCACTGATGTAATGGTTGGATTCCCGGGGGAAACCAATCAGGAGTTTGAGGAAACCCTGGCTTTTGTGGATGAAATCGGCTTTTACCAGATGCATATTTTTAAGTATTCAAAACGTGCAGGGACACCGGCAGCAGACTATCCGGATCAGGTTGATGAAGCGGTGAAAAATGATCGGGCACAACGTTTGAGCCTTTGTCAAAATAGGATGGAACAGGCTTTCTTGAAAAAAAATCATGGCCGAAAATTAGCGGTTTTATTTGAGCAAAAACAAGAGGATGGTGTCTTTGAAGGCCATACTCAAAATTACATACCGGTCAGAATTGCAACGGATCAAAAAATCAATGGCAAAATTCTGGAAGTTACGGTATCATATGAGGAACACTTAAATTATTTGAGCGGTACCATTTTTTAAGGAGGAATTATATGTCTCAGGATTGTATATTTTGTAAAATTGCTAAAAATGAACTGCCTTCAGAGAAGGTGTATGAAGATGATTTAGTGTTGGCTTTTAATGATATTGCGCCTCAGGCGCCAGTTCATGTCGTGATTATTCCCAAAGAACACTATGAATCGATTCTTTCCATTTCGGCGGGAGATGAGATCATCGGACATATTCACAGTGTCGCAAACCGGATTGCGCTAAAGCTTGGAATTGCAGATTCTGGTTTTCGTTTAGTCAATAATTGCGGAAAAGACGGTAATCAGACGGTTCCCCATTTACATTATCATCTGTTGGGCGGCAGACCTATGTTATGGCCGCCAGGCTGATTTATTAATTGACAGTGCCAGAAAATTTCGATATAATATAGTTTGACTCATACTAAGAAAGATTGTTCCAGAAATTATCATCGGATTAGAGGGGGGGGTTGAAAATGTCTGAGGTTAGAATTAAAGAAAACGAAACACTCGAAAGCGCGTTAAGACGCTTTAAAAGAAAAACAGCCATGGCAGGGGTTATGTCTGAAATTCGAAAAAGAGAGCATTACGAAAAACCAAGCGTAAAGCGTAAAAGAAAATCAGAAGCTGCCAGAAAAAGAAAGATGAAAAAAAGATAGGATGTGACTACTTGGCATTAAAGGATCAATTACAGGCTGACTTAAAAACTGCAATGAAGGAAAAAGATAAGGTTCGTAAATCAACCGTGACCATGATTCGGGCTGCGATTTTGCAGGTCGAAAAGGATCAGAAAACGGATTTGAATGAGGAGCAGATCATTGAGATTATTGCAAAACAGCTCAAACAGCGTCGGGACGGACTGGCGGAGTTTGAGAAAGCTCAAAGAGACGATTTAATCCAACAGGCTCAGGCTGAAATAGCCATTATTGAGAGCTACCTTCCTACACAGTTAACCCTTGATGAGATCAAGGTGATTGTCGATGAGACGATTCAGGAAACTGGAGCAAAAGATATAAAAGATATGGGCAAAGTGATGGGGGCTCTGATGCCGAAGGTCAAAGGCCGGGCAGATGGAAAACTTGTCAATCAGGCAGTTAAAGAAAAACTGGCATAAATTTAAACCCGCACTGATTTAGGTTGCTAAATCAGTGCGGGTTTTTTCATGCCTGCTGCTAGGAAATTTTAAGACTAAAATGTTATAATTTGCCATTCCAAACAGCAGGAGGCAGCTATGGCAAATAAGATCAACCCCGCAACTGGGCTAACCGGGGAACAGGTTGAAGAGCGAATTAAAGCCGGTCAAGTCAATCATCAGCCGCAGTCAAAAACCAGAACCGTTAGCCGAATTATTAGAGAAAACACGCTGACTTTATTTAATCTTCTGAATCTGTTTTTGGCGCTGCTGGTTTTTTGTGTCGGTTCATACAAAAATCTGCTGTTTTTTAATATCGTTGTTATCAATACCATTATCGGGATTGTCCAGGAAATAAAGGCCAAAAGTACAGTGGATCAGTTGACCCTGATTGCACAGCCCATGGCTCAAGTCTTGCGCGATGGAAAAATGCAAAGCATACCCTTCGAGAATATTGTACTGGATGATATCATTATTTTAAAAGCTGGTAATCAGATTCCTGCCGACGCGGTTGTTCTGGAAGGTGAACTGGAAGTTAATGAGGCACTTTTAACTGGGGAGTCTGATACGATTTTAAAAGAAGCTGGCCAATCGCTCTTATCGGGCTCTTTTATCGTGTCAGGTCAAGCCTATGTCAGTGCGACAGCAGTGGGATCGGATAATTATGCTTCACAACTGATCGATCAGGTAAAGTCGATAAAAGAATCGAATTCTGAAATTATGCGTTCACTCCGTCTGATTGTTCGGGTAGTTGGTGCCTTGATAGTACCAATTGGCCTTTTACTTTTTTATAAACAGATTTTTGTCCAGGATTTGCCCATTGAAACGGCAGTCGTCTCTGTTGTGGCGGCTTTAATTGGGATGATCCCGCAGGGTTTGGTGCTTTTAACCAGTGTAGCACTGGCAGTCGGGGTTATTCGGCTGGGTCACAATCATGTGCTGATTTCGGAACTCTATGCCATCGAAACCCTGGCTCGGGTAGATGTTTTGTGCCTTGATAAAACGGGAACCATTACTGAAGGTGTGATGGAGGTTTTGTCTGTTGAAACCCTGCTGGCGGACAAGGATCCGATTAAAGCATTGCGGGCGATTGTGGCCAATGTGAAGGATGAAAATCCAACTGCTCAGGCATTAAAAGAATCCTGTTCTGGTCAGGCTCCAAGCTGGAATTGTGATCAAGTGGTTCATTTTTCTTCGGATCGGAAATGGAGCGGCGCTCATTTTATAGATGTGGGAAGCTATGTTATTGGTGCGCCCGAAATCATTTTAAAAGACGCGTATGAAGAGATACGCAATAAGGTGGAGGGCTATGCTAAAGATGGTCAGCGCGTTTTATGTCTGTGCCATTCAGAAGAAGCTTTTGGTGAAAACAGTCAACTGCCCGGTGACTTGAGTGTTGCGGCGTTGATTCTGTTAGGGGATAAAATCAGAAAAGAAGCGAAAAAGACGTTGGATTTTTTCAAAAATCAAGGCGTCGCAATCAAGGTGATTTCGGGAGACCACCCAGTGACGGTTTCACAAATCGCCCGGCGGGCTGGGCTTGCCCACTGGGAGTCTTACATTGACTGCAAAACATTGGAAACGGATGAAGACGTGGCTGCTGCCGCTTTCGAATATTCCGTTTTTGGACGTGTTTCTCCAGATCAGAAGCAATTAATTATTAAAACCCTGAAAGCCAATGGCCATACTGTTGCCATGACGGGGGATGGTGTAAATGATATTCTGGCTCTGCGTGAAGCAGACTGCTCTATTGCGATGGCCACGGGCAGCGATGCGGTTCGACAGGTGTCTCAGGTAGTGCTGCTTGATTCAAATTTTTCAGGTTTCACCAGGGTTTTGATGGAAGGAAGACGGGTAATCAATAACATAAGTCGTGCGGCGTCCTTGTTTTTGGTTAAAACACTCTTTTCTTTATTATTGGCGATAATTCTAATTGTTGCCAATCAAGCTTATCCTTTTGTGCCGATTCAATTAACCCTGATCGGGTCCTTGACGACCGGCATTCCATCAGTTTATCTGGCGCTTGAACCAAACCGTAACCGGGTCAGTGGCAACTTTCTTGAAACGGTATTACGAAAGGCTCTACCGGGTGCGATGGCGATTGTTTTAAATGTGCTTCTGATCATGTTTGTTGGGGAGCGTTTTGGACTGTCATATGCAGAAAAATCAACATTGTCTGTCATTGCAACCGGGATAACTGGGCTGGTTATTCTATTTCGTGTCAGTAAACCCTTTACCGGTCAGCGATTGATGCTCTTTATGGCTATGGTTTTGTTGTTTGCGGGTGCAGTTTTTTTACTCTATCCCTTTTTCTATCTGCTTTCACCGTTGTCCTTTTCACCTCCGATGTACCTGTTGATGGGTATCAATCTCTTGTTGATTTATCCGATTATGCTGATTGTAGTACGAATCATCGAGCATGTTGAAGCAGCATATATAAAAAGGAGCGAAAAAAATAAAAGATGAACTAAAAAAAAGCTTGCATAAAGGAAGGTGATTGTGCTAAAATAAGCAAGTCGTCAAGTGATGAGGTTGAATTTAAAAGAAAATTAAAATTGTTCTTGACACATTATAGCGAGTTTGCTATAATAATAATGTTGTATCGAGGTGTAGCGCAGTTTGGTAGCGCACATGGTTTGGGACCATGGGGCCGGAGGTTCGAATCCTCTCACCTCGACCATTTTTTTATTGAATTCGCATGGGGGCCTTTAGCTCAGTTGGTTAGAGCAACCGGCTCATAACCGGTAGGTCCGGGGTTCGAGCCCCTGAAGGCCCACCATTTTTTATGCGCCCAGATAGCTCAGTCGGTATAAGCAGAGAACACAAATGCGCGACAGTAGGGAGCAGGCATTTGTTGTGAATCGCTTAGTTTGGCAAAGTTTCTTTTAAACGTTTGTCAGAAGACGATAGAGATTAATTATATAAACGCCCAGATAGCTCAGTCGGTAGAGCAGAGGACTGAAAATCCTCGTGTCGGTGGTTCGATTCCGCCTCTGGGCACCATTAAGGGTTTATATTGGCAAAAGAGAAGCTGCCAAAGGAAATGATTTCATTTCTTTTGGCAGCTTTTTTCTATTTTTAAGTTCTGATGGTTATAATTTAACTAAGAGGTGAAACATGGAAAATACAGGAATCATTCTACAAATAAAACGAAGTATCAAAAAAGGGGCGACCGAAATTATTGATCAACCAGTTGCGCTAATCAAGGATTTTGGAATTGAAAAAGATGCTCATGGTAAAAAAGGAAGCCGTCAGTTAAGTTTGATGACAAAAATCAATGCTGATGCAATGACTGGTATTCGGGATCTGGGTTTGTGCACCCAACGATTTAATGAAAATATCATGATTTCCGATGTTGATAAAGATCTGTTGCAACCGGGTGCCCGAATTAGTTTTGAAAACGCACAGATTAAGATAACAGAAGTTGGCAAAACCTGTTTTGGTTGTGTGCTTTCAGAAACAAATCAATTTTGCCCTCTGGTGGATGATGTAATTTTTGCCGCAGTTTGTGAGGAAGGAATCATTAAAGTCGGGGATCGGTTTGAAATAAACATTTAAATTCCCTTAAATTGTCACAAAACCTTCACATTTACTTTGTATAATTGTTACAAATTTAAAGTGGAAGGGAATGCCATGAAGAAGATGAGCCCCAAAAAAAGAAGAATCATCCGACAAAGACGACGGCGAAAACGAATTACCATTGGCATGAGTCTGCTGATTATCGTTGTGATGGGGGTTGTTTGTGTGAATGCCTTTGCAGATACGGAGGTTGCGGTAGAAGATTCCGCAGCGAAGGAACAGCGAAGTGTTGAGAACAATGAGCTTGCGAGCAGTGAAATTGTTGTGCGCGAAGGTGAGGTCACATTTGATGAAGAGATGCTGAAGCCGATCGAAAATTATTTTTTAGTTAATTTTAATGCCATGGCTAGCCTTGAAAAGGTTGATATAGCAGATCTTTTTGTGGATCCATTAAGCGAGAATGCTTTACTGAATCAGGCGGCGCTTGATTATATGTGTTCCCTTCGTAGCCGTCAAAGCAATGATCTGACTATGACTTATTATCTTTGTGGGCTGACTGTAACGGATGTATCGGAATCTTATGGGGGTATCGAAATAACATTGCTGGAAGATCATACGGTTAATTTTTCTTTTCTGCCCGGTATTGAATCATCAAGCAGTGGCATTGAGCATGTTTTTGTGCTGGAAGAAAGCACCGATGGATATCAAATCAGTGAACATTATAAGGAAGAAGACAGTTTTTTGATGATTGAAGAAGTGGTTGATCAGGGACTTGATCCAGACCAAGCAGCAGAAGAACTTCTTAACAGCGCCTACCAGGCGGTGTCAGATAATGAAGCGCAAAAAATCAGCTATAATAGTGGCGATTGGGATGAAAGCACTAAGACTGCTGAAAATGAATACGATCGGGAAGCCGCCCTTGCCTATGCCATGAAATGGGTGGATCCGGTTGAAGTGGTGCGAAATGATAGCCTTTATGGCGTTTACGACAGCTATGGCGGAAACTGCAATAATTTTATTTCGCAATGTCTTGTAGCCGGTGATATTCCCATGGATATTGAAGGGGATCTTTACGAGCAATGGAAGTGGTATGGTGAAAACATCGATGCTTATGAGGAAGAGTATGGCAGAAGCCCCAGTTTTACTGGTGTAAATGAGTTTTACTCCTATGCTTCTGACAATACCGGATTTGGGTTGGTGGCGGTAGTGGATGATAACCTGTATTCCGGTCAGGCAGGGGATATTCTTCAATATGGCTATGATGAAAACTGGATGCATTCAGTCATTGCGTCAGAAGTGGTAGAAGATGATGACGGCAATATCATCGATTATCTGATCAATTCAAATACCACTGACCGTATTAATTATCCAGCTAGCGCTTATGGCTATGCTCAGATGCGGATTATAAAAATTGTCGGTTGGAATGATAATTAAAGCATATGTTTTGTAAATAAATGTGATAAAATTATTGAAATAACGTACAAATAGTGTTAAAATGTAAACAAATAGTAACAAATATTTGGCGGGGTGACAATGGATTTTTCAACAGAACGTGAACTAAGAAAAATTAAACGAAAAGAAAAAAAGCGACGACAAACAATTGTAACTTTAACCATCATTGTGATTATGATTTCGGTAGGCGTAGTCAGTGCTCAGACCCAGGGGTATGAGATTTTTTATCAGGGTGAGAGTCTGGGCTTTGTAAAATCTTCTAGTATTTTTGATAATGCTGTAGATGAGATCGAAGCAAAATATCAGCAAGCCTATAAAAATGATGACATTTTTGTTGGTCAGGATGTTGAACTGGTTGCTTCTCGCGTTGAAGAAAGTCTGGATATCGAAACTTGCATGGCAGCGCTTTTAGCGGCGGATATAGAAATTTATACCAACGGCGTTGTTGTCCTTTGTGATGATCAGGTTATGGGCACCATGGCATCATTGGATGAAGCCAATCGTCTGGCTGATGCTTATGCTCAAATCTATCCGGAAGGCGATCCCCTGGTGCTGATTCGTCAGACCGCAACGCTCAACGAAACGTCAGACTTTCAGACCGTCCTCAATCAAATCAAAGCGATAAAATAAACACCGTAAGATGTTTCAGACTGAAGACAAAGTTAATTTTATCTACCTGAGCACCGACAATTGGCTTTTCTCTTGTCCGCCTCGGGGCGAACAGTTGCTTGAAAACGTCTATAATTAGTGATTTCAAATTGCGCAACTGTACGAATCCGCGCGCGGACTACGAAATCCAATTGGTCGGTGCGGGGTTTGTCTACATACTGAACACCGTAAGGTGTTTTTTAAATGGAGGAACTGATGGAAAAATGTATGGATGCGGCGGTAAAATATTTGTCCTATCAGAATCGGACTGAGAGTGAAGTGAGACTTTATTTACAAAAGAAGGGTTTTTCTGAGGATTTGATCAGCAAAGTAATTATGAAACTTAAAGAGTACCATTATGTTGATGACGAGCAGTATCTAAAGAGTTTCTTAGCCACTAATCAAGCTGTTAAAAAATATGGCCGCAAGCGAATTCTAAACGACTTGCAGAAAAAAGGATTATCGCAAGAACTGCTGGGCAGATTGGATTCTCACTATCCTTATAAAACGGAACAAAAGCTTTGTCGGGAGCTTGCGCAAAAATATGAGGCAAGCGTTAAAGGAAAATCGCTGCAGGAACGTCAAAAGAAGCTGTACGGAAAACTGATCCGTTTAGGATATGGCAATCAGATGGCATTGGAAGCTGTCAATCGCCTTGACTGGGAGGAATCCTTGGAAGATCTGGAGTTACGCTTGGAAAAGCTGCAAAAGGACTTTCAGAAGGTAACCGAGCGATTGCAGAAAAAAGGCTATAAAGGTTATGAGCTTAAGCAGCGAACCTTAAATACGCTGGCCATGCGCGGCTACGATTATGAGTCGATTCAAAAGGTGGCTCAAGGTGAAGAAAATTTTTAAATTTGTTCAAATCAAAGTTAATAGCGGAATTCCCGGGAACATACAACGAGTAATACGAAAGCCTTTATTAGCAGAGTTTGAGGTTTTTTTCAATATTTTCACAGCTCGGTAGGCAAAAAACATAACATCTCAAGAATCCCCCTTAAGTAGATAAGGTGAAAACTACTTAAGGGGGATTTTTATGCCTAAATCATAGCATATTGTCAAATTTCACGCAAAGCTTTCACAAATAACCCCAATATTGATGGTGTTTGTTCTTTTGGGCTAATGGTGACATATAATGAAGTTTTATGGCGTTCGTGTGTTGATCAAAAGTCCAGACATGAATTCGCTGCTTATGTGACTTTAATTACTCCGCGAGCTTAAGCTGCTTTAATAAAAAAGGAATCGCTTTTTCAAAACAGACCCCGTAGCGGCGCTCCTGATCGTAGAGTAAGGTCTTGATGATAGCTTCTCGGGTATAGTCAACGGCAATTTGAGCGGCATCGTTAAGGTCGAAACCATTTAATAATGCGGCCAGCAATGTGCTGCCAAAGACGTCGCCAGTTCCATGAAAATGATCAGATATTTTTTCGTTATGAACATAGCTGTAGTCACCTGTTTTCGAATCAAAACTGGCGGCTCCCAGGCGATCTGGTTCATAGGAAATGCCCGTCAGGACGATTTTTCGAGCCCCTAAATCGGAGAGTCGTTTTAATAATTCTTTCACATAGTTTTCATCGTAGTCTTCGCCGCAATAAGGTTCATCAAGCATGAAAGCGGCTTCGGTCAGATTAGGGACAATAATGTCTGCCTTTTGACAGAGTCTGGCCATCCCCTTAGCCATCTCGGGAGAATAAACCGAATAGAATTCGCCATTATCGGCCATGACCGGATCAACAAGAATCAATGTGTCCTGATCTTTAAAAAGTTCAAACAGATTAGAAACCAGATCGATCTGTTCATAAGAGCCTAGAAAGCCGCTGTAAAGAGCGTCAAACTTTAGGTCGAGGGATTTCCAGTGGCTGGCAATAGGGGTGATATCCTCTGTTAAATCGCGGTAGGTGAAATTTTCAAACCCACCGGTATGGGTGGAAAGTACTGCTGTTGGTAAAATCCCGGTGTCAATTCCGGCAGCCGATAGTATCGGCAGTGCCACCGTCAGTGAGCAACGACCGACACAGGATATATCGTGAATGGCGGCAATGCGCTTTTGTTTCATAGATCCTCCTGATAAAATAGCAAATGTATTGCTTTTTAGATTGATTTAATTATTATAGGCTATTATTGAACCTATTAAAAGAATCAGATTATTAAAAATTGATGGGATCAATTGAGAGGGGCTATGCTGACAATTACATTTAAAAATCAGAATAAACATTTGTATGAAGAAATCTATGAGCAGATTAAAGCGCAGATAATTGGAAATATTTTAAAAAGCGGCGAAAAATTGCCCTCCAAGCGAAAGCTGTCGCAGCAGCTTTCAGTGAGTGTCAATACCGTTGATTCAGCTTACGGTCAACTGGTGGCTGAAGGTTATTTAGAGGCAGTGCCAAAATCAGGATACTTTGTTTGCGAAATTGAACCCTATTTTAAACGGCCCGATGAAGATCCAGGGAGTCGAATTACCAGGCTTGAGCAGAAGATGATGGTAGATATTGATTTTTCACCTAATGCTGTGGACGAAAAGCTTTTTCCTTACGAGGTGTTCAGAAAAGAATTTAAAACGATCTTTACAGAAGAAGAAAAAGATTTATTGAAACTTCCTCCCGCACAGGGAAGCAGTGAACTGCGTGAGGCCCTGGTGGATCTTTTATATCGTAGCCGTGGTGTAAAATGCCGGTCTGACCAGATTATTATTGGAACCGGGACCGACCGTATGCTGGAAACCCTGGGTCTGATCTGGGGCAAAGAAAAACTGGTTATTCTTGAAAACCCTGTCTATTTAAAAGCATACCATATTTTTAAACAGATTGGTAATCCTGTTAACTCGGTGGATATTGATGGCAAGGGAATACAGATTGAACCTTTAAAAAAATTTAAAGATGCAGCTGTATACGTGACCCCTTCGCACCAGTTTCCCTTGGGGATTAGTATGCCCATTGACCGGCGCATCAAGCTTTTGAATCTGGCCAATCATCAGCAGTCTATGTACATCATCGAAGATGATTATGACAGTGAGTTCCGCTATAATGAAAGACCGCTGCCGTCATTAAAAAGCATTGATGAAAATGATCGGGTTATTTATATGGGAACTTTTTCAAAATCGGTGGCGCCTTCCTTTCGGATTTCCTATATGGTTTTGCCGGAGGATTTAAAGAACCGTTATCTGGAGATTTACGAAGGGATTGGTTCATCAGTATCGACACTCGAACAGAAATTGTTGGCTCGATTTATTGCAAGCGGACAATACGAAAAGCACCTTAATCGGATGCGAAAAATTTATAAGGAAAAACATGATTTTCTTAATGAAGCCTTGAAAAAATATCAAAAGAAAATCAAAATCAGCGGTGAAAAAGCCGGCCATCATCTGCTGGTCTCATTAAAAAATGGACTGGATGAAGATCAGATGATTAAGAAAGCGCTTCAACAGGGGGTCAGGGTCTATCCTGCATCCAGCTATTTTTTAACCGGGATACCTGATACATTCCGAGCAACCGTTATATTGGGATTTGGTTCATTATCAGAAGAAGCAATCAGTTTAGGCATTAAAAGATTAAAAATCGCTTGGGATTTGTAGTGGCTTTTGGAAAGCTGTGTTATAATTAAGTTTTAGTAAATACATAAGAGGTAAGAATGAAGAAAATACCCGAGCTGCTGGCACCGGCGGGAAACATGGAATCGGTCTATGCGGCTATCAATGGTGGCGCTGATGCCATTTATTTGGGCGGAAAAAATTTTAACGCCAGACAGAATGCCGGTAATCTGACGACGGATCAAATGAAGCAGGTGGTCGCTTTAGCCAAGGCTACCGGAAAAAAAATATATATTGTACTCAACACGCTGATTAAAGAATCGGAATGGCAGGCAGTGAAGGAAGAAGTGGCTTTTTACCATGACCTGTCGGTTGACGGTCTGATTGTTCAGGATCTGGGTCTGATTGACTGGATTTTAAGCATTTATCCGGAGATCAGTTTGCAAACCAGTACGCAGTTAACGGTCTATGGCCTGGAGGGAGTACGTTTTTTTGAATCGCTGGGGATTTCTCGTGTCGTCTTGCCCCGGGAGATGCCTTTAGCGGATCTTGTTCGGATAAAAGAAGAATGCTCTGCGGAATTGAAGATTTTCATCCACGGAGCGCTTTGTTATGCCTATTCCGGTCAATGCCTGATGAGCAGTCAGATTGGTGGACGTAGTGGGAACCGCGGTCTATGCGCCCAGCCTTGTCGTAAAATCTATCGTCTGCTGGATGAACAAAATCAGGAGATAAAAAAGGGCTATCTCTTAAGTCCTAAAGACTTAAATACCTTAAATAATCTGGAGGACATTGTTGCCACCGGTGTTGATGCCTTAAAAATAGAAGGTCGGATGAAGACTCCGGAATATGTTTATGGGGTGACCCACGCTTATCGACAGGGGCTTGATCAGATCGCAGAAGGCTCAAAAGTTCATGTTGATGATCAGGAAGTAATGCAAGTTTTTAACCGCGACTTTAGCCCTGGCCATTTAATGGGTGATTACCAGATTCTTAATCCCCTGGTGGGGAAAAACCGTGGTATTAAAATTGGCCATGTCGGAAAAATAAAAAAGGTTTCAAAAGCTTATTATAATCTGCCCATAAAGCTTGATAAAGGGGTTGATATTGCAGTCGGAGATGGATTGTCATTTGGCCATGATGGGAAGATTGGCAGTCGGGTTGATCGGATCTTTTTACCTGATGGACAATCGCTTGAAAAATGTACTGGCCATCAGGATATTCTGATTCCAGTTAAAGGAAGCTATAAAGAGGGCATGCCGGTTTATAGAAATTTTGATGCTGGTCTGATGAAAAATTTAAGAGAAGCGGCACTGGCAGACATAAAAATCCCGGAGCAGGAAATTGGAATGGTTGTAAAAATCATGGCGGATACCTATCCTCAGGTGCAAGTTTTTAATCAGAGGCGCAATATTGTATTTTCAGGTAGCCAGATTCCTCAGCCCGCTCAGAAAAATCCCCTGACAGTTGATTTGATAAAAGCGCAGATGAGCCGACTCGGCGGAAGTGATTTTGTGTTAAAAAGTATTGAAGTAACGTGTCAGGATGGCCTCTTTTTATCGAAAAGTCAGCTCAATGCCCTAAGAAATGAGAGTTTAGCGGCTTTTAGTCAGACGACAAAAGTAATCAGTGTGAGGCCGGAAAAAGAAATGGAGCCGATCGGTAAGTTAGACTTGGTGCCGAGAATCTCAGTTCAATTCGAACAAATGCCGAATGATCTGTATTTGGAAGACCTTTTAGCTGACATGAAAAACACTGACAATTTAGAACTCGTTTTGCCGTTACGTCTTGATCAGCAGGACAAGACGATTTTTGAGATCAGCCGTAACCTGAAAAAAAGTGGCATTAATGTTTTGTATTCACTGCCCCAGCTAATGAATGATCAGCATAAAGAAATGCTTGGTACTTTTCGTGTATCTGGTGATTTGAAAGATAGTGCCGATGGCTTGTTGCTGGCAAATTTTGAAAGCCTTGAACTGCTCAAGGATCATGGCTATAATTTGCAGGCGGATGCGTCTTTTAATGTTTTTAACAGTCGGGCAGTAGCAGCCCTTCAAAAGTGGGGGATTCGGTCTCTGGTCTGTTCGCCGGAATTAAAAGATCAGGAAATAAAAGACATCGGCAGCAAAGGTCTTCTCCCAATGGTACTGGGAGTTTATGGTCATCAGAAACTGATGATCAGTAAAAAATGTCCCTTTGCCTGCAGAAGTTGTCATGGGGACTGTCAACAAAACAAGTCAGGAACTTTGATTGATGAACGGGGATTTTCATTCCCGGTGCGTCGCGGTCAAAATGGATTAATTCATATCTATAATGGGGACTGCCTTCTGCTTTCAGATCCGCTTAGTGAAAAAGATGGTGTCTCAACCTGGCGAATACGAGTCGTTAACGAAGATGTCGCCACAATTAAAATGGTTTTTAATTACTTTCAGAAGCTAATGAAAAAGGAAAAAGTCATTGAGCCTCAATTGGCGACAAAAGTGACTAGAGGAAGTTTTAAACGAGGAGTGATATAGCTTGGATCAACAAAGTCTTAATGTATTGGAATATAATAAAATTATCGAACAGCTAAAGGGAAGCTGTGTGACCGAAGGCGGGAGGGAAGAGGCCGCAGCCTTAAAACCTCACGAAAGTCTGGTGGCGGTCAATCACGCCCTTAATCTGACCCATGAAGCGATGGGAATGATCCTGCGAAATGGCCGCCCCCCATTTGCGCCGGTCAAGGATGTCAGAGATTATTTAAAACGCAGTGCCATTGGTTCCATGCTGTCCATGGGTGAGCTGCTAGTTATTGCGTCCCTCTTGCGCATTATCAGAGATTTGAAAAATTTCTATGAGGCAGATACCCAGATGGAAAGTCTCATTCTTTTGGGTGATTCCTTTGCGGCCATGGATGACTGTGCCGAGTTGGAAAAGGAGATTAGTCGTAAAATTCTCGGGCCCGAAGAAATGGCTGACACGGCTTCTCGGGAGCTATCGCGAATTCGTCGGGAAATGCAATTTAAAAACAATCGTATTAACGATAAACTAAACAGTATGGTAAATTCTTCCAGCTATGATAAAGTGCTGCAGGAAAAAATCATCACGATTCGGAATAACCGCTATGTGGTTCCGGTCAAACAGGAATATCGAAATCAGGTGCCGGGGATTGTTCTGGATAAGTCGGCCAGTGGCGCGACCCTCTTTATTGAACCTCTGGCCGTGGTTGAATTGAATAATGATATTAAAATTCTGGTGGCGGAAGAAGAACAGGAAATGATTCGGATTCTCAAAGAGCTGACCGCAAGAGTGGCTGATTACCGCCAGGTGATAGCCCCGGATTATGAGCTGCTGATTGAGCTCGATTTTATTTTTGGAAAAGCCAAACTGGCCTTGGCCACTGGTGGCGAAAAGGTGACAGTACAGGAGAAAGGCGCAATTTCTTTCCTGCGCGCCAAACATCCGCTGATTCCTGGTGATCAGGTAGTCGCTTCAGATATTATTTTTGAACCGGGGATTGATACGATGGTGATTACCGGACCGAACACAGGTGGAAAAACAGTTACCTTAAAAACGGTTGGACTATTAACCTTAATGATTCAGGCGGGCCTTTTTGTACCAGTCCGGGAAGGCAGCCAAACCCGGCTTTTTAAAAACGTTTTTGCTGATATTGGTGATGAACAGAGTATCGAACAGAGTCTCTCGACTTTCTCCTCTCATATGACCAATATTGTTAAAATTCTAAATGAAGCCGATGAAAATGCCCTGGTTTTATTTGATGAACTGGGTGCCGGAACCGATCCCACCGAAGGGGCAGCTTTGGCGATCTCAATTTTGGATGGCCTGCATAAGCGGGGCGTTACCAGTCTTTCAACTACCCATTACAGCGAGTTAAAGGAATTTGCTCTGGTGACGCCGGGAATTGTCAATGCCAGTGTGGAATTTGATGTAAAAACCTTACGGCCAACCTATCGTCTTTTGATTGGGGTACCGGGAAAATCCAATGCTTTTTCAATTGCCGCCCGCTTGGGTTTGAGTGACCAGATTATTGATAATGCCAAAGAGCTGATCCAGTCGGAAGCGATTCGTTTTGAAGAAACGCTGATTAAAATCGATGAGAAAAGAAGAAAAACCGAAGCCGAACATGACGCGGTTATAAGGCTAAAACAGGAAGCGGATGCGCTTAATAAAAAAATGAAGGAAGACTACGATCAGGCTCTGCTGGAACAAAAAGCTTTGATTGAAAAGGCTCAGCTGGAAGCCATGGAGATTGTCAAAAAAACCCGTGAAGAAACCGAAGAAATCTACCGCGAAATCCGTTCTATTCAGGAAGCTACAGCCAATTCGGTTAAAGACAATAAACAGCTGGAAGCGATCCGAAAACGGATTAAAGAAAAAGAAAAAAACATCTACGAATTCGGTGGCGATCCCCGAGATTTGATGCAGGATCATTTTGAATTTACGGATCTTGTGGTGGGGATGAAGGTTTTTGTCAACAGTCTCAGGCGAGAAGGTGAGATTGTCAAACTGCTGCCGAATGATCAAAAAGTCATGGTTCAGGTTGAAGTGATGAAGTTAAAATTGGATGTGGCTGATCTTTCGCCTTCCCGGGCGGTAGGTAAAACCCAAGAGAAACAGGTGACTTACAAAAAAACTGATCGTCATGTGATGGAAACTAAACTTGATCTGCGCGGAAAGAATGGCGAAGAGGCCTTATTACTGGTAGAAAAAATGCTGGATGATGCGGTACTTTCCGGCAGCAAACAGCTAATGATTGTCCACGGTAAAGGAACCGGTCGGTTAAGACAGATAATTCATGAATATTTGAAGGATTCTAAGCAGATTGAAGATTTTAGATTGGGTGCCATGAACGAAGGTGGTTCCGGTGTGACAGTGGTCAATCTCTAACAGACCCTAAAATAGAGGGTGTTTTTTACAGCTGTTTTATTTTAATCGATGGAAATAAAATGTGAAAATGTAACGCTTTTAGCAAACAAAGGGCTGACTAATGTCTCAAAGAAGGCCTTGTCAGGAGCTCCTTGAATATAGAAATTTGGAGGAATTATGATATTATCAGATAAAACGATCTATAAATATCTTGAATCAGGGGAATTGGTCATTGATCCCCTGGAAAAAAATCAGGTGCAACCAGCTTCGGTGGATATCCGCTTGGGTACATCGTTCTTAAAGCTTGATGAAAACAGTTTTGAAGCCATGTCCTTAACAGATGAAATTAAGTATATCTCAATGGAGGCGGATGAAATTATTATTCCCTCCAACTCCTTTTTGCTGGCGACAACCATGGAGTATATAAAGCTGCCCTGCGATTTGACTGCTTTTGTGGAAGGCCGCAGCTCCATCGGACGAATGGGACTTTTTATTCAGAATGCAGGTTGGGTAGACCCAGGATTTGAAGGTGAGATTACACTGGAGCTCTATAACGCCAATAGACTGCCGATTCGACTGGAAAAAGGCCGCCGAATCTGTCAGCTGGTTTTCGCTCAAATGGATGATATAGCCTTAAATCCCTATCAGGGTAAATATCAGGGCCAGCGAAAGGCTATGGGCAGCCGGATTTTTATGGATGAAGAGTGCTAGAACCATGCAGAAAGAAATTTATCTGGATTATGCGGCAACAACCCCCATGGACCAGCGCGTCATCGACCGGGTCAGCCAGGCCTCAAAGCTTTACTACGGCAATCCCTCATCACTTCATCGTTTAGGGATGGAGGCGGAACAAGCAATTGCCGCAGTCAGAAAAAATATTGCCAAAACCATTAATTGTCAGGAAAGTGAAGTGATTTTCACTTCTGGCGGTACTGAAGGTAACAATATGATTATTCGCGGTATTGTGGAAAAGAGCCGACGAGAAAAGATGCGTATTATCACCACCGCCATTGAACACCCTTCAGTCCTGGATGTTTTTTCCTTTTATCAGAGCCACGGGATCGATGTGGTTTTTCTTGAGGTGGATGAAAATGGTCTGATTGCCATGGAGGATTTACAGGCTGCTTTAAACGAACATACTATCCTGGTCTCGATTATGGGCGTGAATAACGAGTTGGGAACCATTCAGGATCTTCAGGCCATTGGCCAGCTGATCAAAAAAAGCTATCCCAAATGTCTCTTTCACAGCGATTTTGTCCAGGGCTATTTGAAAATCCCGCTTGATATAAAAGCCTGCCGCTTGGATGCCATTACCATTTGTGCCCACAAAATATTTGGCCCCAAAGGGGCGGGAGCGGTTTATCTTAAAAAAGGATTGATGACCAAGCCGCTTTTATTAGGCGGTGGTCAGGAACAGGGGCTGCGTTCGGGAACGCAGAATGTGCCAGGGATTTTAGGCTTTGATGAAGCGATTAACCTGCGAAAAGACATTTACTTACAGGATCTGGAGCTTCTTCAAAGGATGCGCGATCAGTTAATTGAAATGCTTGATAAGCGGCTGACGGATATAAAAGTAAACGGCCAGGGAAGCCCCTATATTTTAAATGTTTCTTTTAATCAGGTTCGGGGCGAGGTACTGCTGCATAGCCTGGAAGGTGCCGGTATCTTTGTATCGACAGGCTCAGCCTGCTCTTCCCATAAAAAAGAAAAACAATATGTTTTAAAGGCCATTGGACTGCCGGAAGATTTTAAAGAAGGCACGATCAGGATCAGCTTTTCCAAAGACATCACCGATCAGGACCTTGAATATACGGCTGAACAGATCGAAAAATCGGTCAACTCTTTAAGAAAACTGATCCGGCCTAAACGAAAATAGAAACAGGAGAATAATATGGAACATGTAATATTAGTGCGTTATGGAGAAATTGCACTGAAAGGACTTAATAGACGTTATTTCATAGATTTACTGGTGAAAAACATCAAAAATACCTTAAGAAGATTTGAGTCGGCCAAGGTAAAAAAAATACAGGGGCGGATCATTGTATCGATTAACGAAGCAGAGCTTTCAGAAGCAATGCAACGCGTGCAAAAAGTTTTTGGCATTATTTCTATCAGTCCTGCTATTGTTATAGAATCAAAGATGGACGTTATTGAAGAGCAGGCGATTAAGATGATGGCGGAAGTCTCAGACGCTAAAACCTTTAAAGTGACAGCCAAAAGGGGAGATAAACGCTTTCCCATTCAATCACCGGAAATCGGCAGACGATTGGGCGGCGTTATTTTAGACGCTTTTGAAGATTTAAAGGTGGATCTTTTTGAGCCGGATTTTAATCTCTGGGTGGAAGTTCGGGAGCAGACCTATATGTATCATCAGTTTATTTCCTGCAACGGTGGTCTGCCAGTAGGGTGCAGCGGCAAAGGGGCACTGCTTCTGTCCGGCGGGATCGACTCCCCGATTGCCGGCTATCAGATGGCCAAAAGAGGGGTGGAGCTGACCTGTGTGTATTTCCACAGCTTTCCTTATACCAGCGACCGGGCTAAACAGAAGGTTGTTGATCTGGCGAAAATTATGAGTCAGTACTGTGGCAAGATTCAACTATATGTGGTGCCTTTTACGGAAATTCAGACAAAAATAGTGGAACTGTGTCCGCCAAGGCAAACGACCATTATTATGCGGCGTTACATGATGCGAATTGCTGAGATGATTGCCGAAAAAGAAGGTGCCAAGTCCCTGATTACCGGGGAAAGCCTGGGTCAGGTGGCCAGCCAGACCATGGAGGGGTTAGGCGCTACCAATGCGGTAGCTAATATTCCGGTCTTTAGACCCTTGATTGGTTTTGATAAAACCGAAATTGTTGAAATTGCCCAGAGAATCGGAACCTTCGAAACGTCAATTTTACCATATGAAGACTGTTGTACCATTTTTGTACCAAAACACCCGGAAACAAAACCAAAGGTTTCAGCGATTGAAAAATCAGAAGAAAGCATTCAGGAAATCATGGTTGATATGATGACGACAGCTGTTTCGGATGCCGAAATAATTATCCTATGAACGGCAATAAAAACGATCTGAAAAAATCTCTAAAACAGCGTCTGGATGACCTGGTGGGAATTGAAATGGAAAGCCTGCTGGATCAGGATGTCTTTGAGACTTTGAGAGACTTAACGCTTGAAACCGGACGCGAAATCTTAATTGGCACCAGCGATAAAAATCGCATTCTTTGGGTTAATGTCGGGGATGCAGCCAACGTGGCCGTGGGTGATAAGCAGATGGAATCCCATGTTAAAAGCTTAAACCGCTACCGGGTCATCCATACGCATCCCGGCGGCAATCCCCGGCTTTCAGCCGAGGATTTTTCAGCGGCAAAAGGCCAGTGGCTGCAGTGCATTGTTGCCGTTGGTGTCGAGGCTAAAACCCCCTCCCTGTTTGGGATGGGAATTCCCATGGTGATGGAAGATCAAATCGTCTACCGCCAGGGTTTATTTAATTCGCTGAAAAAGCTTAATGCTTTTCCTTTGGAACAGTTTGTCTTAAAGGCCAACCGCTTTATAAAAAATGATCCCAACCGTATTTTTGAAATAGAAAATGAAGAAGAGCGAGTGCTGCTTTTAGGCCTTTCGACTACTCAGAAAGGAATCGGGATTGATGAATCAATGAAGGAGCTTGAACAGCTTGTCTTGACAGCTGGGGGAAAAGTAGTGAAGAGTGTGGTTCAGAACCGCAGCCAGATCGACCCGACCTTCTACTTGGGCAGAGGAAAGATTCAGGAAATTACCAAAATGATTCAAAATAATGATATCAATGTGATTGTCACCAACGATGAGCTAAACGCCCGTCAGATTCATAACATTGAAAGCCTGACTTCGACTAAAACCATCGATCGTACAACCGTGATTTTAGATATCTTTGCCAAACATGCTACAACCCGTGAAGGCAAGCTGCAGGTTGAGCTGGCTCAGCAGAAATACCGGATGAGCCATTTAAAAGGGCTGGGGATTGTCATGTCACGAACCGGTGGGGGGATTGGCACCCGTGGCCCCGGTGAAAAGAAGCTGGAGACTGATCGCCGTCATATCAGACGGCAGATTGAAGAACTGGAAGCCAAAAACAAAAAAATTGAAAAATCCAACGAACTCAATGCCCTGCAGAGACAAAAGAACCGTGTCAAAACAGTCAGCCTGATCGGTTATACCAATTCAGGCAAATCAACGCTTTTTAACCGCTTGACTGACAGCCAGGCGGTGATGCAGGATGGCCTCTTTATCACCTTAGACTCAACACTTAGAAAGGTCAGTCATGAAAAACATGCCTATCTGATTTCTGATACGGTCGGTTTCATCGATAAACTGCCCCATGAACTGGTCAATGCCTTTAAAACCACCTTAAAAGAAGTGGAAATGGCGGATCTTTTATTACATGTGGTGGATGTTTCCAATCCCCATTTTAAAGAACAGATCCAAGTGGTTAATGGGGTTTTAAAAGAATTAAATGTGTGTGACCGACCGATTATTCTGGTCTACAATAAAATAGACCAGCTTAGCGGGGAAAGTCGGCAGAGTTTAGAAGCGGAAGAAAATGACGTTTATATTTCGGCTAAAGAAGGAATTGGCCTGGATGAGCTGCTGGAAAAAATTACCGGCCAGTTGCTGGGCAGCCGCCGTGAGGAAAGCCTTTTAATTCCCTACGAAGATACTAAAACCATGGCTTTTCTGCACGAGAAAAAAGTCGTTCTGGAGCTGAGTTATGAGGAGAACGGGTCTCTGGTGAAAATTGAAGTGACCGCTGATTTTCCTATTCATCGCGTCGAAAAATATTTAATTCAGAAAGAGAGTTAAGCAGTGGCAGATTATAAAACCATTCTGGAAGCTGTTGAAACGGAAATTGAGATCAAAAAATCCCGCTTTTTAAATTTCACTTTTCATGTTGAAAATGAAGAAGCGGTAGAGGCGGTAATAGCAGATCTTCACAAAAAGCATTACAAAGCCACCCATATTTGCTGGGCCTATGTTCTTAATACCACGCCGCTGAGACAGAAAGCGACAGATGACGGTGAGCCGGCTGGAACAGCGGGCAAACCAATCCTTGAAGTCATCAATCATCAAGAGCTAAAAGATGTTTTAGTGGTGGTCATTCGCTACTTTGGCGGGATCAAGCTGGGAACCGGTGGTCTGGTCAGAGCTTATGGCGGCGGGGCGGCCGATGTCATTAAAGCCTCCCAGCTTATAAAAAAACAGTTTTCCAGCCAGATCTACATTGAAGTTGCTTATCCATTATACGGTGGTTTGATTAATCATTTGACAGAGAAAAGTCTTTTACCGGTTTCAGAAAGCTTTGAAGACAAGGTCACCTTGTTTTTTCAGATTCCGGAAGCTGATACACAGGGCTTTTTAGATTGGATCACCGAGGAGACCAATGGACAGTTTGAATGGCGTCAGGAAGCCTCTGCTTATGTTAATGTCCCGTTAAGAGATTGTTAGATAATTAACTTAATGCAATTTACTTTACAAACAATGCAACTTCCTGTATAATCATAGGAAATAAAAAGCGTTTTAAATTAGTGTGGATACAATAATGTATTTTAGTTTAAAACAGAAGAATAAAAATATCGGAGGATCTCTTTCGGTATTTTTTCTTTTGCTCCAGTGAAATGGCTATGATGCCGTTCACTTTTACATAACTAAAATGAATTGGAGAACATTGATGGAAAAAGAAAAGAAATATTCCGGATTCAAGGATTTTCTGGCTAAAAAGGACATAGTTTTCTCGGTTGAGCGTTATCTTCTGGACGCCCTGAAATTTATGGCCTTTGGTTTATTCGCAACGCTATTGATGGGCAGTATTTTAAATCAGATCGGTATTTTATTTCATATTCCCTTCCTGTCAGAAACTGTTTGGCCGGTCGCACAGGCGATGACCGGACCGGCGATTGCAGTAGCGGTGGCCTATAGTCTAAAAGCGCCTCCCCTGGTTATGTTTTCGATCACCATTGGCGGAGCTCTGGGAAATACCCTTGGCGGGCCTGCTGGTGCTTTTATTGCAGCGGTGGTGGGAACCGAGTTTGGTAAAGCGGTTGCCGGGGAAACCAAGGTGGATATTTTGGTTGCGCCATTTGTCACCATGATCGTTGGCGCCCTAACGGCTTCGATCGTTGGCCCACCTATTGGTGCCTTAATGACCGGGCTTGGTGATCTGATTATGTGGGCGACTATCCAACAGCCAATTATCATGGGGGCTGTCATTGCCGTGGTGGTTGGAATTGTCTTAACCTTGCCCATTTCCAGCGCCGCGCTCTGTATTATGTTAGGCCTTTCCGGCCTGGCAGCAGGTGCAGCGACGGTGGGTTGCTGTTGCCAAATGGTTGGTTTTGCTATCCAAAGCTTCAAAGATAATGGCGTTGGTGGCTTGGCCGCTCAGGGCATTGGCACCTCTATGATCCAGATGCCCAATATCATTAAAAACGTTAAAATCTGGATTCCGCCAACCCTAGCCTCATTGTTTTTAGGACCATTGGCGACCACCGTTTTTCAGATGAAAAATACGTCGGTGGCAGCGGGCATGGGAACCTGTGGTTTTGTGGGTCAAATTGGAACGGTCATGGCCATGACGGAAGCAGGCGATTCCATAACCAGTATCGTCTTGGGCATTGCTTTGTTACAATTTATCCTGCCGGCGCTTTTAACCTATCTATTTTATCGGCTCTTATATGCCAAAAACTGGATTAAAGACGGCGATATGAAACTGGACTTATAAAATAGTGTTTACAAAAAATTTACAACCTTTAAATTTCTGTGGAAGTTTAAAGGTTTTTTTTATATAATAGATTGTCTTAAAAAAACGAGAGGAAATTGGTATGATAAAAAATAATCGGGCCAGGTTTATGATCAAACTTGTCTTTTTAGCCTATCTGATTGGTCTGTTTATGATGACACTTTTACCGGATAGCAGCAATATTACCTATGAAACAACTTATAATCTGGTGCCCATCACCAGCATCGATAACTTTTTTTATGACATTGTCGAAAACGGCATTATTGACTGGGATTATCTGGCAACCAATCCCACCGACATAAAAGAAATCATCATGAACGTGTTTACCTCTTCTTTTATCAATCTATTTGGAAACATTTTGTTATTTGTGCCAATGGGATTATTATATCCACTAAGTCGTAAGAATAAAGTGGGCTTTGTGGAGATTTTTCTGGTTTGTCTTGGCAGCACCGCTTTAATTGAAGTGGTCCAGTTTTTCTTTTTGACCAGCCGACGAGCCGATATTGATGATATTATTCTCAATCTGATCGGTGGTTTGATTGGCTATCTGATTTACAAATGGATGGAATAAGGAGGCGTCATGGCGAAAAAAAAGACAATCTATGTCTGTCAGAGCTGCGGTTATAATGCGGCAAAATGGATGGGGAAATGTCCCGAATGCGGAGAATGGAATTCGCTGGTCGAAGAAACCGACTTTTCTGCTGGCGCAAAAGCATCAAGCACTCGTGAGCGCGGTGTTTATTCCAAACCTAAATCGATACAGGAAATTACTTATTCCGGTGAAAACCGGATCAAAACGTTAAACTCAGAACTGGATCGGGTGCTGGGTGGCGGTATTGTACCGGGGGGGATGATTCTACTGGGCGGCGATCCGGGGATTGGCAAATCTACCCTGCTGTTACAGGTGACAGAGAGTCTGGGTGATCAGGGACAAAAGGTTTTGTATATTTCCGGTGAAGAATCTGAACAGCAGCTTAAAATGCGTGGTCAGCGCATGAAGGTAAAATCGGATAATATCCTCTTTCTTTCAGAAATTAATATACCCTATATTCTTAAAACCATTGAGGAAATAAATCCGGCTATTGTCATTATTGATTCCATCCAGACCATGTACAGTCCGGATATTACATCAGCTCCAGGCAGCGTGAGTCAGATTAGGGAAAACACTGGAGCGTTGATGCAGGTGGCCAAGAAAGACAATATTGCCATGGTTCTGGTGGGACATGTCACAAAAGAAGGCAATATCGCCGGTCCCCGGGTGCTGGAACATATGGTGGATACGGTTCTTTATTTTGAAGGTGAAAAATATCATACCTATCGGGTGCTCAGAGGGGTTAAAAATCGTTTTGGCTCAACGAATGAGATTGGTATTTTTGAGATGACACAATACGGTTTGCAGACCGTCGCTAACCCTTCTGAGATGATGCTGGACAGCCGACCCGAAAATACCTGCGGATCTGTAGTAATTCCCTGTATGGAAGGCAGTCGGCCGCTTTTGGTTGAGCTGCAGGGTCTGATCTCTTCATCGGGGTTTGGTAATCCCCGACGGATGGCAACGGGGATGGACCATAACCGCATGGTTTTATTGATGGCGATTCTGGAGAAGCGATTGGGTATTGATTTGTCCTCCTATGACGCTTATATCAATGTGGTTGGTGGCATTCGAATTGACGAACCGGCGCTGGATCTGGCGGTGATTGCGGTGCTCTACTCAAGTCTTAGAGAATTTGAAATCCCCGATGATCTAATGGTTTTGGGGGAAGTGGGTTTGACCGGCGAAGTCCGCAGCATCTCTCAGATGGAAAAACGACTAATGGAAGGTGCAAAACTAGGCTTTAAACGCTGTATTATTCCCAAGGGCAATCTCCGTGGTTTAAGCGTTAAAGACATGGAGCTAATGGCAGTTGACAATGTCCGATCAGCGCTTGAAATCATTAGTTAAGGCGTGCAGACTAAAGACAAAGAGTTTTAATGAATACCTGAGCACCGACAATTGGCTTTTCAGTTGTCTGCCTCGGGGCGAACAGTTGCTGGAAAACCTTTTGATTATTATTTTCAAATTGGGCAACTGTACGAATCCGCGCGCAGACTACGAAATCCAATTGGTCGGTGCGGGGGGGGAGAAATATCATTAGCTAAAAGCTGTTTCTTCATGATAAAAATTTGCTCTTTAAATTTAGAGCGAAAGCATGTATAATAAGACTATCCCAAGGTGATTGTCGACCTACTTTATTTTTGAACCTACATCTTTTAATAGGGAGTCTGACTGTTCGCTGGCAGATGTCGGGCCTCGCTTTTTCAGTGGAAGGCAGAAACCAGAGACAAGACACCCACCTGGCATGCGCTAGGGCGTCAAAAATGAAGGACATCTCTTGGGACATTTGAAAAAAGCTGCCAAAGGAAATAATGTTTCCTTTGGCAGCTTTTTATTTAGTCTTGTGGTTGAAAAATATCTGAGATCTGATAGAATAGTCAGAGTTGAATTACATGAAAACACAAGGGGACAAGGAGGCATCATGTACGAGTATATTATTGGCACATTCAAAGAAAACTACAGTGATTCGATCGTGGTGGAATGTCAGAAGATCGGCTATCTCATAAAAGTCTCCAATACCACTATGATGGAGCTGCCGCTTATCAATTCGGAGGTCAAGCTTTATCTGCACCAGGTCATTAAAGAAGACGAACATGCCTTGTATGGATTTTTGACAGCCGATGAACGGGAAATGTTTCGCACCATGATAGGCATTTCGGGGATCGGTCCCAAGGCCGCCATGGGTCTCTTATCGCAGTTTTCAAGAAGTGAATTGATTATGCATATATTAAAGAATGATCCTAAAGCTATTGCCAAGGCGCCGGGAATTGGCCTTAAGACAGCCAGTCGGATTATTCTGGAACTGAAAGACCGCTATAAAGATGTGACGCTGGAAAAAACGGATGTTTTAATTGGATTAAAAACTGATAGTCTGGCTCAGGAAGCCACCGAAGCCCTGTTAGGACTGGGTTTTATGGAACAGGAAGCGTCACAGATGGTTAAAAACATCTATTCAGAAGAGTTGGCTCTGGAGGAACTGATTGCCAGAGCTTTGCGTGGCGCTAATCCGCTGAAGGGGAGGTAGGCAATGAAAGATCGAATCATCACCACGGATTTTACTGAGCAGGATCTTGATATCGAAAAAAACCTGCGTCCCCAGGGATTGAGTGAATACGTCGGCCAGGAACGGGTCAAAAAGCAGATGGATATTTTTATCAAGGCGGCGAAAAAACGAAGTGAGAGCCTTGATCATGTCCTTTTATATGGGCCGCCGGGGCTAGGGAAAACGACGCTGGCCAATATCATCGCCAACGAAATGGGCGTGGGCATTAAGACTACCTCCGGTCCGGCTATCGAAAAAGCCGGAGACCTGGCGGCGATTTTAACCGCTTTAAAAGAAGGCGATATACTTTTTATCGATGAAATTCACAGACTGCAGCGGTCGGTTGAGGAAGTGCTTTATCCGGCCATGGAAGATTTTGCCCTGGATATTGTGATTGGTAAAGGTCCAGGAGCCCGGTCGATTCGGCTGGAACTGCCGCCCTTTACCTTAATCGGGGCGACCACCCGGGTGGGGCTTTTAACCTCACCGCTGAGAGATCGTTTTGGCGTGATCCAGCGACTGGAGCTTTATAATGCCGATGAACTGGCAAAAATCATCAGCCGGTCATCAGGGATTCTGGATGTAAAAATTGATGATGAAGGGGCTCGAGAATTGGCCATCCGGTCAAGGGGCACACCGCGAATTGCCAACCGCCTCTTAAAAAGGGTCAGAGACTATTGTGAAATTGAAGGGCGGGGTGTGATTGATTTATCATCAACGCGGGAAGCACTGGATCTTTTTGAGGTGGATGCTGTGGGTCTGGATCAGATTGATCGCATTATGCTGCTGGCCATCATCGAAAAATTCGCTGGTGGGCCGGTGGGGCTTGATACTTTGGCGGCGGCCATTGGTGAAGAAAAAAATACCATCGAAGAAGTCTATGAACCCTATCTGATCCAACTGGGATTTTTGGTCAAAACACCGCGTGGTCGGATGATTACACCTCGTGGCTATCAACATCTGGGTTTATTGGTACCGGAAGAAGAAAATAATTTTCAAGTAAAGATGTCATTTGAGACAGACAAGGAAGAAGTGAATGAATAAATCGGATTTTTATTATGATTTGCCGGAGGCGCAAATTGCCCAGCATCCGCTGGAGAAAAGAGATGAATCCCGTCTGATGATCATCAACAGAGAGACTGGAGAAATAAAGGATCAGCATTTTTATGATCTTTTGGATTATTTAAAAGCCGGTGATCTGTTGGTGATGAACAATACAAAGGTGTTGCCGGCCCGGCTCTTTGGAAAAAGAGAGGATACCGGCGGACAGGTGGAAATCCTTTTGTTAAGGCATCTGGCTGCTCATGAATGGGAAATTATGGTCAAGCCCGGCAAGCGCGCAAAAATTGGGTCAAAAATTCGTTTCAGCCCTGATCTTTCGGGTGAGATTGTGGGAACCACCGAAGGTGGTCTGCGGATTATCCGCTTTGATTACCAAGGAATATTCGAGGAAATTATAGAGCAAATTGGCCTGATGCCGATACCCCCATACATTCATGAAACCCTAGAGGATAAAACGCGTTATCAGACGGTCTATGCCAAGATTGAGGGGTCAGCGGCGGCACCTACGGCAGGACTTCATTTTACCCCGGATCTGATTGAAGAAATTGAAAAAAAGGGAGTAACAGTCACAGAGGTAACCCTTCATGTGGGGATCGGAACCTTTAGACCAGTTAAAACCGATCAGATTGAAGCACATCACATGCATGAAGAGTATTTTGAGGTTTCAGAAGAAACCGCTCGACTAGTCCGTGAGACCAAAAAAAAGGGCGGTCGGGTTATTGCCGTGGGAACTACCTCAGTGAGAACGCTGGAAAGTAACGCCAATATACACCAGGGTCAGGTTGAAGCCTATGCCGGTTCCACCGATATTTTCATTTATCCGGGCTATGAATGGCGGGTAGTTGATGCTCTGATCACTAATTTTCATCTGCCGGAGTCAACGCTTTTAATGCTGGTGTCGGCTTTTTACGAACACCAGGCGGTGATGGCGGCTTATCGCCAGGCAGTGGAAGCAAAATACCGTTTTTTCAGCTTTGGCGATGCCATGTTTATTTATGGCAAGAAGCGGAGCGCCCCGGCTTTGATTGAAGAGCAAGTGAAATATAAGGCTGAGAATCAATAATTGGCTATAATTGAGAGAAAAATAAGGAGTAACAAAGATTGAACGAGTTTCGATATGAACTGATTAAGGAATGTAAGGACACAGGCGCCCGGGTGGGAAAAATTCATACTCCTCACGGTGTTATCAACACCCCGATTTTTATGCCGGTGGGTACCCAGGCGACAGTTAAATCCATGACTTCCGAAGATCTGGTGGAGATGGATGCTAACATTATTTTGGGTAATACTTATCATCTCTACTTGCGTCCGGGTCAGGAGATTATGGACAAGGCCGGCGGGCTGCATAAATTTATGAACTGGGATCGGCCGATTTTAACTGACAGCGGCGGGTTTCAGGTTTTTTCTTTAAACGACTTAAGAAAAATCACTGAAGAGGGAGTTGAATTTGTCTCCCATCTCGATGGGTCACGCCATTTTATGACACCTGAAAAGTCCATTGATATGCAAAACTCCATTGGAGCGGATATTATTATGTGCTTTGATGAGTGTGCGCCGGCTGGGGCAGATTATGAATATACAAAAAAGTCTATGGAGATGACCAGTCGCTGGGCTAAACGATGTAAGGAAGCCCATAAACGCCCTCATGATCAGGCATTATTTGGGATTGTTCAGGGTGGAATGTACGAAGACCTAAGAGCCCAAAGTGTTAAAGATTTGCTGGAAATTGACTTTCCCGGATATTCGATTGGCGGCTTAAGTGTTGGAGAAGCCAAGGATGTAATGTATCGAATGCTTGATGCCACCACGCCACTTTTACCCAAAGATAAACCCCGTTATCTGATGGGGGTTGGGTCACTGGACGCCCTGTTTGAGGGCGTTGTACGGGGGATTGACATGTTTGATTGTGTCCTCCAGACGCGGATCGCCAGAAACGGGACAGCCTTTACCAGTCACGGTAAGGTTGTCGTTCGTAATGCTACCTATAAAGAGGATTTTTCGCCGCTGGATCCGGAATGTGACTGTTTCGTTTGTCGGAACTATAGTCGGGCTTATCTGCGTCATCTGATTAAAGCCGGGGAAATTTTGGGGGCCAGGTTATTGACATATCATAACTTATACTTTACACTTGTAACGATGAGAAAAATTCGTGAAGCAATAATGGATGACCGTTTATTAGCTTACAAACGAGAGTTTTTTGAAAAATTCGGGATAACCGAATAAATAAAATAAGGAGAATGAATATGGGATTGGATTTAACAATGATTCTTCCTTTGATTCTGGTTCTGGTATCTTTCTATTTCTTTGTTATTCGACCACAGAACAAACAGCGAAAAGAAGTAGAAACCATGCGCTCCAATATGAAACCAGGAGATGAGATTCTTACTATTGGCGGGTTTTACGGCATTATTTATGCCATCGGCAATGAAAATGTAACCATTGAATTATTGCCGGATTACCATAAAGCTTTGATTACTAAATCAGCCATCGCTAAAGTAGTTAATTCAGCTGATGCTGAAGATCTGGTTGAAGAAGATGATCAGCTGGAAGAACCCGGCGTTGTTGATGCGGAATACGAAGAAATTGACGAAACAAAGGAATAGAGGTGATTATGATGAAACATATTAAACTTGTAAAAAAAGGTCGCTTAACAGAAGTAAAAAACAAAGGATGCGGAGAATGTCAGACATCTTGTCAGTCAGCTTGTAAAACATCTTGTACTGTTGGCAATCAGAAATGTAAACAGGAAAACTAAACAAACGTTTAGGCTGTCTCGAAGAGCTAGCCTCAGACTGAAGACAAAGCTAATATTGAATACCTGAGCACCGACAATTGGCTTTTCAGTTGTCTGCCTCGGGGCGAACAGTTGCTGGAAAACGCTGAATATTAGGGCTTTCAAATTGGGCAACTGTACGAATCCGCGCGCAGACTACGAAATCCAATTGGTCGGTGCGGAGTTTGTCTACGCACGGAGGCTGTCTCTAAGAGATAGCCTTTTTTCGTTGATTAAAAATCCCAAATTCTAGGAGTAAAAATGATACATCAATACCGGTTAAATGGAATAAATATCGTGTTGGACGTGGATACCAGTTCAGTTCTGACAGTGGATGATCTATCCTATGAAATTCTTGAACTTTATGAAAAGAATTCTCACCAAGTGATCATCAATACTTTAAGTTCAAAATATAAAAAGGATGAGATTTCTGAAGCGTTATCAGAAATCGAAAGTTTGATCAAAGAGGGCCTTCTTTTCAGCAAACATGACTATAATCCCGATCAGTACGGGAATACCGATCTTATAAAGGCGATTTGTCTGCATGTTGCCCATGACTGTAATTTAAAATGCAATTATTGTTTTGCAGCTCAGGGTGATTTTGAAGGCGAAAAATGTTTGATGCCATTGGAAGTTGGAAAAAAGGCAATTGATTTTTTAGTTGGACAGTCGCGTCACCGAAAAAACCTGGAAATTGATTTCTTTGGTGGTGAACCACTGATGAATTTGGATGTCGTGAAAGAACTGGTTTTATATGGAAACCAGGTGGCGCAAGAAAATGGAAAGAATTTTAAGTACACAATGACTACCAATGGTGTTTTGCTTGATGAAGAAGCGCGTCAGTACCTTAACGATACCATGGATAATGTTGTTTTAAGCTTGGACGGACGAAAAGAAATTAATGATCATATGCGTAAAACAATTAACGATCAGGGTTCTTTCGATGTTATTATCAATAATATTAAAAAAATGGCAGACTTAAGAGGCGATAAAGATCATTATATCCGCGGGACGTTTACTCATTTCAATCTGGATTTCTCGAAGGATGTAAGATTTCTGGCTCAACAGGGTTTTAAAAGCATTTCGGTCGAACCGGTAGTTGCTGAGCCTATCCATGATTATGCAATTCGTGAAGAAGATCTGGAAGCCTTGAAGTCAGAATATGATCAACTGGCTCTTGATTACTTGAATCAGGAAAATGAAGGACTTGATTATAACTTTTTCCATTTTAATGTTGAACTGGATCAAGGTCCATGTGCTTATAAGCGGCTTTCAGGTTGTGGAGCTGGCAGAGATTACGTTGCCGTCACACCACAAGGTGATATTTATCCGTGCCATCAGTTTGTGGGAAATGAGTCTTTCAAAATGGGCCATGTGAAAACAGGCATTTCAAATCATCAGATCAAAGAACATTTTGATGCCGGAAATCTTTTAAAGAAAGATGATTGTCAAAATTGCTGGGCTAAATATTTTTGCGGTGGTGGCTGTCATGCTAATGCCTATAATTTCAACGGCACAATTATGGAACCCCACAAAATCAGCTGTGAGCTGGAAAAAAGACGAGTGGAAAATGCGATAATGATTGAGATCATAAAAGATGATCAGATTTGATAATAATACATTACTGAGTCTGATTTGAAGCCGATACAATTCAAAATTTATAATTGTGACTAAATGTATTGACTTAGTTTCATTTTTACGGAAGTTGCAATAAGGGTTTATTTGTCAGTAACTTGGGTGTAAGTGAATAAAGAACCAGTTAGATAAATGAATGTTTCAAAAAATATGAAGATGCCGGTTGCTTGATCGATAAAAATCAGATTAAACAACCGGCATCTTTCTTGCGTCAGTTTTGTTTGAGTCAAAAATTATTACCATCTGCCACCATGGTGCATTCCGCCTTCAGCAGGTGCGTTGTCACAGACACCGTCGCCATTTTCATCAATGAACCCGCCGTCACATTGTTCGTTGAGATGTTGCGGCACACCACCGTTTCCAATGCCCAGCCCAGTTCCGTCGCAGGTCCCATTTCCGGCTCTGCCTGCAGCCATAGCCGTTCCGGCAGTTGCAAGCATTGTGACCAGCGATAAAATGATAATCAGCCTTTTCTTCATTTGCACTCCCTCCTTTGCCAGGTCAAAGTGATTATTTTGACCTCATATTCTAAGTATATTATAAGCGTGTTTTGTGTCAATTCAGTGTCAAAAGTTAATTTGTCTGGTTTTTGCTTAATTGTCGCAAAATAAGTTTGACGGGTTCGATCCACAATACGGCCAGAGCGGAAAGAGCCAGAGCGGTCAGCAATTGATTGGCAGTCAAAGGTGATAACTTTAAGAAAGAATTGAGGGGTGTATAGAGTATGATCAGAATAAAAATAATCATTAAAAAATTGGCTCCCCACATCACACGATCCTTAGCGAGTCTTCTGATTGAAGTAAAAAGTGAATCATAAGAAGACGAGTTGACCTGTACCAGAAAAAGATTCGAAAACATAATCACAGTCAATCCCATCGATCTTGCCAGCGCAGCGTTATCAGGATTCACGTTCAGCAGAAAACAATAGCTGCCAAATGCGGCCAGGAAGATAACAAAACCCTGAAAAAGGCTTTTGGTCAGTACAGCAGCATCAAGTATTTTGGCATCTGCTTTGCGTGGGGGTCGTTTCATCACATTAGACTCAGCTGGCTGACGTTCAAGCACGACTGAACAGGTGGGATCAATTACCAGTTCCAATAGCACAATATGAATTGGCAACAGTAAAAGGCTGGTTGGTATTATGCCCAGAATTGGCGCTAACAAGGCAGAAAAAGCGATGGGAACATGAATTGCAAAAACATAGCCAATAGCTTTTTTAATATTGTCATATAATCGTCTTCCATCTTTGACGGTTTCAACAATTGTGGTGAAATTATCATCCATCAGAATCATATCGGCAGCTTCACGGGATACTTCACTGCCTCTTTTACCCATAGCGATGCCAATATCGGCTTTTTTAAGAGCGGGAGCATCATTAACTCCATCACCTGTCATGGCGACAATTTCACCATTGGATCGGAAGGCATCTACGATTCGCATTTTATGTTCGGGGATTACCCGGGAAAAAATGCTGATATTTTTGACCTGTTGGCGCAGCGTTTCGTCCGACATTTCATCGATCATTGCACCTGTGAGATGTGAATCACTTTTTTGCATGCCGATTTTTTTGGCTATCGATGCAGCGGTAACGCCGTTATCGCCAGTGATCATCACAACTCGGATGCCAGCCTGGTTGCAGAGGGCAATATCTTTGCTGATACCTTCTCGTGGAGGATCAACCAGACCAACCAGACCCTCAAAAGAAAAACGGCAGTCAGTGATTTTTCCCGGGATATCATTCTCATCTACTGGGAAATATGTGGCAACGGCAATAACTCGTAGCCCTTCTTGGGCCATTTGATCGACTTTTTCTTCGACTTCAACCTGTTTTTCATCGGCTAAATTGCATTGCCTGATGATGCGCTCAGGAGATCCTTTCGCTGTAATGATGATGTGACCATTTTTTTCCCAGACATGACCCATCATTTTCAATTCGTTAGTAAATGGATATTCTGTCAGTAAGCGACCGGAAAATAAAGACTCTTTGGAGAACCCATGCTGTTCGCAGAATAAAAGCATTGCTTTTTCCATTGGATCATAAGCATCGGTTTCGCAAGCCATTCCCATATATTCAATCAGATTGCTTTCTGAAAGATCCGGCGTCCAGGTTTCTTGCAGGGTCATCTGATTCATTGTAATGGTTCCGGTTTTATCGACACAAAGCACTGAAACAGCACCTAATGTTTCAACAGATGGCAGCCTTCTGATTAAGGCGTTCTTTTTAGCTAACCGCCATGCTCCCATCGACAAAAATACAGTTAGAATGACCGGAAATTCCTCTGGAATCATAGCCATGGCCAGGGTGATGCCGGATAGGATACTTTCAATGAGTCGTTCTTTGAATGGATGATCAGCGACATTCATATAAGTGAAGAAGGCGACCATTAAAAGAAGCAGACCAGCAATGATCGCACAGATCTGAACCAGCTTGTCGGTCTGTTTTTGTAAGGGGGTATCCTCGTTCTCAGTAGTAGCGATGTGTTGGCCAATTTTTCCATATTCGGTTAAGGCGCCTGTTTTCAACACCTCAACAGTCGCTGTACCCTGAGTCACCAGGGTTCCGGCATAGCACCAGTTTTTTTGCCAGTAATCGGTTGCTTCATCTGAGGCATTTTCTGATTTCCAAACACCTTCGGCTTCACCGGTTAACAAGGATTCGTCAACACAAAGATCATTGCACCTGACAATCACACCGTCAGCTGGAATTTTCACGCCTTCAAACAATAGCATCAGATCGCCTGGAACCAGATAAGCGCTTTCGATTAAAGTCTCTTGACCATCTCGAATGACTGAAATATGTGGTGCTGATAAATCTTGAAGGGCTTTAATGGTTTTATCGGTTTTTAATTCTTGAATGACATCGATACTGATGATGGCAACAACAAAAATCAGCATGATAGCACCATCCCCTGGTTGCCCCAAGAGAAAATAGATCACTGCTGCGGCAATCAGTAAAAGAAACATGGGTTCGGTAATAATGTGAAATATTTTTTTTAAAATACTTTCTTTTTTTTGAGGAATCAGCTCGTTTTTACCATATTTTTCCAGCCGGGCTTTTGCTTCGGCAGATGATAAACCGGTTAAGTTATTTTTTTCAACCATATTTGACCTCTCTTTCTAAAAAAAAACACATCTGTGGAACATACTGTCCCACAGATGTGTATACCACACGCTGTTGCTTTCAAATGAAAGCCCGGCCCCATGACCCAGAAAGGTTCATCGCCTGTTCAGTTTGACCTGTATAGTTGTCTATCATAATGATCATTAACGCAATGCAGTTCAAATTATATGCTTAATATAGCACAGTTTTTACTAATTTGTCAATCAAGGTGTGGGTGCTTAAATCAGTTTTGACATTCAAGTGAGTTTGTGGTACATTTAGCTATCTGCAAGTTTTTTATTCTACATGATTCAAGTGGATCAACTTTTCAAAATTTATTCTCGGAGGCATCATTTGGACACGAAACCACTGGAACAACTGACCCTGGTTGAGCTGCGTAAAGAAGCTGAACTGATGGGAATCGAAAAATATAGTCGCTTAAAGAAAAGTGAATTATTAAATCTTATTCAGGAAAAAAAGCCGGAACAGTCGCCCAAGAATGAAGAGTCTAAATCGGCAACTGAATCAAAGCGTCCGGCTAAAAAGCCGGAGAATGGCCGTTCGCCTTATTACAAAATCAAGGATCCGATGGATAATGTGATTGTTGTTGAAGGTGTTCTGGAAATTGTCCCGGAGGGTTACGGTTTTATTAAGACACCGGATATGAAATCACAGGAAGAACATGTCTATATTTCAGGATCGCAAATTCAGAAATTTAAATTGGAGACTGGAGATATCTTAAGTGGTAAGGTCAGACCGCCAAAGCCCGGAGAAAAATATTCAGCAATGCTGTTTTTGGAAAATGTCAATGGTCAGAAAACATCGGACATCATAAAAAAAATTAATCGACTCCTCTATGTTGACGATAAAAAAGATTTGGATCGTTTTAAAAATTCTCAGGAAGGCATTCTTGATGTCAGTTCTGACGGGTATGGCTTTTTAAGAACAAATCATTATCTCTCCGGCGATCAGGATATTTATGTGCCGGCTAATCAGATCAGACGTTTTAATCTTCGAACCGGCGATAAAATTGTCGGAAAAATCAAGATGTCAGGTGAGAATGAAAAATATGATGCCCTGCTCTATGTAGAAACAGTAAACGGTGATATGCCTGAAAAAATTGCTCAGCGACCAAAATTTGAACAGCTGACACCGATTTTTCCGAATCAGAAAATCACTCTGGAAACGGACAGGGATGTCTTATCAACCCGGATCATCGATGTTTTTGCACCGGTGGGAAAGGGTCAGCGTGGCCTGATTGTTGCACCACCAAAAGCCGGTAAGACCATTCTTTTGAAAGAAATTGCCAATGGGATTACGACGAATCATAAAGAAATTGAACTGATTATTCTACTGGTCGATGAGCGACCGGAAGAGGTGACGGATATTTCCCGATCGGTTGATGCGGATATCGTTTATTCAACCTTTGATCAGCCCCCGGAAAATCATATACGTGTTGCGGAAATCGTTCTGGAACGGGGCAAGCGTCTTGTTGAACAGGGTAAAGACGTGGTGATTCTGGTGGATAGTATTACCCGCATGACCAGAGCCAATAACCTGGTGGT